>NZ_LT575483.1:717629-1075861 GCF_900086705.1 Massilibacillus massiliensis | reverse complement strand
AAAAAAACAATATGGCCTGGTAGTTTAGTTGGTTAGAATGCCGCCCTGTCACGGCGGAGGTCGTGGGTTCGAGTCCCATCCAGGTCGCCATTTATGCCTTGGTAGCTCAGTCGGTAGAGCAGAGGACTGAAAATCCTCGTGTCGGCAGTTCGATTCTGTCCTAAGGCACCATCTTTCGCTGGTGTAGCTCAATTGGTAGAGCAACTGACTTGTAATCAGTAGGTTGGGGGTTCAAGTCCTCTCGCCAGCTCCAGTTTACGCGGGTGTAGCTCAATGGTAGAGCCCTAGCCTTCCAAGCTAGTCACGAGGGTTCGATTCCCTTCACCCGCTCCAAAATATAATGCCGGGGTGGCGGAACTGGCAGACGCACGGGACTTAAAATCCCGCGGATAGAAATATCCGTACCGGTTCGATTCCGGTCCTCGGCACCATTTTTGTAATGGTGTTGTTTTTTTACCTGAATATATTTTTACGCGGTTGTGGCGGAACGGCAGACGCACCATCTTGAGGGGGTGGCGAGCATAGCTCGTATGGGTTCAAATCCCATCAACCGCACCACATTAGAAATTATAAGGCTTGCAGGCATTTTGGTATGCTACCTCTAGATAGGACAGTGAAAAAAAACATTGTCTTATCTGGAGGTATTTTTTATGTCAAAGAAAAGTAAAGTTTCTCTAAAATTGAAACTGCAAGCCTGTAAAGATGTCATTGAAANAGCGCACGCCTGATAAGCGTGAGGTCAGTGGTTCAAGTCCACTTAGGCCCACCATTTTATTTTTGCAAATAAATATCTGTTCTCATATGGGGGCGTAGCTCAGCTGGGAGAGCACCTGCCTTGCAAGCAGGGGGTCAGCGGTTCGATCCCGCTCGTCTCCACCATAAACTATCTTAAACAGATAATTATGAAAAGCGGAGCTTTTTAGTCTCTGCGGATGTTCTTTGAAAACTACACAGAAGAAAATAAAATGTATGAAAACCTCTCTATATTTTAGAGAGTGAATTAACGAGCATTTTAGGATTCAAATTAAAATTAAGCATTTAAGTATAAACTTAATGGCTAAATTGATTTTAAGTACAAACTAGAACAGACTAGAAATGTACAGATGCAAGGCGCACCACAGGGAAAAGCGCGAGTCGTAATGGAAATTACGTCGAGTGATTTTACCGAGGAGCAACGAAGCAGATGTGCGTTTATAGACGTGTTCGGAGAGTACCATAAGTCAAGCTACTAAGGGCATACGGCGGATGCCTAGGCGCCAAGAGCCGAAGAAGGACGCGATAAGCTGCGAAAAGTCATGGGGAGCCGCAAGTAGGCATTGATCCATGAATATCCGAATGGGGGAACCCAGCAGTCGTAATGGACTGTTACCCATGCCTGAGAGCATGAGGAGGTAGACCCGGGGAACTGAAACATCTAAGTACCCGGAGGAAAAGTAATCAATTGAGATTCCCTAAGTAGCGGCGAGCGAACGGGGAAGAGCCCAAACCAGCCAACTTCGGTTGACTGGGGTTGAGGACTGACACAAATCAGAAATGGCTTAGCTGAACGATCTGGGAAGATCGAGCGTAGAAGGTAAAACTCCTGTAAGCAAAAAGCTGCATCTGAGGGTCAGGATCCAGAGTACCACGAGACACGAGGAACCTTGTGGGAAGCAGGGGGGACCACCCTCCAAGGCAAAATACTCCTTGGCGACCGATAGCGCATAGTACCGTGAGGGAAAGGTGAAAAGAACCCCGGGAGGGGAGTGAAATAGAACCTGAAACCGTATGTCTACAAGCAGTTGAAGACCCTTATGTGGTCAACAGCGTGCCTATTGAAGAATGAACCGGCGAGTTACAGTATATAGCGAGGTTAAGTAGAAGATACGGAGCCGAAGCGAAAGCGAGTCTTAATAGGGCGAGAGTTATATATTGTAGACCCGAAACCGCAGTGATCTATCCATGACCAGGTTGAAGCGCAGGTAAAATTGCGTGGAGGACCGAACCCGTGAACGTTGAAAAGTTTTGGGATGAGTTGTGGATAGGGGTGAAATGCCAATCGAACGCGGAGATAGCTGGTTCTCCCCGAAATAGCTTTAGGGCTAGCCTCAAGTGATAAGTATAGACGGTAGAGCTCTGATCGGGCTAGGGGGCGTAAAGCTTACCGAACCCAGTCAAACTGCGAATGGCTATACTGATAGCTTGGGAGTCAGACTGCGAATGATAAGATCCGTAGTCAAGAGGGAAACAGCCCAGAACGCCGACTAAGGTCCCCAATGCTGTGCTAAGTGGCAAAGGATGTAAAACTTCACAAACAACCAGGATGTTGGCTCAGAAGCAGCCACCATTTAAAGAGTGCGTAATAGCTCACTGGTCGAGAGGTTTTGCGCCGAAGATGTCCGGGGCTAAAGCACAGAACCGAAGTCGCGTCAAGATATTGAAAAATATATCTTGGGTAGGGGAGCGTTCTATACACGAAGAAGGTATACCGTGAGGAGTGCTGGAGAGTATAGAAGTGAGAATGCCGGTATGAGTAGCGAAAAGAACAGTGAGAATCTGTTCCACCGAAAGCCTAAGGTTTCCTGAGCAACGATCGTCGACTCAGGGTAAGTCGGGACCTAAGCCGAGGCAAAGAGCGTAGGCGATGGACAACTGGCAAAAATTCCAGTACCACCAATAATTGTTTGAGTGATGGAGTGACACAGAAGGAAGTTCGAGCATACTGATGGAATAGTATGTCTAAGCTTGTAGGGTGAGAGACAGGTAAATCCGTCTCTTGAATACCTGAGGAGTGATGGGTATCTAAGGCCTTGGCCGAAGAGAAATCGAATGGACCACGCTGTCAAGAAAAGCTTCTAGCGAGATTAGAGGTGCCCGTACCGCAAACCGACACAGGTAGGCGGGGAGAGAATCCTAAGGTGCGCGGGAAAACCCTCGTTAAGGAACTCGGCAAAATGCATCCGTAACTTCGGGAAAAGGATGGCCATTGGTTGTGAGCTCTCAAGCAGAGCAAAGCGACTGAAGGCGACAGAAGAGAGGCCCAAGCGACTGTTTACCACAAACACAGGTGCCTGCTAAAGAGAAATCTGACGTATAGGTGCTGACACCTGCCCGGTGCTGGAAGGTTAAGAGGAGCGTTTAGAGTTAAATCGAAGATGTGAATTGAAGCCCCAGTAAACGGCGGCCGTAACTATAACGGTCCTAAGGTAGCGAAATTCCTTGTCGGGTAAGTTCCGACCCGCACGAAAGGTGTAACGACTTGGGCACTGTCTCAACGAGGGACCCGGTGAAATTGAAATACCTGTGAAGATGCAGGTTACCCGCGACTGGACAGAAAGACCCCATGGAGCTTTACTGCAACCTGACATTGAATTTTGGTAAATGATGTACAGGATAGGTGGGAGACTGAGAATATAGAACGCAAGTTTTGTAGGAGTCATTGTTGGGATACCACCCTTCATTTACTGGAATTCTAACTGTAAGAGTAACGAAATTCAAGACAGTGTCAGGCGGGCAGTTTGACTGGGGCGGTCGCCTCCGAAAGAGTAACGGAGGCGCCCAAAGGTTCCCTCAGCGCGGACAGAAATCGCGCGAAGAGTGCAAAGGCAGAAGGGAGCTTGACTGCGAGACGGACAGGTCGAGCAGGGACGAAAGTCGGGCTTAGTGATCCGGTGGTACCGAGTGGAAGGGCCATCGCTCAACGGATAAAAGCTACCCTGGGGATAACAGGCTAATCTCTCCCAAGAGTCCATATCGACGGGGAGGTTTGGCACCTCGATGTCGGCTCATCACATCCTGGGGCTGAAGTAGGTCCCAAGGGTTGGGCTGTTCGCCCATTAAAGTGGTACGTGAGCTGGGTTCAGAACGTCGTGAGACAGTTCGGTCCCTATCCATCGCGGGCGTAAGAAACTTGAAGGGAGCTGCTCCTAGTACGAGAGGACCGGAGTGGACGAACCAATGGTGTACCAATTATTCCGCCAGGAGTACAGTTGGGTAGCTACGTTCGGAAAGGATAAACGCTGAAAGCATCTAAGCGTGAAACCAGCCTTAAGATGAGGTTTCTCATAGAGTAATCTAGTAAGACCCCTTGAAGAAGACAAGGTTGATAGGCCAGGAGTGTAAGTACAGTAATGTGTTCAGCTGACTGGTACTAATAGGTCGAGGGCTTGACTTAAAGTAGAGAACAGGAACTTGAGAAAGTTCCTAGTGAATCACTTTAGTTCGAGCGAAGTGAGAAGATACCAAAGCCGTGGCTTAGTCGAATAAGACGAAGTCAGAGGGCGTGGTAGATGAACTTTGACGAATAGAGTGAAGAAAGAAACTAAAATGCAAGAATTCATACAAGAATAAAACTTCTGTATAGTTTTCAGAGAATAACTCTGAAGAATCCAGTGACGATGCCTAAGTGGATCCACCTGTTCCCATACCGAACACAGTAGTTAAGCACTTAGAGGCCAAGGATACTTGGGTGGAAACGCCCTGGGAAAGTCGGTAGTTGCTGGTTATATTCCTTGATAGCTCAGTTGGTAGAGCAATCGGCTGTTAACCGATCGGTCGTAGGTTCGAGTCCTACTCAAGGAGCCAAATTGGGGCGTAGCCAAGTCGGTAAGGCACGGGACTTTGACTCCCGCATGCGTTGGTTCGAGTCCAGCCGCCCCAGCCATTTACATGATCCACTAGCTCAGTCGGTAGAGCACCTGACTTTTAATCAGGGTGTCCCGCGTTCGAGTCGCGGGTGGATCACCATTTACGGCCCGTTGGTCAAGCGGTTAAGACACCGCCCTTTCACGGCGGCTTCACGAGTTCGAATCTCGTACGGGTCACCAATTTTATATGGGCGATTAGCTCAGCTGGGAGAGCGCCTGCCTTACAAGCAGGATGTCGGCAGTTCGATCCTGTCATCGCCCACCAAAAAAACAATATGGCCTGGTAGTTTAGTTGGTTAGAATGCCGCCCTGTCACGGCGGAGGTCGTGGGTTCGAGTCCCATCCAGGTCGCCATTTATGCCTTGGTAGCTCAGTCGGTAGAGCAGAGGACTGAAAATCCTCGTGTCGGCAGTTCGATTCTGTCCTAAGGCACCATCTTTCGCTGGTGTAGCTCAATTGGTAGAGCAACTGACTTGTAATCAGTAGGTTGGGGGTTCAAGTCCTCTCGCCAGCTCCAGTTTACGCGGGTGTAGCTCAATGGTAGAGCCCTAGCCTTCCAAGCTAGTCACGAGGGTTCGATTCCCTTCACCCGCTCCAAAATATAATGCCGGGGTGGCGGAACTGGCAGACGCACGGGACTTAAAATCCCGCGGATAGAAATATCCGTACCGGTTCGATTCCGGTCCTCGGCACCATTTTTGTAATGGTGTTGTTTTTTTACCTGAATATATTTTTACGCGGTTGTGGCGGAACGGCAGACGCACCATCTTGAGGGGGTGGCGAGCATAGCTCGTATGGGTTCAAATCCCATCAACCGCACCACATTAGAAATTATAAGGCTTGCAGGCATTTTGGTATGCTACCTCTAGATAGGACAGTGAAAAAAAACATTGTCTTATCTGGAGGTATTTTTTATGTCAAAGAAAAGTAAAGTTTCTCTAAAATTGAAACTGCAAGCCTGTAAAGATGTCATTGAAAGAAAATGCAGTTATAGAGAAGTGGCCAGGACTTTAAAAATAAGCCCGATGACAATTCAACGATGGGTATGTAATTATCGTAGTGAAGGAATAAAAGGTCTCATTGCACGAACTCACTTTAAAGCCTATTCACCAGAGGTAAAACTATCTGCTGTCCAGGACTATCTAAGCGGATCTATTCCCGTAATAGAAATTTGCGAAAAATATCAAATTCGTAAGAATGATCAATTACTCAATTGGGTAAAGAAGTATAATAGTCATGAGAAGTTTCAGCTTCGAACAGGAGGAAGCAGTATCATGACAAAATCAAGAAAGACTACACAAGAAGAACGACTAGAAATTGTTCAGTATTGTACAGCTCACGATAACAATTATGGACAAACAGCACTTGCTTACAAAGTATCCTATCAACAGGTTTTCATATGGATGAAAAAATATCGCCAGATGGGCAAATCTGGACTAGAAGATCGCCGTGGGCATCGAACAGGTACACTGCCCAGCCGTACCCCGGAAGAAGAACTCAGGGACTGTGTTGCCCAACTGGAACGTAAAAACCATTGGTTGCAGATGGAGATTGATGCATTAAAAAAACTGGACGAACTGGAAAGAAGGGATGCCTTGGCTTTACACGCAAGGAAAGAGAATACGAAGCAATAAAACAGCTTTCACAGACAGAGCCGGTGCATTATTCGGTTTTAGAACTTTGCCCAATTTTTCATGTAACCCGTTCAGCGTATTACCATTGGCTTAAAGGAGATAAAAGCCCAAGTGAGCGGGAAAATGAGCGACTGGCTAAGAAGGTCATCGAAATTCACGAAAAACATCCAGACGAGGGATACCGCAGAATTCGTGATGATTTGAACCGTTGGCATCATGAGCATATAAATGATAAACGTATTCTGCGCATTGACCGTAAATTACACATCCAGTCAAATATTAAACACCGGCAAAACTGTTGTACTCGCCGGGCACCTGATCCAGCTTACACAGCAGAAAACATTCTAAACCGGCAATTCCATGCTGATGCACCAAATGAAAAGTGGCTGACTGATGTGACGGAATTTAAATATTGTATAGGTCCGGTTATCCATAAGCTCTACCTGAGTGCTATATTGGATTTATATGATCGCCGAATTGTGTCATATGTACTAAGCGACCACAACAATAACAAGTTGGTCTTTAACACTTTTGATGAAGCTGTAAAAAACAATCCACAGGCGCACCCATTATTTCACAGTGACCGTGGATTTCAGTATACCAGCCGCAGTTTTCATAGCAGACTGATAGAACATGAGATGACACAAAGTATGTCTCGAGTTGGTCATTGCATAGATAATGGACCGATGGAAGGATTTTGGGGCGTATTGAAGCGTGAAATGTATTATGGTCATAAATTTACAGGGAAACAAGACCTGATGCATGCAGTTAGCTGCTATATTCACTATTACAATTTTGAACGTTTGCAGCGTCGATTAAATGTAATGACTCCCTACGAATATTATGAACATTATATCGCTGCATAAAAAACAGCCCATCCTTACGGATGAGCTACAAAAAATTCTTATATTTTTTGACTGTCCTCTTGACGGGGTGCACACCATTTTGCTTGTAAGCTTTTTTGTTGTTTATATGAAGATTTATTAAAGTAGTTTCATTTGAAAAATGGAAAAGACTTGCCGCTGCTAGTGATCCTTAGTATCACCGATGCGACAAGCCTATGAGATGAAATCATAAATCTTGCTTTTCATATTGAGTTAAAAGGAAACAGCTTTTTTTAGTGGGCTATAGTCACAAGAACCACATTGCGGAACTTGAGGAAAAGACGCACAGGTTTTACGTTTAAATGTTTCAAGCGGTAATCCTGAATCTCCACTGAAAACACCGATGGTTTCAGTCGTGATCATGACCTTGCTTTTACATTTCGTGCATTGAAAATTTTGTGATGTTTTACCAATTACCGATTTCATGCTAAAGACCTCCTTATAGTTGCTACCCTTTGATAATTCGCTAGTCTAGGTAAAATACCTATTCAATAGATGGAATTATATTGTATACATTGTTTGTTGAAAAACGAAAGAATATACGTTTATTTTGTAAATGTTTACTTAAAATAGCGGTTCTCTGTTTGAGCCTATGATATGAGGTTAATGTTTGTTACAGCTGTGGCAGATGGCTCTATTTATCCCAATAAAACGATATTGCGAATAAACCTGTAAAGATCTGGGGTTACAGGTTTATTTTTATTTAGGTGAGAGGATCAAGCTGCGGAAATGGGTATTTGGTGTTATTGTTGATGAAAAGAAAATACTATATAATTATGATACTATGGGAAATATTCGGATTAGTTTTCTAATTGTGCAGTAAAATTAAGACAAGCTTGAAAATTTAGTGTTTACTTCATAGTATGTTTTTATATATCCTGTTTCGCTCATAGTGTAATGGAGGGTGATGATGTCAGAAAGAAAAACACCGACCGTAGGGTGGGCAATCGCTGGATTTATATTGCCGATTAGTATTATTTTATATGGTACTGTAGGCTTAAAAGCACCTGCTATCTTATCATTAATTACAGCCAGCGTGATGACTTGCGTATTGGGCAGATTCTGGGGGTATACTTGGCTGGAACTAAAACAAGCGATGCTTGAATCAATTGTGCGAGTGATGCCGGCGATTTTTTTACTTGTCGAGATTGGTATGTTAATAAGTATGTGGATTTTATCGGGAACAATTCCCATGACAATCTACTGGGGGCTTACCTTACTTTCGCCAAACTTATTTTTGTTGGCAGCTTTCTTTTTATGCATACTTACATCTACAATGACTGGAACTTCTTTTGGTACGATGGGAACAATGGGAATCGCATTGCTTGGTATAGGACAGGTACTTGGTTATCCGTTACCGTTCGTTGTTGGGGCAATTGTCTCTGGCGCATATTTTGGTGATAAGATGTCGCCTATTTCCAGCTCAACTTATATTACTGCTTCGATTTGTGAAGTGGAGTTATTCACACATATTCGTTCTATGCTGTGGACAACATTGCCGGCGGTGATCTTGACCGCAGGAGTCTATAGTTTGATGGGCAAGGGGGAGCGTGTGGAAGTCAATACGGGCGTCATTTACATATTGGAGGCATTGCGAATGCAGTATACGTTATCTTCATGGGCATTGGTTCCACCTGTACTCTTATTAGGGTTGGCGTATCGCAGATGTTCACCCATACTGACTTTGTTTTTTTGTATCCTTGCTGCAGGTGGTGTTGCTTATTTTTTCGAGCAACAGGAATTTAGCGTGATGATAGATGTTATGGTAAATGGATATGTTGCAAAAACTGGAGTTCAGGAATTGGATTTATTGTTAACGCGCGGCGGGATACAAAGTGTTTTGAGTACAATCTTCTTATTGATTGCTGCCGTGTCTTTTGGCGGTGTATTGGAGAAAATTCGTATTTTAGCAGTATTGACAGATGCAATGATTCTGCTGGCAAAGACAACAGGGCGACTGATCGTCATGACGTTGTTTAGTAGTTATGCCATGCTCTTGGGAACAGGGAGCCAGCTGGTCAGTATTATTTTGCCAGGGCGTGCTTTGCTGCCCGTTTTCCAGGAAAGAGGGATAGCGGCTCGGGTTTTATCACGTACATTAGAAGATGGCGGAGTGTTGGCAGCACCTTTGGTTCCATGGAGTGTACATGCATTTTATATAGGTGGAATCCTAGGTGTTAGTGCATATGAATATGCACCTTATGCAATTTTGTGTTGGTTAGTACCAGTATTTTCAATTGTTTTTGGCTATACGGACATCGCTATTTGGCAGGCCGTTCCATACAAGAACAATAAAATAGAAAAATGAAAAGAGGCTGATAAGAATGGAAGAAATCAAATTTTACGTGGATTATGACGAAGAAGAAACATTGGTGGAAAAATTAGCGGCTTATATTGAAGAACACGGTTCGTATGCCTTACCTGGATTGATTATTGGCAATTGGACAGAGTCCTATGAGCAGTCACCTGAGGATATTATTGCTTATCTAGTCGAAAATAAAGCAAAGTTCCCTAATTTAAAAAAGATTTTTTTAGGTGATATGGATAGTGAAGAATGTGAAATTTCCTGGATTATTCACACAGATGCAGGTGCATTGGTCAATGAATTTCAGTTAGAAGAATTGATCATAAAGGGCGCTTCGGGTCTGCGCCTGAAAGATGTATCAAGTGATACCTTAAAAAAGTTAACGATGATTTCGGGGGGACTGTCTGCAGAAGTGCTGGAAGATGTCGTTGCTGCGAAAATTCCAAATTTGGAGCATTTAGAATTGTATTTAGGGGTCGATGAATATGGTTTTGATGGCAGTATTGCTACACTAGAGCCGTTTATGAAACGCAGTAATTTCCCTAAGATAAAATATTTGGGTTTAAAAAATAGTGAATTAGCCGATGAGATCTGTGAGAAAATTTTTGCTTCGGATATCTTGCCAGGACTAGAGGTTTTGGATATGTCCTTGGGAACTTTAAGCGATACAGGTGCAAGCATAATTTTAGAAAAGATGGAGCAATTGCGTCAGTTAAAAACTTTAGACTTGACGTATAATTATGTTTCGGATGAATTATTGGCGAAAATTACTGCAAAAGCAAAAGCCTTTGATATTGAAGTTCTATGCAGTAAAGAGGATGTTTATATAGATGAAGATGATGAATTCCGTTATCCATATTTTACGGAGTAAGTTTTGATGACAATGAATTTCTTAGTGATTGGTGACGCTGTTGGGCGACGGGTCCGTAGTTTTGTGGATTGTTTAAAAGATCTGAATTTGCATGAATATCAGGTAATTACCTGGCAGGCACTTTTAAGTGGAAAATGCGATCTCAGGCAAATGCTGAAGCAGAATACGATTCTTCGATTGGAACCGCCTGAAAAAGATATGGAACTTTATCGTGAAATATTAAAGCGCGGCAAGGTTGACGGCGGTTTAACACTGCGTGAGATTGAGACAATTGATTTCTCTCGTTATCCGGTGATTGCCCCTCAGCAATGGTATGACGGCTGGAAAAGGCTGTTGGGGTGTATTGAAATAATCCTTGCAGAGCATGCCCAGAAACAGATCTTGTGTATGCAACATCTGCAGGAAATGCTGCAAATGATGGATAAACAGCAAACTTATGACTGTTTAGCAGTGCAAGGATCGGCGTATCGTTTTTCTTTGCCGCCTAAAATAGAAACGCCTGCGAGTTATCAGGCGCTTCAAGAATGTAATGGCGAAAATGTGCTGCGCTGTTTTATCAAGCTGCGATATGGCTCTGGGGGGACTGGTATCCTTGCCTATAGGAATCATTCGAAGCTTGGTCAAGAAGATTTGTGGACTTCATTGAATGTTGAGACGCATCAAGGGAAAAAATTGTTTTACAGCAGTCAGAAGGTTAATTACGTTACGGATAAAACCAAGATTGCGAGTTTGATTGATTGGGTTTTGCAAAATGGTGCACATATAGAAAAATGGATTCCCAAAGCCAGTTTTCGAGGCAAAGGGTTTGATACACGTGTTTTAGTAATTGATCAATCAGCACAGTATTTATTGACGCGATTGAGTAATAGTCCGATTACAAATCTGCATTTGGGCAACAAACGGCTGCCGGCTGCTGATTTTTTGTCGAAAGAACAGATGGCAGCTATTGCAAACGCCGCAGTTGATGTGATGAAAGTATTTCCTCATTCTTTGTATGCAGGCATTGATATTGTGTGTTCACCAGGATATAAACCATATGTCATTGACGTCAATCCTTTTGGTGATCTATTTCATCATTTATTAGGTACGCCTGAAACTGTGTATTCTCGGGAAATAATGAAGGCAATCGAAATCATGAAAGGAAACAGACCATGAAGGTAAATATGAATGAAGTGGTAGGCAACGATGATATTCTTTTTCTATCACTGGATACATTGCGTTATGATGCGGCGGAAGCGGAATATTTGGCGGGAAATTTGCCGAATCTGTGTCAAAATGGGGGATGGGATAAACGCCATACCACAGGTAATTATACATATTCCGCGCACCATAGCTTTTTTGTCGGTTTTTTGCCGACACCTATACATTATCAGCCGCTGCATGAACGGGAATGGTTATTCCTGACGAATAAGACCGGTCTTAGACAAAATAATGGCAATAGCAATACGTATCTTTTTGAAGGTGCGCATATTATGGAAGGGCTTGAAAAGGTCGGCTATAAAACCGTTTGTATCGGCGGTGTTGTATTCTTTAGTAAAATTGGCGGTATTTATGATGTGTTTCCTAATATGTTTCAGGAAAGTTACTGGAATCCAAAACTTGGCGTAACAAATCCTAAATCAGCAGAAGAGCAGGTTCGACTGGCAATTAAACTTTTGGAAGAAATCGATCATACCCAAAGAGTTTTTTTGTTTATCAATATTTCTGCTATTCATGGACCGAATTATTACTATTTGGATAAATATAAAAACAACCAGCATCATTCCAATAAAAATAGAATTGCTTCTAAATTAGATTGTGTGGAAAGCCAACGTGAAGCGTTGAAATATGTAGATCAGTGTCTGGCACCATTGTTTGATTGTATGAAAAAGCGGAATCGGACGTTTTGCATTGCCACCTCAGATCATGGTACTTGTTATGGGGAAGAAGGGTACGAAGGGCATATTGTATCGCATGAAGTTGTATGGAATGTGCCGTATAAACATTTTTTCCTCTAATCGCGAGGAAGCACAGGTAGATGAGGTGTAAAAGATGAACAAATTATTAGATACGATACTGAAAAATCCATTTGTCAGCTATATGTATTCATATCCGCATAAGAAAGCATATCGTGATTTTACAGAACCGATAGATTTAAAAATGCTTTGGCGAAACGCCGATAGAAAGGAGATTACGTTATATCTGCATATTCCATTCTGTTTAAATAAATGCGGATATTGCAACTTACTTTCGACGACTTGTTTTAATCAGCGCAAAATTAAGCAATATGTAGAGCGAATGGTACGGGAAATACAGGCAGTTCAAGATTTTTTAGGATTGCAAAGAAACAAAAAAAGTCCCTTTTCCAGTGTCATACTAGGCGGGGGAACGCCTACGATTTTGGGAGAAGCCGAATTGGAGAAATTGCTGCTTGCGATCTCACAGTATTTAGCTGTGGATTTTTCAACCGTCTTCTTTTCTACAGAGACGTCGCCGCGGACACTTACAAAGGGGAAATTAGAACTGTTGAAAGCGTATCATCTAGATCGGATCAGTATGGGCATTCAAAGTTTTGCCGCGAGTGAATTGCACTGTATTGATCGGAAGGAACCGCTTCCAGCGATTGAAAATGCGCTGGAACTTTTATTTGCGGAAGACATTCCGGTTAGAAATTTGGATTTAATCTATGGAATCCCAACGCAAACCGTAGAAAGTTTTAAAGCTTCCCTTGAAAGAATCGTTGCTTATGCACCAGAAGAAGTGTTTTTATATCCGCTCTATATTCGGGAGAAAACGAGTTTATACGCAAATGCGCAGCGAGATGTAAAGCTGATGTGTAGATTATATGAAGTTGGCAAAGAATTTCTAAAAGACAATCACTATTTGCAAACTTCTATGCGTAACTTTATCCGCAAAGATAAGCAGAAGAAACTTTTTCCCGTGTATGGCTGTCAGGAAAATGAAATGATTGGTATCGGATGTGGTGCCAGATCGTATCGGGGCAATGTTCATTATTCCCGCAAATATGCTGTGGAAGAGAAAAATATAAATCAGATTATCGATGGCTATCTTGACGAAACAGAATTTGACGTAGCGCGTTATGGCTATTTGTTGGATGATGATGAATTGAAACGCAGGTATATTATAAAATCAATCTTAAAAGTCACCGGTCTTGATTTAGAAGCGTATCAACAGCAACTTCAACATTCACCTTTGGATACTTATGAAGAGTTGAGTTTTTTATTGGAGCATAGCTTTCTAATGCGTGAAGAGAATCGTATCTATCCAACGGAAAAAGGTTTGATGTATTCGGATACCATTGGCAATTTATTTATTTCTGCTGCAGTGCGGCAAAAAATTGCTGACTATCAGGAATTGTGAGAGGAACGCTGTGATGTGCTATACCCTTTATTACCGAAATTATCTAAAAAGCTGCAACTACACCTGTGGCTATTGCCCGTTTGCAAAAACCACTGCTACTGAAAATATGCTGGCAAAAGATATGGCTTATTTACATAAGTTTATTGTCTATCTTAAGCAGAGCACAAATCATTTTCGACTTTTTTTTGCTCCGCGCGGAGAGGCTTTGGTGCACGAGTATTATCGGCAAGCAATGATTACGCTAAGTAAACTTCCTAATATTGAGGAGCTTGTTATACAAACTAATTTGAGCAGTCGTTTAGACTGGCTAAATGAAGTTGCATCAAACAAACTGATTTTATGGACAACGTATCATCCAGGGCAAGTAACGAGCAGTCTTTTTGTTCAGCAGATAGAAAAACTGCGCCAGTATCCGGTACGCTTTACAGTAGGTATCGTAGGGGTGAAAGAAAATTTTGCTGCCATTGCTGAGCTGTATCAATTATTACAGCAATCTTCTGAGCAATCGACCTACCTATGGATCAATGCCTATAAGGATAAGCCAGGCTATTATAGTGATATGGATATTGCCTATTTACTGCAATATGACAAGCTGTTTAAAACAAATTTGCAAAATTATAAATGTAAAGATCGAGCGTGTAAGACGGGTACAGCAGTGTTTTTTGTTGAATGGGATGGCATGGTGCATCGGTGCTGGCAGGATAAAAAAAGTTTAGGCAATCTCTATATCGATGATCTTGCGGATCTTAATATGAGCAGTCTATGCCAAAAGAGAGTGTGTAGTTGTTTTATCGGCTATAGTCATATTGTTGATTTAGCATTAGAACGAGTCTACCAGACGAGTTTATTGGGAAGATTGCCGTAATAGAACTGGAAGCAATGCGGAATTTTGAGGTGTTGTATGAAGTTAACTGCCGATTATCATACCCATACAAAGTATAGCCATGGCGTTGGGACGATTGAGGAAAATGTAATTAGTGCGTTGGAAAAAGGCCTGTCCTGCATTGCAATTACTGAACACGGGCCAGCTGCTCCCTATGGTATTCAGCCGAGTGTGTATAAACACATGCGTGAAACCGTAAAGATTTTGCAAGACAAGTATCGTGGCAAAGTTAAAATTCTTTTGGGAATGGAAGCCAATATTATCGATGAGAAGGGGAACTTAGATGTAGAAGATTGGGTTTTAAACGACTGTGATATCTTGCTGGCAGGGTTTCATTTTGATATCGTCTATAGCGAAAATTTGCAAAAAATTCGTCAGAAATTATCTCGGCGGCAAAGTATAAAAGCAAAGTTGGACGAATCTTTGTATCAAGAAATCGTTGCACGTAATACAGTGGCAATGGTACAGGCCTTGCAAAATTATTCTATTGATATTATTACGCATCCGGGAGATCAACAACCGATCGATATCGTAAAGATTGCCGATGCAGCAATAAAACAAAAGGCGGCATTAGAAATTAATAATTTTCATCGACGGCTTAACGCAGTTCAGTTAAAAATGATTGAGAACTTTTCTGCAGTGCGGTTTGTCATCAATAGTGATGCACATAGACCCCAGGATGTTGGTAAAATCACGGGCGCATTGAAGATTTTGCAGGAAGTGAACTTAGATCTGAATCGTATTGAAAACTTGCATACAAATGATGATAAATAGCATGTTGAGGCTGATATAGGGAAAAACGATATTTACATAATGAAAAATTAGAGGTATAATAAATTCCGTATTCTAAATAAATGCGGTTGTGGCGGAACGGCAGACGCGCCATCTTCAGGCGGTGGTGAGACCTCTCGTGTGGGTTCAAATCCCATCAACCGCACCAGAATTTAATAGGTATAAAGCTTGCAGGTAGTTGCTTGTAGGCTTTTTGTTTTTAGCACGCGGAAGTGTAGAAAGGGTATAAGCCCGTAACAATAGCCGCTTATTTACATTATGAATAAAATAGCATATAATGGTCATATACTAAATAAACCAAAAACGCTCTGCGGATACAGAGCGTTTCGGTTGAATATGAGGCTAGGGTGATAGCACTTTTAAGGTAAAAGCTATGAGTGCTACTACCTTAACAAGAACCATCGCTTCGATCTCAAAATCAAAATGGAACTTCATAAGGTACACACCTCCTCGTATTCAGTTTTAAGGACGCAGCCGTTGACTGCGTCCTTAATTATTATAACAAATTTTACTAATTAAGACAGCTTAATTTATAAGCTGTCTTTTTGCGATAAAGGTATAATAGAATAGGGTTCAATTTGGCAGGACTTCTCTTTTCTATGAGGAATCGTATAGATTATGTAAAAATATTTGACGATAAGTCGAAGGAGTGTTTACTATTAAGAAGATATTGACGAGTTTTTTTATCATAATGCTGTTGTCAGTGGGAACGGTATTCGCTGGATCTGCACCTAAATCAGTCAATCAAAATGTGCAAATTGGTGTTATTGATATGACTAGAGTGATGAAAGAAAGTCCGATGATGAAGGGATTTCAAGAGGAATTAAATCAAAAAGGCAAAGAATTAACGGAAAATCTTGAATTAGAAAAAACACAGCTTAATCCGGATGAATTTAAACAAAAGCAAAAAGAGACATATGCTGAGTTTCTTAAATTTAAGCAAGGTCTAGAAAGTAAAATGGATGCAAACCTGAAGGATGCATTGGAAAAAATTGCACAGGAAAAGAATCTGACGGTGATTCTTTACAAAAATACTGTTCGGCTTGGTGGGAGTGACGTAACTTCCGATATTATAAAAATATTACAATAGCTGAATTAAGGCTCTAAAATCACCAATCTTGTTTTGCCTATGCATTGTGATATACTATTACTGTGTATAGGTTTTTTATTGACGAAAGCTATTTTCCATACTTAGTTAGCATACGGATTTTTACAGTAAAATAAAAACAAAAAGCATCCTCATAACAGTGATACTGTTAGAAGAGAATGCTTTTTGCAAAGTGTATTATATATTATATTTGTAGACAGGATTTCGTCAAACTATGTTGTAGTGCTATATTTAATTGGATACTTTAGGATGCTTTAAATCAAAGCGTTTGGAAACAAAGCCGTAGAGTGTCCATCCGGCGAAGGTGATAATCGCGCCGTAAGTCATGGCGGTAAGTCCGGAAGCGTAGAGGGCATATAAACTGTACGCTGAACCGATGAAGGCCACGAAGTTTACGACTTTGGCTTTTTGCGGAAGAATTCTTGCTTCTTCCTGAATGACGGCTAACGCTGCCATCGACAGGAGGTAAGGAATAATGTTCGTTACAACCGCAAGATCAACCAACACGTTGAACTGCTTATTTAGCGATGGACTCATTGTCATGAGTGCCAATAAGGTTTGCGTCGAAGTTATGATCAGCATTGCCGCGATTGGTACATTCGCTTTGGTTACTTTATTGAAAATTTGAGGGAAGTAACCTTCCTGGGCAGAACTTTTGAAAACCTGCGCAATGGTAAACTGCCAGCCGAGTAAAGAACCAAAACAGGATAAAATCATCAGTCCCATAACGATTTTTCCGATATTGTCGTCAAACATAGTTGCAAATGCCAGACCGAAAGGTGCTGTAGAATTTGCTAGGTCAGCATTTGGAACGATTCCGGCCATTACATTAGTTGAAATGATATAGACGATACCAGCTCCCAACGTACCACCTAAAACGGCAATCGGAATATTTCTTTCCGGATTGTCGACGGCATCAGTATTGGCGCAGGCAGATTCCAAACCGAGGAATGCCCATAATGTCATGGAAATGGACATGCCGATTGCTTCAAACTGTGGATAGTTATGTGGATTCCATGAGCTTACATACAGCTCGTCGCTAAACCAAAACCAGCCGAAGATACTTAGGATAACGACGGGAATAATAACACCGAGAATCGTAAAGGAACTGATCTTTCCCGTGATTCTCGCTCCGCCGAAATTTAGAACGGTCGCCAGCCATAAGGTGAAGATCGTCCATATGCTGACTGCCATCGGTGTCAATTCTACACCGAAAAATTCTGAACCATAGCCAACGGCGGAAATGGCAATCGCAGTATTCGCAATAATGAGCGAGACTCCGTAGGTATAGTTGGCCATGAAATTACCAGCCTTACCAAACGAGTACTCTGCATAACCACCCATGCCGCCGGATTTTCGGCTGAACATGCCGCATTTTGCAAATGCATAGGCCAGTGCCATCGAGCCTGTTGCAGTTACCAGCCAAGAGATAATCGAAATCGTTCCTACCTCGGCTAACTTCGTCGGCAGCATAATGATACCGGAGCCCATCATGTTGATGGCAGTTAAAAAGGTAAGCTGCATCACGCTCATTTTATTGTTCTTTTCAGACATATTACATTTTCTCCCTTCTCATTCAATTGGTGTTATCACGCTTTCTTTAGCACGTAGCCATAGCTTCTAATGCGGCTGCCGTCTTGCTGTAGATAAACACCTTGAATTTCGGGAGAGAAACCAGGGAATAGGTTAATTCCTTCCTCTAATGTTAAGAAATATTGCTGGGCTGTATCATTCCATATTTCTCCCGGCACAACACAAATGATGCCCGGTGGATAAGGTAATGCGCCTTCCAGTCCAATTCTGCCCACGATATCTGTCAATGGAACGAGCTCGGCGTTATTGCGAATCAGATTCCACTGCGCTTCCTGCGGACTTATAGCGTATTTCGGGAAGGTCTTCTTGCGGAAGAGATTCTGTTGAAGACGCTTTACATCATGCTTCTTGTAGAAGTCATGCATTTCCTGGCATAACCTTCGAATCGTGTACCCTTCATAGCGAGCGGTATTGCTTTGATAAACCGATGGCAATACATCACGCAACGGTGTATCGTTTTGAATTGCATGTTCGAAGCGAGCAATTTGCGATACTAAGTTTTGCAATTTCGCTGGTGTTTCCGCAGGTGTTAATAAAAACAATATCGAGTTTAAATCGCACTTTTCCGGAATGATGCCGTTTTCTCTTAAATAATTGGCTAAAATCGTAGCAGGAATGCCAAAATCTTCGTATTCGCCAGTATCAGTATTGATGCCCGGTGTAGTCAGCATCAGCTTGCAGGGATCAACAAAATATTGATTCTCTGCATAGCCCGGGAAGGAGTGCCATTTCTCATTCGGATGGAAGTTAAAGAATGCCAGATCATTTGCCATTTCATCGGTAGGGTTGTCCTGCCATTTGGTGCCGTTGACTTGCGCAGGAAGGAACGGGCGAATCATCGTACAGCTTTTCAGCAGTGCTTTCCGTGCTTCGATCCCCATTTTCACGCAGTCCAGCCATAAACGGCGACCTGCGTCACCTTCGTGAATCTTTGCATTCACATCCAGTGTTGCAAACAGCGGATAAAATGGGCTGGTGGAAGCATGTAGCATAAAGGCGTTGTTAAACCGCTTATGATTGCAATAGCGGGTTTGCCCTTTGATATGGCTGTCCTTCTTGTGAATTTGTGAAGCCTGTGAAAATCCTGCCTGTTGCTTATGTACCGACTGCGTGACTAGGATGCCCGGATCTTGATCCGTTAGTTCCAATAAGAGCGGTGAACAGTCTTTCATCATTGGGATGAACTGCTCGTAGCCAACCCAGGCAGAGTCAAACAGAATGTAGTCGCATAAATGACCGATTTTGTCTACGACCTGACGTGCATTATAAATTGTGCCGTCGTAAGTGCCAAGCTGGATGACTGCCAAACGGAAGGGACGCTTTTCTTTCGCTTTATCTGGTGCAGTTTCCGCGATCAAATTACGCAGATAGGCTTCATCAAAGCAATGACTGTCGATTCCGCCGATAAATCCAAATGGATTGCGGGCGGTTTCAAGATAAACAGGAGTTGCACCTGCTTGTACCAAAGCACCTTGGTGAATGGATTTATGATTGTTTCGATCAAACAACACTAAATCACCGGGGGAAAGTAAAGCATTCGTCACGACTTTGTTTGCCGCGGAGGTTCCGTTTAATACGAAGTAGGTCTTGTCGGCATTATAAACCTTTGCCGCATGCTTTTGTGCATCACAGGCAGAACCTTCATGAATCAACAAATCGCCTAACTTTACATCGGCGTTGCAGATGTCGGAACGAAAAATATTTTCCCCATAAAATTCATATAAATAACGTCCGGCAGGGTGCTTGCGGAAAAATTGTCCGCCTTGATGCCCCGGGCAGTCAAACGCTGCATTGCCGGTTTCAACATATTCGCTTAATGCTTTAAAAAATGGCGGCAGTGCTTTTTCCTCATATTGAACAGCCGCCGCTTCGATTTGCCTACTGTAAAGACGCAAATCGAAATGCACGTCGTCCATGATGTGATAGACTTTGCCAACGAGTCTGTCATCAAGCTGGGCGTTGTTTACCAAGACGATAAACAAAGGAATGCCGAATTTCGTATCGTGCAATTCCTGCGCATAATCAGCTTCTTCGTTGGTCAGTACCACTGCCGCGACATCAGTATAATCCGTTTCACCAACTTGTACCAGGTCACGTTCTGTGGAAAAATACTTCTTGGCTTCAGGTCCATAAGCAATTTTGAAATGTTTCATTTGCTTCCTCCTAAATTTAATTCAGTGGTTCCTGGGTTAAGAAAAGTATTTAGTTTTTGGTAAGCTCTCTAGTTCTTTTTTCCCACCGGCCGGCCAGGATTGTGTAAATGATTGTTTAACTGTGGTGCTTACAGTTTAATTATATATCTGTAATACAGATAATACAAGAGTGAATATTGAAAAATAGATATTTTAGGAGGGCAGAAATGGAAAACAGCAACAATATGGATATGATTGGGAAAAGAATAAATATGGTAAGAACAAAACTTGGTTTAACTCAGACGGTTTTTGCAGCTTCAATTGGGATATCACAAGGAAATCTAAGCGAAATGGAAAAGGGAAAGTTTTTTCCATCGTATAGTACATTGATATTGCTAATTAAAAAATATAAAGTATCTGCTGATTGGATATTAACGGGAGAAGAGGTAACACATAAAAATCAATTTGCTGAAAATCCAGAAGTAAAGGAAATGCATGATGTTATTGATAGAGTTATGTCTGATCCTAATTCGGAAGTTCGGACGTGGGGGAAAGTTCAATTTCGTAAAGCATTTGCTGAGTATTTTCCGGTGAAGGATGAGAAAAAATAAAATAAAATAAAAAAGGCTATTATCTTAAATATGAACAATAATAGCCTTTTTTACTTGAAATATAATTACAATATTGTTATGATATTATCTTTTGATGGACAGGACAGTATTTTGAGATTTTATCGAGATAGAAAAGAAGAAGAAACATGGCTGAATATTAATAATTTAGATAGTTATGAAAATACTGCGATTTTGATTAAAAAAGTATGATGTTTATAAAAAATGTATTAAGATTGGATATAAGTAGGAGTAATAATGTGAATGAATTAGATGATATTGTAAATAAATTATATAATCAAATTATAAAAATAATTCCAAATTCTAAAAAAATGCTTAGAGATTATTGGGAGATTGGTAAGATGTTGTCTAGACTTGATGAAATGAAAATAAAGCAATCTTATCAAACAGCTATGTTGACAGAATTGAGTATTAAATTAAATAATCAATATACAAAAGGATATGGATTGTCGACTTTAGAAGCAATGAAAAATTTTTATAATGATTTTTTTGATTTTAATAAAGTTAATAGTGATTTTAATTGGAGTTATTATAGTAAAAGTAGAACTTTTGTGAATAGAAAAGGTTTTGAACGAATAAGAAAAAATAGAATAAGTGAACAACCACTTGAAATATTGATAAAATTATTTTTGAAAGTAAATCAAAAATTTTTACAGAATGAGATGGGGTCAATTTTATTAAATCTTTCTGAAAGATCTTTATGTGCACGAATGATGCTATATTTTCAGGAGGCAATAGCTAAAACAACTTTCAATGATTATTATGTTGATGTTGAATATAATAGAAATGACGGAAAAGTAAAAACAATTATTGAAAAAAATGAAGAACTAGTAGTTGTATCTGTGACTTGCGATTTAATAA
This sequence comes from Massilibacillus massiliensis, assembly GCF_900086705.1. Taxonomy (NCBI): domain Bacteria; kingdom Bacillati; phylum Bacillota; class Negativicutes; order Selenomonadales; family Sporomusaceae; genus Anaerosinus; species Anaerosinus massiliensis. Next base: position 1,054,184 of record NZ_LT575483.1, on the reverse strand, counting down.
TCCATAGTAGAGGCGAAAAAATAAATCAAGATAACTTACTTGCTTTAGAAATGAAAAAATCCACAGCTTCTGAGCAGGAAAAAAAGAAAGATAAAAATCGTCTTATTGCACTGACAAAAGATAGTTATGACGATGTTTGGTCATTTGATGGACGCACATTGCCGGAGCATGTATGTAGATATTTAATAGGAATATATTATGAAATAGATATAGCAAATAGATTAGTTGTACTTGAGTATTATAGAAAAGGTAAAATATTAGATAGTTTTACAATGAATTTTTAGACAACAAATTATTTCAATTAATTAAATATGAAAATAATTATAGAACCGCAAATTTCGCGGCGCTACATTTCGCGAGCAGATCGATTTGGAGGGGATAGATAATGAAAAATATTTTGATGGGTTTGATTTTTCAAACTTTTGGGATGATAGAGATTATGCGATTGATGCGGAGTATTTTGATGGTGAATGATGAGGAGAAGTAAAACAATAAGGGCTATTATTTAAAGAATTAAACGGTAAATATCCTGCAAGTCAGCTTCACTTGTTAAGGATATTGTGGTGTTGCCCCAATATGGATATATTGCTAAACATATAGATATATTTTGCGTGATGAGTCACGTGGAGTGTATGGTATTGATTGAGAGGGAGTAAGAGGTGTAGGAAAATTTCATAAATTAGAGCTAAAATCGCTTGGGATGCATTCCTAGGCGATTTCTTTGGTGTAATTTAGAGAAAAATAGACTATTTTGGAAGGGGATTTTGTCTTTGTAGGGAATTTTATAAATGTAATATAATTGAGTGTAAATTTTGAGACAAAGAGAGCCGTTACTTTGTAGGTAGTTGAGGAGATGTGAATGTAATGCAAGAAATGTCTTTTGTTGAACTGGCTCCAGATGCGCATCTACTTTTATCTTCTTTGCGTTCTGTCGGCTATAGGCCTGAAACTGCGATTGCCGATATCGTTGACAATTGTATTACAGCTGGTGCAGATATGGTAAAAGTGAATTTCATTTGGAATGGACGAGAATCAAAAATTATTATTTGCGATAACGGTATAGGAATGGATCAGGAAAAATTAATAAAATCCATGAAAATCGGCTCCTCTTCACCAAAAGATTATAGAGCGAAAAATGATTTGGGGCGGTTTGGAATGGGCATGAAAACAGCCGCGTTTTCAATGGGAAAACAGTTGAATGTTGTGACTAAAATAAATAATCAATATTCAAATGCTTGTTGGGATTTATCTTTCATCGAAAAGGATGCGTCTGGGCTTTGGAAACTTCTTGTAAGCGAGGAAACGAAGTTTGCGGACTACTTAGATGATTGGGATCATGGTACAGCAATTGTTGTTGAAGATTTAGATCACATAATACCTGAGCACGGTTCTAAAGCCACAAAAACAAAGAATAATTTTTATGCCCTGATTGATGTTGTATTAAAACATCTAGGGCTGGTTTTTCATAGATTTATTGAAGATGAAAGTCTGAAAATTACTATAAATGATGTTCCGGTTGTGGCATGGAATCCCTTCTGCTTGAGCAACAGTGCAACACAAGAACTTGGCGAAGAAGTTTATTGTGAAAATAGTAAGGAAGTTATTATTCAACCGTACACCCTGCCGCATAAAACTAAGTTTAAAACAGAAAAAGAGTTTGCGGATGCAGAGGGACCATATGGTTTAACAGCTCATCAAGGAGTTTATGTTTACAGAAATCGAAGGCTACTCGTATTCGGAACTTGGTTTGGCCATATTAGAAAAGAACCGGCTTTTAACTTGGCCCGTATAAAGCTGGATATAGATGCTGAGAGCGATTATGATTGGAAGATTGACATTAAAAAATCCGCTGCAACACCACCCCTTTATATTCGAGATATTTTATACCGTACAATTGATATATGTACAGAAACATCAGCAAAAGTATATAATTCGAGGGGATCATATTCTAAAAATGTGATTTCTCCTAATCTAGGGTATGTATGGGAGCAACGTAAAAACAAGAATGGCCTTTATTCCTTTCACGTTAATAAGAAACATCCGATATTAGCAGGAGTAGAAAAGAAACTTGATAATACAGGGCAGGAAGATTTATCAGCCTTTCTTGCATTAGTAGAAAACTATGCGCCGTTTTTACAGTCTGGCGTTGTTGATTATTTGCATACTTCTGGAAATGAGGGAATGGCTCATATAGATGAACTGCAAAAACAAATAGACTTGGAAGAACTAAAAGGATATATTAGAAGTTTTTTTAATAAAAGTTATGAAAAAGATGAAATAGTACCAATAATTTTAGGAATGGCAAATTTCAAATATCTAAGAACTGATATTCTTAAAATTTTTGAGGAGAATGACTATGATTAAAGTACCGCACGAGTTAACTGAAAGTCAAAGAAATTTATACGTAGCAGCATATATCCGATGTGTGGAATTGAAGTCTGCTCACCCAAATCAAGCTATTATAGATATTGTGGAACAAGTCGTTTCTGATTTTTCTCCGATAATTTCAAGTGAGCACAATCTTAAGGATTTTCTCTTTGAAGAAATTTCTGCTGAGATAGAACCTGTTATCACCATAATCAGCGATGAAATGAAATTTTCTGATTGGTGGAAACAACTTAAAAAATCGCCAGATTTTCATTCCGAATACTGGACGAGATATTACGATTATCTTTTGAAAAAGGATAATTGGAGCATTAATGCTGTAAGAGATATAGATGAAGCAACGGATGATGTCATGAACGTCATTTCCAATGCTTATGCCCATAACAAAGAAGAACGTATGGGATTGGTTTTTGGTTATGTTCAGTCAGGCAAAACAGCTCATTATATTGGCTTAGTCAATAAAGCTATTGATGCAGGGTACAAAATAATAATTGTTTTAAGTGGAATACATAACAACTTGCGAAGTCAGACACAAGCGCGAATAGATGAAGAAGTGCTTGGCTATGAAACCAGTCTTGAAGCCCAAGGAAATTTTATTCATGCAAAAAATGCAATAGGTGTTGGGATTGGAAAAAACAATCAAATTGTAGATTCACCTTTATATCAATCTTTGACGACAAGAGATGAAAAAGGAGATTTTAACGCCAAGGTCGCAGGGACTTCGATGCATCCTCCATATTCGATCGTTACTAAAAAGAATGCGACGGTACTGAGAAAACTGATCGCATATTTTCAAAAAAGCCCCTTTGCAGAGACAAGCTCTCTTGGAGGGAAGTATATTCCCTCTGAATTGCCTGTTTTAATTATAGACGATGAAGCAGATCAAGCATCTTTGAATACCAATGAATGTTTTGATGTAGCAGGTAATATATTGGATAATTACAATCCTACTACGATAAATGGATTAATAAGAGAAATGCTTCGCCTGTTTGAATGCCGCTCTTATGTCGGGTACACTGCAACACCTTTTGCCAATATTTTCATTCCCCCTCATATAAATGACAGCAAATATGGCAGTGACCTATATCCTAAAGATTTTATTTTGAGAATCCCGAGAGCTGATGGATATATAGGAGCCAGAGAGTTTTTCGGATTGACGGGAGAGGAAGAAACGCCGGCTATGCCGTTATGCCGAGATATTATTGACGGTAAAAGTTATTTGGGCAAAGGGACAAAAGCAGATGATCCTGTCGGCGAGATACCATCAGACCTCAAAAATGCAATTAAGAGTTTTGTGATCTCAACTGCCATAAGAAATCTAAGAGGCCAAATTAATAAGCCTAATACAATGCTAATTCATATTGTGAGGTTTGTTGCTCAACAGAATAAAATTAAGAGAAAAGTCAGCGAGTATTTTAAAGAAGGAATTGAGAACCTTGTTTTATATGGGGATGCTGATATAGAAAAGAGCTTGAAAGTAATATGGGAATATGATTACAAGAAAACAACCAGCGGTATGATAGCAGACTTCCCTAAATATATGAAAAATGTTTCTTTGCTTGAATGGTCAGCAATATATAAAGAAATTAAACGTCTTTTCATTGATAAAGAGTTTATGATTTATAGTATTAACGGCAAAAGTATAGATTCTTTGATGTATAAGGATCGTGCAGGCAAACCATTTAATGTTATCGCCATTGGAGGGGACAAGCTTTCTAGAGGGCTTACCCTTGAAGGTCTTACTGTCAGCTATTTTACAAGAAGCTCCAATACATACGATACATTGATGCAGATGGGCCGGTGGTTTGGATATCGCCCGGGGTATTTGGACTTGTGCCGTCTTTATACAACACCGATGCTAAAAAAATATTTTTTACATATTAGTATGGCTACGGAAGAACTTGTCCATCAGTTTGATTTTATGAATGATATGGATCAAACACCGATGTCTTTTGGGCTTAGAGTTGCAACTCATCCAGACTTGCTTATTTCAAGCAGAAATAAAGTAAGGACTGGAAAAGAGAGGCAGAAGGATTTCAGCAACCATCTCAGTCAGACAAGATCGTTTGATGTCAACCCGGAACAGTATGACCGTAATTTTGTAGCTGCTGAGATGTTGCTTAAAGCAATTGGAAAACCAATGGACAAGAAGAAGTATTGGAGCCAGAAAAATCGTGATGCTGCAGGTGAACACTTCTTCTGGACAAATGTTGCAGGATTTGATATTACCAATTTTTTGGAAGATTATGAGACCTCTGAAAATGCAACAAGAGCCAACAGTCAATATATGGCCGACTACATACGCAATCAGAATAAGTGTGGGGGACTAACAAATTGGACCGTGTGTCTAATCAATGTTGGCAACGGTGAAAAGTTCTCTATTGCAGGGATTAAAGGGATTGGATCAGGAATTGAGCGAGAAAAAGGACTTAATGAGAGCGAAAATTTTTGTTCTATTCATACTATGACTTCTGCTGGGCATGAATATTTTGATTATGATAAGAAACAGTTAGATTATGTGGACGAAATAAAAAAACGCAACACTAACGGTGATGAAAAAACTCTAGCAGAATTTATCAGGAAATCAACACGACCTAGAGAATGCGGCCTTTTGATACTCTATCCAATTGGAAAGGCTGGAATACTGACAAAAAATAAAGGTGATCATAAAACGCCTTTCGGATTTGCTGTTGTATTTCCTCATAGAAAAGGGTTTGGCACATTGCAGTCATATAGAGTGACGGATATTGCCATTGAGAGGGAAAACTATGAGTTATACGAGTGAGGTTTATGAAACACTTTTAGAGGCGGCAAAAGATGCTGGTCAAGGAAAAAGTAGATTGGCGCGCCGTCTGAAAATGAGTAATGGCATAGTTATTATTTTTGCTGTAGATAAGAGTAATTATTTACTTGAACTATATATTCAGACAGATGAATTACCAAAGAAAAATACATTTCCTCATTGGAAGGGTGTTGAGATTGGGGTTGCAAGGCTTCCTGAGTATGGAGATGATGTCACCGAATATGTTCTCCTTAAACAATCATATCAGAGTGAAGGCAATATTTTTCAGATAATCTCAGAGGATATTAGGATGGTACTTGAAAAACTGGAGGATTCGCAAGAAGTACTTCCGTGTTTCTCTGCGGTCTTAACTAAATGGAGAAACTTTTTCTTGCTAGAAAAAGACTTTCAGCTGTCACAAGAGCGTGAACAAGGACTATTAGGGGAACTTATATTTTTAAAACAGTTGCTAGAAATGTGCGGACATGAGGCGATAACCTATTGGGCGGGTTGTAATGAAGAAACCCATGATTTTTATATCAAAGGCAATGCAGTTGAAGTAAAGACGACAGCGCAGAAATCTCCTTATAAAGTAAATATCAGCAGTGAATATCAGCTTGACACTAAAGATGTTTTGAATAGTTTGTATCTGCAGGTTTTTGCTTTAAGAAGAAGTGAAAGTGACGGCTTTACATTATCTGATGCAGTTCATGACATTGAGGCTACTCTCATTTCTGATAGTCAGTGTTTCCAGCAGTTTGAACAGAAGCTTGAGAAATATGGCTATTTAAAAGCTTATGAAGAGCTATATCAAACTGGCTATTTTATACGAGAAAACTGCATGTATATAGTCGATTCTGATTTTCCAAAAATTGAAAAGTCGGAACTTGATACAGGTGTTAGCAATGTTTCTTATATCGTGAATATTGATATGTGTCAAAAATTCTTAGTTTCAGATGGGATACAGGTTATTTTGAAAGGAGAAAATACGGATGTTGTCTGACAAAATATTAGAATTTTATTCTGAATTACTGGATGAAACCATCAGTTACAGCAAAGACAACTCTGTTGGTACTCTCATCGCATTTAAAAATGTATTTGTATCTTATTTACAGGAGGCAGGAGTTACAAACCTAGCTGACTGCGAGATAGTAAATTTTAAAAAAACCACAGAAAAAATGAGATTGGATGGTTATGCCTACAGTGAATATTTCCGCTCACTGACGTTGTTGGTATGCAATTTTAATCAAAAGCCTCAAGTTGAAAAGCTGGGGAAGACGGATATTGAAAAGACATTGAAACAAGCATCGAAATTTTATAGATTTTGTAAAACAAAATATTTTGAAGAAGCTGAAGAATCTGGTCAAGGTTATAAGGCATATGAATACATAAAGCAGTATTCCAGAGAAACAGAAGTGGTGAATATTATTCTCATAACAAATAATGAGACGATTTTGTATGTACCAAAGGATATAGTTATTGGAAAAACAACAATTAAATTTGATGTTTGGGATATTGAGCGCCTCTACCAATGCTTATTTCAGAATGTTCAAGCAGTACAAGTTGTGATAAGGCTGAAAAGCAAATATTCGAATCCAATGCATTTGATAAAAGTGGAAGATACAAACTCTGATTATGATTGTTATATTGGAGTGATATCGGGCGAAATTTTGGCGAAAATTTACAAAGATGAAGGGCAAAAGTTAATTGAACGGAATGTCCGTTCTTTTTTACAGGCAACAGGAAAGATCAATAAGGGGATAAGAGGTACGCTTTCATCAGAACCACACATGTTTATGGCATATAATAACGGTATATCCACTATTGCAGAGAGTATTGAAATAGATGAAGAAAAATCCACAAATGAATTGGTAGTCATCACAGTTTTAAACGGTTGGCAAATTGTCAATGGCGGTCAAACTACCGCTTCAATTTATAATGCTTTTCAAAGCAAAACCGATTTGAGCAAGGTAAGTGTTCAGATTAAATTGACTGTCATTAAGAATAGGGAAAAGACCAACGAAATTATTGCAAATATATCAAAATATGCCAACAGCCAAAATAAGATTAATATGTCAGATTTCAGTGCTAATGATGAATATCATATCCGAATGGAGCAACTATCAAGAAATATATATGTACCTGCTGAAAAGGGAAAATCATTAGACCGATGGTTCTATGAAAGGGCAAGAGGTCAATATTTAGTTGAGGTGAATCGTCAGCTTACTTTGTCTCTGAAAAAACAGTTTAAAGAACACAATCCGAAATCACGTTGTATATCAAAGACTGTAGCGGCTAAGTGTATCATGGCGTGGCGAGGTTACCCTTATATAGTCAGTAAAGGATTAGAAACTAATTTTATTATATTTTCTGAAATGGTAAAGAAAGGTGAGATCCCGCCACCGAGTGAAGAAGTGTATAAGGACATGATTAGCAAAGTTATTTTGTTTAATGAGTGTGATAGAATAATTGCCGAACATAAATTTGGAGGATTTAAAGCACAGCAAAATTACTATACGGTAGCTCTAATTGGAAAATATTTTTCAGAAAAAGTTGATGTCGATTATATTTGGTCAACACAATCAATACCTCCAATATTGGCCCAAATTATTGAAAAAGTTATGTATGTGGTTTGGGATCATTTTATGAATCCAACTACACCAGGAATTAATATTGGGCAGTGGTGTAAAAAAGAAGATTGCTGGGAACTTTTACAGCTTCGCTTCAAAAAGGAGAAATTATAATTCCTAATGTTGACTAAGGAGAAACAAAAAATGTACAAAGTAGTAGACCTATTTGCTGGGGCCGGTGGTTTAAGTTATGGCTTTGCTCAGACCAAAAAATTTAAAATTGTAGTAGCTGCTGAAAACAATATCAACGCTCAGGCTACTTATAAATTAAATCATGAAGATGTAAGAATGTTTAGTGATGTGGCCGAGGTTAAAGCATCTTCCATAGCAGAATTCGGAGATATTGATGTTGTTATAGGTGGACCGCCTTGCCAAGGCTTTTCCAATGCTAATAGACAAAAAAACACAGCTGTTAGTATGAACAATCGATTGGTAAAGGAATTTGTAAGAGTAATAACTGAATTAAAACCGCAAGTATTTGTTATGGAAAATGTTAGTATGCTGAAATCCAGCGTACATCGCTTTTATTTAGAAGAAGGAGACGAGACACTGGAATGCAAAGAAATTGATATGATGCCAGATAAAATTGAACTTCTTCCAGCAGACATAACGCTTGAGATTTTAAAAAATGCCAAGGACAATCAAGAATTAGGCGCAATCATTAAAAATGATCAGTTTAAAACACAGTTTCAGTGGAGTACAAAAAAATATTTGCTGTTTAACAGCATTTATAAAGTTGCCGCTCAGAAAACAGATAAGGAAGAAGAGAAAAATACGCAGCATAATAAATTGGTGGAGCGTATTAAAAAGCATAAGAAAAAATTACTATTTGAATGCAATCAAATAACGAGAAATGGTAAACCGAGCAATCAAATTTTACAGTTTGACTATAATTGTGCGATTTTCTTTGAAAATGTACTTAACGGTATGGAATCGATTTCTGTTGATGCGCTAAGATTAGTTCTAAAGCCTTCTATTATTGTCCAAAGAATGATAAGCAAGTGGCAGGAGTTGATAAGCAGAAAAATTATTATAGATTCTTATGATAAATCCCACGGATTTGTAGCAAATGTGCGTTCTTATGCTGTACTTGATTATATAAAAGGAATTTTGGGATCTGAACCTTATAATTACAGTATAACTTCGGATACTTTAAATGCAGCTGAATTTGGTGTTCCGCAAAAGAGAATGCGCTATGTAATTATTGGCTGCGAATCAGGCCTTGCATCTAGATTAGATATGCCAAAAGGAATCTTCAAAGAGGATGAGTTCAGAACGGTGAAGGATGCTATTGAAGATATTTTAGAGGAAATTCCATCAGTTGATGTTAATGTAGCACCAATACATATTCAAAAAATGGATTTGCCTGCAGATAGTTTAGGGTATAGGCTACGGAACTCTGGTTTGTTGTATAATCATGTTAACACGGATACTCGGGAGACAGCAAAAAAAAGATTTAAAAAGTTGGCAGAAGGCGAAAATTTCCATGACCTTCCTAAGGAATTAAAAAATACTTACACTAATGGAGAGCGGACGCAAAACACGATTTATTTGAAATTGGAGTACGATAAGCCTTGTGGTACTGTGGTTAATGTTAGAAAATCCATGTGGATACACCCCAAGCATAGCAGAGCATTGAGTATTCGTGAAGCTGCAAGACTGCAGACTTTTCCGGATAAATTTGTTTTTAAAGGAACGAAGGATTCTCAATATCAGCAGGTTGGCAATGCAGTTCCGCCAATCTTAGGAGAAGCTATAGCTGAAAAAGTATTAGAGATTTTAGATTCTCACGATGATGAATAATGGGACGGCATTCAAAAGAAATTAGAAGTTACAATATGTCACATATCAATCTTTTTATAATCGAAAAAATGAAGCTATTTATGTAGAGTTCAAATAAAAAGTAAGGGGAAAGTCATTATGGCAGATACTTTGTCGCTATTGGCATTAAGTGAAAAAATAGAAAAGGCTTTTAAGTCATTGATAAAGAGCGGAAGACCAGATATAAGAGATGATCAGAACAATGATTTAATTCCGCAGCTATACGTTGATTTATATGATCATAATTATATACTTAGACAAGTATTAGATGATAATCATATTTTATTAAAAGGACGAAAAGGCACCGGCAAGTCAACTATTTTTTTGCAGGCTGAAAATGTTATAAGAGGAAAAAAAGGTAAGATTTCAATATATATAAATTTACAATCGTGCTATGAAGAAATTAAAACAGCAAATGCAGACAATAGTAATGATTTGACTAGATATAAAACATATTATAATTTTTTTTCAGAAGTACTTTTTTCTATGGAAGAAAATATATGTAAATTTTTTAAAGATGATGAGCTTGATGTACTTTTTCAAGATATTAAAAATGGTGAATATATTGATGTGGACTTCCAAAAAAGCCTTCAAATCAGTACTAGTTATGGAACAGAAGAAAGTCTTGAAATAGGAGCTTCTTTAGAAGAATGGAATCCTAAAGCTTCATTTAAAATTAATAACCTTAATAAATTGCAAACAACTACTACAAATGAATTAAATGAAATAAGAGTTTTTTCAATTAACAATATCCTTAAAAAAATTAAATTAATATTAAGTAAGCATAAAATTAATAAGGTTTATTTATTTCTGGATGATTTTAGTGAATTAAGCTATGATAATCAAAAAATGATAGTTGATTCACTAATTTCTCCAATTGTGGCTTCATATAATGAGATTTTTACAATTAAGCTAGCAGCATATCCACATAGAATATATCTTGGTAATATTGATTCGTCAAAAATTATTATGCATTCTTTGGATTTTTACGATGTTTTTGAGCAGGCAGCTCAGAATTATGGACAGGTTGAAGAATCAGCAAAGCAATATATTTCAAGAACAATTGAAAAAAGATTAGAAATATTCACCGAAGGGCAAATAAATATAATGAATATTTTTGATCTAGAAAAAGAGACATTAGATACATACATAAAAACTCTTTTTTATGCTTCAGTGGGAATTCCAAGAAGTTTAGGCTATATACTGACATACTGTTATTTAAGTTCAATAAACCAAGGTAAAGCTATAACAATTAGTAATATTAATAATGCAGCAAAAAAATATTATACGGAAAATATATTGACAGATTTTTATAATGACGCTAGATTTAAACAATCATTTTATGATGATAAGGACATCTTAGATCAAATTGCGCAAAAAAACTTAACTGACGAATTGATTGACAAGGCTAAAAAAATAAAAAGAGAAATTATTGATATTTATGGGAAAAGGGATTGCAAACAAATTTTTACAGAGACTATTGAAAAATATAAAAAATCTACACTATATTGGTTCCCAACTTCACATTTCTTTATCGAAAAAGACATAGAGAATATTCTTCAAACATTAGAATTATATTTTATTGTCAGTAAATTTAATGAGGGTAGTAGTAGAGAGCCTGGTAGAAAGGTATCTTATTTTGGATTAAATTATGGATTATGTTTGGAAAACAATATTGATTATGGTCGTCCAGAGTTTAGAAGGACTTATGACTATTGGCGCCAAGACGAGTTTAATTTTACGAATTTTATTCCAAGTGTTTTAAGTGAAATTGAAGTACCTATATGTTCTACGTGTGGTTATAAATATGTTGATGATAATGAATATAAAATGAGTGTGAAATTTGGAAAGTGTTTAGAATGTGGAAGTGTTGGATCAATAGTTAAGGTAAATAAATTTGAAGAAAAATTTAAAGATAAATTACATTCATGGAAAGAAACCAGCTTACCAGATTTATATATTGACATATTGAGGCTATTATATAATTATAATAATCAAACATTAACAGCATATGAGATTGGGTTAGAATTAGATAAACATCACCTATCCATAACAAAAGCTATGGATAAACTCAAAACATATAATTATATATCTTACAAAAGAGATATAAAAAGACATTATAAGATTGAGGAGAACGCCATAGCGAAGTTTTTTGCGGAATAAAATAGTTGAGATTTATCTTTTTAATTTGATTTAAGAGAGTTTTTCGGATATTTGAAATGGCTTAACCGCTAGTTTGACATATGGTTAATGTGAGATTTCTACTTAAAATTGATAGATAGCAGTTCTTTCTTAATTAGTACCTATTCAAAGCAATTATAGAAGCTAAATCATTGAAAAAACCTTATAAATTATAAAATTAAGTGCGATAATTATACATTTTGTGCTTTAAACTTGGAACTAGAAAGTGCTATGATGTATAATTGAGATTATATTCTAGGGAGAAAATGCGATGAAAGAAGAGTTAACATTAGTTTTTCATCACATAGGGAAACCAGTTTTATTAGAAAGTATAGAAAACAATCGTTAGATTAAAGGATAAATGATGAGTGATAAAATTGTAAATGAGTCATTTATATTTTCCAGCAGAGCATTAGAGTTATGTAGAAACTTAACATTCGGTATAGCACCATTCTACAAAAATGAAGCTAATATAAATGAATTTAATCAAATTGTATTAACAGAGCTTTTTACACAGTTATATTCAACCGGAGAAAGTATATTGATGCTTACTAGCCATACCGCGATTTGGGAAGCTGATATTTTGCTACGAACATTATTTGAAGGAACTATAAAATATATTTTGATGACACAAGATTGTCTGCGGGAAAAAAGTAATTTAATTGAAGAGTATTATAATATAGTTCCAGAAATGCAGAAGATAAGTGATCATGAAAAGGCCGCCGAAGCCATTAATATCTTTAAATCAAAAGGGATAGATAAGCATCCATTTCAGTGTAGTCTTTTGAATGAAGAGGAATTAGAAAAATTAAAAGAAAAATATCCGAAAAATAGAGTAAGAGAAATCAGTCAAAAATGGAGTTACAAAAATATTTTAAAAAAGTTAATTGAAAAAGATAATAAGTATGAAGTGCTAGTTGCTACATTGTATACTTACTCATTTTCGAGTCATTTGATTCATTATGATGGAGAATGCCTTCAGCAAAGGGCAGGAGCATTAATGAACAGTGCCGTTAAAAACGATGAATTAATTGATTTTGCCCATTTGCTGAGAATAATTTCAAATGTGGTAAGTCTAGGCACTTTAAGAGTCAGTGAATATATGAAAGTTTATAACCTGGATGTGAAGCAATATGAAAAGGACTTAAATGATAATTTTGCATTTCTTAATGAAATTGAAGAAATCAATAATAAAATTGTAGCTGGAAAGTATTAGATGTGGCTAAGGGCATGACAAAGGGACGGTGGTACTGTCTTTCAAATATAAAAAAGACAGTACCACCATCCCTTTGTATCTGAAGCTTTGCAAATGTCTGTAGGTTGGATCATTGTATTATATAAATAATTTATGAACAAGGACATAGCAAGTGATAACGTGATAAATTCTAAGGTTGGGAAAATTTTAACTAAGGGGATTGTTTATATTATAGGATTAATTATATTTATGGGAGCTATTTTGAATATGTGTATTTCAGGGTACTATATTATAAATAAAGACAATATATTGCAGAAAAAGATAGAATTAAACCAGGAATTTGAAAGCCTCAAAGGATATTTTAAAGCTTATGGGAAGGTCTATAATTCCAAGAATATAAGCTTTAATGAATATGATAAAGTAGAAGAAATAAAAGATTTTGTTTTTGAATATCAAGTCGAGGTAAAGAAAGTAGAAGATTTTTGCATTAGAGCTATGGAAAGAAATGATTATAATTTTATAGAGAAATTTGATAAAGATAAAACAAAAACTTTATTATTTAGAAAAAATGATTACATAACTGAAATACAAATTTTAGAAGATAAAGATATCGAAATAACATTAAAAAGATATGATTCTTTTAGAGAATCTAAATGGTATAGCCTCCTGCGTCCAATTATTTTGGTAACATCACCATTCAATCCTATTAGAACTTTGGAAACGTTCAGTTATTCATGGTAAATTTCAGTACTGTTTGTTGCTTTTCTTTTAACCTTTTCAATAATTCCTCAATCCCTAGTATGTTCATTACTCGTTTTAAGTTATACGCTAAATGTTTTTTGCAAGACTTTTCTGTAGTCAAATGCAGTGTACCAGAAGTAACATATTTGCTGGAGCATTATACTTAAAATTCATACATTGCTATAAAGAAGATGAAAAAGGTCATTTCCCTGGAAAGTGAGGGAAATGGCCTTTTTCATCTATGACTATGGCAGATTTTCGTTAGTGAAAACTAAATAATTTTATAGCTGATTGTAAATTTTTGGTTCATAAAAGAGGCCTTAGCAACGATATCATGTCCAAAGCAATAGACATGATAAAAAGACCATTGCTTTAGTCATATCTGAGGAAAATCGATAAAATCTTCATGCTATAATACGGGTATAGAAAATAAATTTGTAAATTTAAGACGAGTCAAAAAAGCATAAAAGAGGAATGGTTAGAATGGCAAATCAGGTTAGTGTTTTAGATGTAATTGATTTAAAAACAATTCATACGCATTTACAGGCAAAAAATAAAGAGGAAGCTTTGCAGCAAATGGCAGATGCTTTGATGGCTGAAGGGTATCTCAAAGATACGCAAGGATATTTGAAGGATGTGTACATCCGTGAGGCTGGCGGCTCGACTGGGATTGGTGGGTATATAGCGATTCCTCATGGCAAAAGCAAGGCTGTAAAAAAAATCGGTGTAGCGATTGGAATCTTGGATGAGGAAATTGCATGGGAGACCTTGGATGAGCATGGTGTTCGCGTCATTGTGCTCTTTGCAGTCGGTGTCGAAGAGGAGGCAGTTAAGGATCACCTTAAGCTCTTATCGTTATTTGCCCGTAAGCTTGGAAATGATACGGTTGTCGAAGCTTTACTTAAAGCAGATACGGCAGAAGATGTTCGGGACGCATTTGAAAATTGATTTTTAAGGCTCAAAATATAAGGAGGATTTTTTATGAATATTGTAGGGATTTCGGCTTGTACCGTAGGGATTGCACACACCTATATTGCGCAGGAAAAAATTGAGGCTGCAGCTAAGAAGGCTGGAGATACTGTTAAAATCGAGACACAGGGAACGATCGGAATTGAAAATCCATTAACCGAAGAGGATATTGCCAAGGCTGATATTGTCTTATTGGCTGTTGATGTTCAGGTTGCCGGAGAAGAGCGGTTTAGTGGTAAGAAAGTCGTAAAAGTGCCGACGCAGACGGCGATAAAATCTCCAAATAAGTTAATTGCTAAATTGCACGAATTAGTAGAAAAATAAGTCTTTTGTTTAAAAATCTCGTATTGTAAAAAGTAAAAATAGGAGGTATTTTTATGACGATAAAAGAAATTTGGAAAGCAGCAAATCCAAAAGGCCATTTACTGACGGCGATCTCCTTCTTGATTCCAATTGTCTGCGGTGCAGGATTCATTATTGCGATAGGTATGGCTCTTGGTGGGACGGCACAGGATGCACTCGTACCGGGAAAATTTGATTTTTGGCAGTCATTGGCAACGATGGGCGGAAAGGCACTAGGACTTTTACCAGTCGTAATTGCGTGTGGTATCGCTGGTTCGATTGCTGGTAAACCAGGGATTGCTCCCGGGTTTGTCGTAGGGCTTGCTGCAAATGCGATCAGTGCAGGTTTTATAGGTGGCATGATCGGGGGATATCTTTCTGGTTATATTGCATTAGGAATTATTAAAAATATTAAAGTGCCAAACTGGGCAAGAGGTTTGATGCCAACACTTATTGTTCCGCTTTTGGCATCGCTGAGCAGTGGTCTGATCATGATTTATATTATTGGTACACCAATCGGTGCGTTTACCGACGCCTTGACATCTTTCCTCAGAAGCATGAGTACTTCTTCTAATTTGATTGTCGGTGCACTTATCGGTGGTCTGTGTATTCTTGATTTTGGGGGACCTATTAACAAGACTTGCTTTGCTTTTGTCTTGACCTTGCAGGCACAAGGGGTTAATGAACCAGTTACGGCACTACAACTGGTCAATACTGCAACACCTATTGGCTTTGGCTTTGCGTATTTTGTGGCAAAACTTTTCCGAAAAAACATCTATAACAATGAAGAAATTGAAACTTTGAAGTCAGCTGTCCCAATGGGTGTTGTAAATATCGTAGAGGGCTCGATTCCGATTGTCATGAATGATATTGTTCGCGGGATTATAGCTGCTGTAATTGGTGGTGCTTGCGGTGGTGCAGTGACGATGGTATACGGCGCAGATGCAACGGTTCCATTTGGTGGATTTTTGATGCTGCCGACGATGTCACATCCACTGTATGGTCTGATGGCACTTTTAGTAAATATCTTTGTAACCGGTGTTGTGTATGCCATTATTAAAAAGGATGTACCGCGTGAAGTAATCAAGGAAACAGATGAAGATGATGAAGAGGATATCAGCTTAGATAATATCAAAATCCAGTAAGCCTTTTAAAAACAGGTCATATATATGAAGAAAGGAACATATGAATAGATGAATGAACGTATTAATATTTCTCCGTCGCTGATGACGATGGATCTGGACCAGTTTAAAGAACAAATTACTTTTTTGAATGACCACGTAGATTCTTTCCATATTGATATCATGGATGGACACTTCGTACCAAACCTTAGCTTGTCGCCATGGTTTGTTGAACAGACGCGTAAATTGACAAATAAAGAGATGTCAGCACATTTGATGGTGACAGATCCTACGTTCTGGGTCCAACAGCTTATCGATGTAAAATGTGAGGTCATCTGTATACCAGCTGAAAATATCAATGGGATAGCATTTCGTCTGATCGATCAAATTCAAGCAGCAGGGCTCAAGGCAGGCGTGGTACTCAATCCAGAGACACCTGTAAGCCAAATTATTCCGTATCTCGATCTTTTAGATAAAGTAACGATTATGACGGTCGATCCGGGATTTGCTGGACAGAGATTTTTAGTGAGTATGCTTGATAAAATCACAGAACTGCGCAAGCTGCGTGAGGATAAAGGTTATCACTATGTCATCGAGATGGATGGATCTACGAATAAGGCGCATTGGAAAGTCATCCATGACGCAAATCCGGATATCTATATCATTGGTCGCAGCGGTCTTTTTGGACTGGCAGATACGATTGAAGATTCATGGAAAAAAATGGTTGATGAGTTCGAAGAAGCTACTGGAAAAAAATTTGTTTGATACAAACCTAATAGAAAAATCCTGTGCCATTTGCTGAAAAAGCTGGTACAGGATTTTTTTATTTGGGCAGGAGCTGTCGCATAAAAAAATTTTTGATATATATCATGGAAACCTGGCAAATGAATCACAGCATATAGTGGTGATTTCGCTTGGTGCGACAGTTCCATGAATATCGTTTGTATAGAAAACCGGTTGCCTTGGCTATAAGCAACCGGTTTTTTATAAGGATAGGATAGCTTTGATTTGAGCGGCTTTGCCTATGTTTGTCAGTTGACTTAATATCTCATCATCTGCTAAAGCATGCATGAGGGAATGGATGGACAGAGAAATTGTTTTGTCCGTAGTGGGAGGAATCAGCATGAGCAGAACGATTTTTACCGGAGGTTCATCAGTATTCCAAATAAAGGGAGTGTGCAAATACGCTGCACCTAGAAAAAAGCTTTGACAGGCAGCAGTTTTTGCATGAGATAGTATGACTCCATGGGCAATGCAGGTGTCCCCAAGTGATTCTCTTTCCATAAGTGCAGTTAGGATTTCTGGAAGGTTTTGCGCAATGCTGTCTATTTTTATTGCTTGCAGGATACGTTTTAGAATATCTTCTTTGGCACTGACTTCATGCAGGATATCTAAGGAGATAAATGAAGTATTTGTTTTTTTCATGACTGTGTAAGCTCCTTAAGGATATGGCGTACCTTTTCTTTGTCTTTTTCAATGAACAGGGTATTTACCAATACGACGGGGACTGACCAGCCATCCTCTATTTTTATAGTGGTCAGAACAAGGTCGATTTTCTGCTCCTCCAAATATGCTTTTGTTACGGTTTTAGCCGATAAGGTCGCAATGACATCGATTTCAGGAAAGAAGCGTTGGATTTTAACCTTCAGAAGTTCGGAGGTCCCCATGCCTGTAGTACAAACAATAAATACGCGTACCTGACGAGGATGCAGTTCCATATAGCGGGCAAAATAAAGTGTAATAAATCCGGCTTCATCGTCATCTATTTTCGGTAAAGAAAATTTAACGGGTACGGCATCTGATACTTGACGCACAATCGTAAAAAGATGGTTGTATTCCTGTCGGATGTTATCGAGTAACCCATTTTTGACAATTAAGCCGGATTTTAAACGATTCAGCATGGGTTTGATATGGCTGGCCAGCTCATTGTGGATGATACCAGCTTGCATGGGGGTTTTTGCTAAACGAGAAAATTCTTGAATATAAAAATTGGTAACCTGTTGCACTTCTGACGTGATGTGAGGTGAAGCGGCTGGTATTTGAGGTTCCATGCGAGCTCCAGATAAATAGCAATAGATGTTAGCGGTTTCTGATGTGGGTAATTTCTTACATAGATAGCCTTCGATGCTTTCTTTGATTTGTTGAGCGATCGGATAGTAGGCATCCTGCGTATTATCATTTGGCATATCAGTTTGTTCACAGTAATCGAAACTTCCTTTTCGTATACGATAGATCAAGATATAAAGATGTGTCAACAAATTGATGTTGTATGGAGCTGGTATGATACTGCCAATGCGCTCCTCTATAAATTCGAGCTGTCTTATAACAAAACGGAGATCATTCTTGTTGAAGTCAACAGCAATGCTTTGCAAATCGTCAAAATTCAAGATATCTAGTTTCATCAAAAGCTTGATCAAAGCACGACGAACCAGATTTTCTGAGCCGATGACAGATAGACGATTATCTTTCTTTTCCAGTTTTAACCCCAGTTGCTGGAGCTGTTGCTGAAGGATGTCTTCATCGGTATAGATGGCAGAAGGACTTAAATAATAGCGGTCAAAAAGTTCGGACTCTCGGATAGATGCAGGCGAGTGAAATAATAATTCTTTTAATATGTGCATATGACGTTCAATCGGAGAATAATTATAACGTGTTTTTTCTGTGGAATCTTTGCGATTAAAACGACTTTCTAAATAAGCATCATAATTGAGACGAATGCCTTTGCCTTTTTCTGTTTGAATTAATTTTCCATTTAGGTGACAGTCATTTAATTTTTTTATCATGCGATACACTGTTTTTGGGGATATTTCCATTTGTTCTGTCAGGCTCGCAACCGTAACGAATGAAGACTGCTTCAAAAGATATTGAATCAGAAATTCTTCGCGATGCGTTGTTTTCATATACTAACCTCTTCTTGAAAATATTTATAAGCAATTCTTATTATAGCATGCATTTTTACTGAGAATTATTGTGAAATGTCCATTGCAATAGACATCTACTGCAGATATAGACCCTTCGGTAGTGCAATGTGTGCTTGCTTTCAAGATAACATTTTGTGAGGAATAAAAATGTATGACAAAGGTATTATGACAAAGGGACGTCAGACTGTGTGAAAAGTCGTATAAATAAACACATATGAAAAAAGGGACGGTGGTAATGTCTTTTAAATATAAATAAGACAGTTCCACCGTCCCCTTGTATTCCCCTTGTATTGCAGATTCCACCTCACGATGGACACCCTTGCTGTTCAGCTAATGGTTTCCACTATCATGCTCATAGCGGACTTTCACCGCCAAGTTACTGCGCATACCGGGCAAACTATAAAAAGAGGATGTGACAAAATGATTTCTCATTTTGTCACATCCCCTTCTTTTTTTATTCTGTTCGCGACTGATAGAGATCGCTGGATGCGATATCGACAACGGTGGCAGGAAGACCAAATTGTTCAACATAATGTTTACCCTGCTCTGTGGTGATGATGTTTGTGCCGCGGCCGCAGACGTAACCTTTATACATGATCACGGCTCCGTTTACAATTGTTATTTCAGCGGCTTGCTGGTCGTAATCAAAAACGGTGATGTCTGCGTCTGCACCAGGCGATAAATGCCCTTTGTTCTTTAAACCAAGAATTTTTGCTGGTGCATAGCTGCTTTTTAAAACAAATTCTTTTAAGGTAAGGGCATGCAATTTAACCAGTGAAAGGCCATGCTCTAAAATTACATTTCTAGGAATTCCTCCGCCGTCTGTGCCAATTGCATCAATGACAAAGCCACCTGATGGACGTTTTGCTGTAGCAAAGCGGATTCTGCTGTCAGAAGGGTTTACCGAGAAACTTACCGTTGTATTCGTTTCATGATTGCGCCAATAACTTACGGCATCAGATCCATCAATCAGGGAAATATATCCACCGTTTTCCTGATTGATTTTTGCCCAACCGTTTAATATCGCCTGTTCCAGTCCTGCTTCTGTAGCTGCAAAACCGCCTTTTTGCAGCGCTTTGCGGGTTACAATACTTTCCGGCTCGCCTTTAGCGCATTTTGCGCTGGTTCCATTAAATGGTGACAAATAAGATTCCATACGAATTTGCGGATTTTTAAGCAGGCTTTGAATGACAGTATCAATTTCCTGATTGCATTCTTTTATTTCACCACGGCAATAACTATTGGCATGAGCAAAATGAAATGGGTGCTTGTTTGAAAGTTCAACTATTTCCAGAAAACCTTCCAGATTTGAACCAGCGTTTAAGGTTCCTGCATGAATTGCAAGATAAGCTTTATTCTCGCAGGCTATTTCAATTGCAAGTGCGGTAGCCTCTGAGGTCAGCGGATAATGACCTCCTAAGATTTTTAATCCTAAGGAGCCTTTGTGCATAGCACTTTCTAAAAGTGCTTGAATTTCATTGCGTCCGGGATTATGATCTTTTACTGTGTGCTGTGGTCTGATATATTCTATGGATGCCATATTCAGGCCAGCGCCATAATTTTTAGAGAAATCAAGGACAGAATCTATCGGGCCGGACATATCTAGGGCGGTGGTCACGCCTTTAGATGCCATCATACGATGGGAGTATTTACCTCCCAACCAACTGGAGGCGTGTACATGCATATCCACGATACCTGGCATAGCTATTTTCCCCGTTATATCTATAACTTCCTGGCTTTTCGCCGGATCAATATCCGGCGCTTTTTCCACGATAATGCCGTCTTTTATTGCGAGATCACATGTTTCTTCCGTATCATTTACATAGTCGACTAAAGTACCGTTTTTTAAGAGAAGATCATATAGCAAAGTAAATACTTCCTTTCTTTCTGCAGGTTTGGGCTTACATTAATGTGAACATAACGATGAGTGTTGCTACGATGGTTGGAATCATATTCCTTTTGGCAATTTCAATTGGATTGATACCAGCCATTTTTGCCAGAATAATGGCTGAAGGTGCTACCGGCGACATTGTGCGTCCAAGTCCTGCACCGATTTGAACCATGGAGCCCATTTCGATAATGCCATAGCCAAAATCTGCTGCATGCGGTGTAACTGCACCGTTAAAAGCAAGTGCGGCAGCGTTACCGGTGCCGGAAATTGCACCGATAATAAATGGGCCAAAGGCCGACGAGAATTTAGCAATTTGCTGTGAGTTCTTCATCACATCGAGAAGTGCGCCCGTCAGACCAATGATTTGCATTCCCTGAATAAACATTGCAGCAGCAGCGATAATACCGACAACATCGCAGAATCCATCGCCCGTCCCCCGAAAAAATTTTTTTATTGTTTCATTAAAATTCTTGCGGGTAACAATCATACCAAGGGCTGTTCCCAGGATCATTGCTTGTGGGACTGTAAATTCAGGAATAAGCTGCAGCTGCTTGCTTCCCAGCACTAAAATGATAATTGGTATTGTAGGCATCAGCGCATAGAGATAATTGACTTTGATTGCTTGTGTATCCGTAGCTGCATTTTTTAATAGCTGGCTGCCTACACCTTCTTTATTTTTATAGGAAATCAGCATCAGAATGAGTGCTGCAATGAAGGCGGCGAAAAGTACTTGTTTGGAAAAAGCTGAAATTACAGTCATCACATCTACACCCGCCATTGCAGCGACTTGCGGATTGAACATGAGGCCAGGACTCATAACACTTCCCCAGGTACCAAGAAAAACTGCACTTGCTGCCATAGCAGGGTGAACGCCCATGGATAAAAGTGTAGGAATCAGAAGCGTACCGACTGCAGCGGCCACACCTGCTGCACTTGGCAGGGCAATATTGAGAAAAAAGGTAACGAGAACTGTACCAGGAATGATAATCAGCGGGGTTTTTCTGAGTAAATTGGTCATAAAGGTGACCAAATGTTTGCTGCAGCCGGTGTGATCCATCACGTAGCTGAACCCCATAACGATACAAATGGTAGGAACCAATCCTGCATTTGTGAATTCTTTGATAAAAGCGTTAATCGGGCTGACGATATCTCCGCCGATCAATGCCATGAGCGCGCCGGAAATAAATAGGACCAATCTTGTTTCATAGTTTTTGATGATAAAATAAAAGGTAATGACAACAATCGCAATACCAAGCCATATCATAGAAAATTCCTCCAATATTGTTTTGTCATAAAACACATGAATTATTTTAAAATTTAGAATAATTAAAATAAATGGTTCAGTGTTTTTTTTTACAAAAACATAGTACGCGCGCTTGTTTAAGCTGTATGATAAACCACACCAGGTGTATAATTTCATTATATAGAGATGCTTCTAATAGTTAAAATACTTTTAAAGATATCAATAAATAGGATGAAAACTATATATAACATAGATCAGAGAGGAAAAATGAAGATGGGATCGAAGGAATTAGAGTATATTACAGCGATATTGACAGAAGGGAGTTTTGTCAATGCAGCACAGAAGCTGTACATTGCACAGCCGTCACTGAGCCAGTATATTAAACGCATTGAAGAGAAATATGGAATTGAAATTTTTGATCGTTCAACGAAACCATTAGAATTGACGCATGAGGGAAAAGTATATCTGGAGACAGAAAGACAGATTGCACAGTTAAAAAAAGAGCGGCGTCAATATTTTGATGATCTTTCCAATATGACAAAAGGACATTTGCGTATCGGCAGTTCTCAATATCGTAGTTATTTTTTATTAACAAAAATTCTCCCTGTATTTAAGGCAAGGTATCCTCGTATATCGATTACTCTGGAAGAAGGGACAACTGCGCAATTGGAAGAATTCGCACTTAAGGGGGTTACAGACTTTTCGCTGATTATCAATCCGGCCACTTTTCCGGAAATGGAATGCAGGGAAATTTTTAAGGAAGAGGTACTTTTAGGCGTACCGAGAAACCATCCATTGAGTGTGCGAACATGTGTAAAACGAGGCGAAGATCCTTATCCGAGGATCGATTTAGCGTTGTTTAAAGATGATCCGTTTATTGTGATGAAGACAGGACAGGTTTTTCGCAGATATTTTTTTAAGCTTTGCGAATTGGCGAATTTCAAGCCGGATATTTTATTGGAAACACATAGCATCATTACAGCGCATGCGTTGGTAGGGGCTGAGGTCGCACTTGCACTTATTCCGGACACGCTGGCCAAATATCACATTTTACAGCAAAAGCCTTGTTATTTTTTGCTGAATACACAATTGCCATCCAATAAAGTGGTTGTCGCCTATAATAAAAATCGCTATTTGTCAAAAGCGGCACAAGCTTTTATTGCAATTATGCAGGAGCAGTTAATGGGCTGAGTAGTAGACAAAGTGACAATTCTTTTTATCTTGTGTAGCTTTGAATGCAGCTGATGGTGTAAACAACAAGCGGTTTTTTTTTCGCAAAAATATTTAATTCTAAAAACCTTATCGCAGAGCAAAGATCTGTTATAGAATGCCAAATGGAGGAGGAGTTTTGATGAATCTTGACAATTTTGAATACTATATCGACGCTAAAATCATTACAAGAGGATCGGATTATTTTGAAAATCACTGCGTCAATACAATCAAAGAAACAAAGAAAAATCTTTATGAAATGGAAGTGGAAGGCACAGAGCTTTACTTCGTTGAGGTTGAACTTGATGACGAAAAAAATATCATCAGTACCCAATGCGATTGTCCTTATGACATGGGAGCGTATTGCAAGTATCAGGTCGCAGCATTTTTTGCATTAAGGGAAATGAAAACAATGGATGATCATAAACAAACCGATGTTTTAAAAACTACGCGTAATTCGGAAGTGGAAGACAAAGCTTCTGGTTCCGCCAAAAAGAAAAATCATGGGATTGAACATATTCTTTTCAGAAGAACCAAGGAAGAATTGATTGCATTTTTACTAGATGCGGCAGGCGAAAACATGGAGATAAAACAACGGATTGAATGGGAACTTGATACTACAAATGATGATGATGAAATCAAAAAATCACTTGAATTGATTCGTACTTTTATCGATAAGTACGCTGACTGGGATGGTTTCATTTCTTATAGGGATACGTATGAAGCCATACAAGGTGCCGATATGGTACTAAAGAAGGCGCAAACTGCTGTCCAACAAAAGAAATTCCTGCATGCTTTAGATCTTAACTTATGTGTAGTTCATGAACTGATGGATCAGTTGGACTATTGTGATGATTCTGATGGCATTGTAGGGACGACAATTATGGAAAGTCTTACGCTTATAAAAGAAATGGTTGATGAGGAAAATTTCAGCCCGGACATAAAAGAAAAATTTTTTGAAAAAATTTTGCATGAAGCAGCCAATAAACGATATGATGGTTGGGATGATTGGAGATTTGAATTATTAGAAACTTGCTCGGCACTGGCGAATAGTTCTTCTTTACAAAATAAATTGGAAGCTTGCCTGCAATCAATGCTGAACGATGTAAAAGGTGATTCCTGGAGCACCAAATATTTTTATGAGAAAATATTTCAAATTAGATATAATCTGATATTACAGAATGAAGGAGAGAAACAGGCACTCAATTTCGTGGAACAAAACCTTCATTTTGCCAGCTTTAGAAAAATGGCTATAGAACGAACCATGCAGAAAAAGAATTATGATAAGGTAATCAAACTTGCCCTTGACGGAGAAGAATTGGACAAGGGATTATCGGGACTTGTGAATGATTGGAGAAAATATCGATACACAGCCTATAAACGCTCGGGAAAAATGGATGAACAACGTGCTTTGGCAATAGGTTTTATTTTAGATGGTAATTTTGAATATTACAGAGACTTGAAAAAAACTTACAATAGTCAAGAATGGGTCGATATATATCCTAAACTAATCACCAAAATGGAAGAACAAAAGAAAACCCATAGCACCGTCTATACTCAAATCCTCATTGTAGAAGGTGAAAAGAACAAACTACTTGTGTATGTTCAAAAAAATCCTTCAGTTG
The DNA here is from genome assembly GCF_900086705.1 of Massilibacillus massiliensis. Lineage (NCBI taxonomy): Bacteria > Bacillati > Bacillota > Negativicutes > Selenomonadales > Sporomusaceae > Anaerosinus > Anaerosinus massiliensis. Next base: position 1,029,128 of record NZ_LT575483.1, on the reverse strand, counting down.
TCGAACGGTATTATAAATATCTTCTGCCTGAATTTAAAAAGGAAGTCTGTTCCATATTTTTGATCTATATTGAACAAATGGCTGCCAGAGCGCGCAATAGAAGGGATTATCAAGGCGTATGTAGCATTATACAAAATCTCAAAAAAGCAGGTGGAAAAGAAGAAACGTCGAAAATCAAACAGATGCTTCGTTTAAAATATGCAAATAGACCTGCATTTAAGGATGAGTTGACAAACGTATAAGAAGACAAACTGCTAATTTATAGAAATATTAAAAACAAAAAAACAACGAGATGGACGCATTGTATTTTGCATCATGGATCATTGTCTCAAAAAAAATTAGCCGTCAACTTGTGTTTGACGGCTAGCGAATATGAAAGCTATAATAATAAAAGCAAGCACGGCTGACACCGTGCTTGCAAACTGAATACAGGAGGTGATATCCTTGAAGCTCCGCATAGAACTCTTACTAAGTGACGCGGTACTTATCAAGGTAGTGGCACTGACAGCTTTTATCTTGAAAGTGCTGTTCACCTGATCCTGATTCACCGAAACGTCCTGTTAGCGCAGGGCGTTTTTGGTTTATTTAGTATATGCTTATTATAACGGATTCAATCATGTTTGTAAAATAATTTTGCAGTTCGCTTAACTACACATGTTGAAGAAAACCGCCATCCTATCTTTTTCGATATATAAATAAACTATATCTAAGTATAAAATTTATGTGTTACGCTATAACTTTTTTTCATGCTATACTAATATCAAATTCAAAACAGCAAGGAGAAGTTATAAAATGAGTCATAATTTTGTAAATACAGATAAAATAAATGAAGCGCCTTTTCGTTATGATGTTGTTGGAAGTTTTTTGCGTCCGCAAGGTCTTAAAGAAGCAAGAGAAAAGTTTTTAAAAGGGGAAGTTACAGAAGCTGAGCTTATAAAAGTGGAAGATGAGCAGATAAAAAAGCTGGTTGAAAAACAAAAAGAGGTCGGATTAAAAGCCGTTACAGACGGAGAATTTCGTCGCAGATATTGGCATCTTGATTTTTTAGCTAGTTTAGAAGGTGTAGAAGAAATCAAAGCCGATCATTGGTCCGTGGATTTTAAAGGCCATCAGCCTAAGGCCGCAACCTTAAAGATCGTGGATAAGATAGATTTTACGACGCATCCTTTTATTGAACACTTTAAGTTTTTAAAGGAGATTGCTGGGGAGCATGTAGCCAAGATGACAATTCCATCGCCATCTATGCTGCATTTGATTGCTTGCGTTAGGGCGGAACAATATACACCAATTAAGCGTTATGAGAATAATGATGCGCTGTATTTTGATATTGCAGCAGCGTATCAAAAGATCATTCAAGCTTTTTATGATGCAGGGTGCCGTTATCTGCAGTTAGATGATACCTCGTGGGGAGAATTCTGCGATATGGAAAAAAGATCGGCATATGCTGAAAAAGGTATTGATTTAGATGGGATTGCAGAGAAATATGTAGACATGATCAATCTAGCAGTACAGAAAAAACCAGCGGATATGACGATAACGATGCATGTTTGCCGTGGAAATTTCCGTTCTACCTGGTTTTCTTCAGGTGGATATAAAACAGTAGCGGAGCCATTATTCAGTAAATGCAATGTTGATGGTTTCTTCTTGGAATATGATACGGATCGTGCCGGTGATTTTACTCCGCTAAAAGCCGTTTCTAAGGGGAAAAAGGTGGTTCTTGGCTTGGTTTCTTCCAAAACAGGCGAAATTGAAAATAAGGAACAAATTATCGCTCGAATTCATGAAGCATCAGCGTATATTCCGTTGGAGTCCTTATGCTTAAGCCCTCAGTGCGGCTTTGCCTCTACTGAAGAAGGCAATATTCTGACTGAAGAGCAGCAATGGGGAAAAATTGCTTTTATTAAAGAAGTTGCGGAACAAATATGGGGATAGGCGCTCACGTCAAAAGGGCGGTGGAAGTGTGTTTCAAATAGAGAATTAAAAACAATATTCCTTTGTCTTAATTTCTAAAAAAAATGAATCGGCTGATAATCGCGAAACGAATCGTGATTATCAGCCGATTTTTGATTATAAGGCCAATGGCTTAAAATGGGACTATATGACAGGGCGGATTATTTATTTTGGTTCTTCGCTCCCCATTCGCATAATCCTTCCAAAACAGGCAAGAGTGTTTCTGCTTTGGCTGTCAAACGGTACTCAACTTTGGGCGGAATCTGAGGATACTCTTTTCGTTCTACCAAACCATCTGATTCTAGCTCTTTCAATTGTGAACTCAATATCTTAAAGGTAATCGAGCCGATTTGTCTTTTTAGTTCATTAAAGCGGACGGGCTGGTTTTCTGCCAAAAGGTAGATGATAACCATTTTCCATTTGCCACCAATCAATGACAAAGTGTATCCAAAAGGTGTATCTTGAATATTTTTTACTTGGCCCTTATATGCAGCCATTCCCATAATTGACACTATCCTTTCTAATAGCACCTATCATACAAGTGCGTACTGTTTTTTTATTTATTGTCTTGTTATACTAAATTTACCTTAAAGTGGAGGAGAGAGAAAATGGCTACTATTAAAACTTATAATCATAATCTTTGGGATCATGGTATTTCCCAAGCCTACAGCGTGAATGGCACGATTTATATTTCTGGACAATTTTCCCACGATTCAGAGGGCACATTTATTGGCGAAGGGGACATTGAAGCGCAAACTCGCCAAACACTTGAAAATCTTGACCATGTATTAGCGGAGTTTGGTGTCACGAGATCCAACCTCGCTAATGTAAAAATTTATCTGGCAGATGCTGGGGCGCATTCGGATTCTGTTATTAGACTGTTCAAGGAATACTTAGGAAAGCACCGTCCAGCAGGTACTCTTGTAGGTGTGTCGTATTTTGCTTTTCCGGCACAATTAATTGAAATAAGTGCTGTCGCATATATAGACTAATGTATAAAACAATCTCTATCTGGCTGCCAGGTAGGGATTGTTTTATATAGAAATATTGCAGAATTTCCTGGTTATCTGTTTCGTCTTCTAACCTTTGATTGAACCAGATCTTTGAGCCAAGCATCAAATTTATTATGATTTTCATATTCGCAAACATCATATTCTTCTGGATACATTTTTTGAAAAGCTGCTTTGAATTCATCCATATTAAAATCATCAATATTTATCTTTAAATGGCTTGCCACTTTAAAGATTTTTTTATTAATAAACTTGATTGAACTTACTTTAGGCTTTTTATCTAAATAAATCGGTTTGCCATTCTTTTCTACTCCAAAAGCTTGGGCGACTTCAAAAGCCCGTTCTTTTACTTTGAAAACTAAATCACTCGTGGCTAACTGTGTAATGATAGCAATGGATTCCTCACACTTCCACTTACTTAGTTCCTCTACTGCTGATAATCTATTAGGCCAATTTGTTTTATCACTTGCCTGCTTAACCAATTCGTCAATATTCGCAGGAGTTTCCAATGTGAAATCCATAGATGAATACCTCCATTTTATCGCTTTTAATCAATACTTGTTTCTATAATATGAACGAAATCCTTTTAAATTAAAACCGTTATCCTAACCGAGAGCGGCTTTTCGTATTCATTTCATCGTATTATTTTACCACATGGTAAGGGGACGGTGAAGCTATCTTTCGAATATAAAACACGACAAGGGCACGGTGATACTGCCTTTGAAATATAGAAAGTACCATCGTCCCCTTATCATGAACTTATCTTTTTAGATTTTTTGATTGGTACACGGACTAGTGTATTGCCCAGGAAAATAGCAATACACTTACAACTAAACCTATACTTGCTTTCTTTTTAGAATGTTGAAGTACGAGAGCGGATATTAGCCACAAAAAGCATATGACTATAGAAAATAATGATAATACGCCGATCAATGCCACCATAGAAATTGATGATACTGCCACTATAGAATCCATCCTTTTTATTTAAAAATTACTAATATTATAGCAGAATTTGTTAATAAAGAAAAGTACTTACATTTATAAGTCGCAACAAACGCAGGATAAGGGGACTTTGGAATATAAAATAGGAAGGCGGTATTGCTGTTTGTCTTTTTCAGGGATTAAATAATAGTTTCGTACCAGTCTTTATTGTCGAATTGGGTTATTGTTTTGTAAAAAATACAAAGAGTTGTAGCAGGATATGAAGATGTTGTGAGAGAATGTAGTGTTTAAGTTCCGATGATGAGATACTGAGGAGGACAAGGATGCGTAAATTTGATATTTTGACAAAATATATATCGTTAATCCAAGCAGATCACATTGGCGAATGGGTTGTTGATAAAGAAAACGATGGCACAGTGGATCATCCTATACAGATGCCTTTTGTGGGATATTCCGAAATGGTACATAACTTCATCAATGACGTTCATATCTTTGAAGAAAACAATAAAGATATGAATCTTACCCATTACAAAGATATTCTCAAAGATAACGGCCTTGAATGGGGTGTGGAATCTATGGAGAATACGGACGTTTCAAAATTAAATGAACAATGTGTACTTGCACTTATTATGGGGGCTGTTAGGGCCGAGCGCTTTTGCGATGGCGCGTTGTTAAGTTTCTTTAAGAGTGGTTGTATATTGAAATGGCTTGAAAGATTAAACGGTAGTAAAATTTAAATCGTCAGATGGAATATCTGGATAAGCGATCAACGTTAGTATTGAAAATTAAACAAAGTTATTGGAGGTAATAAAAATGGATAAAATGAAAAATGTAACGATTGTGAAGAAGGCCAATGTATATTTCGATGGGAAAGTGACAAGCCGTACTGTTTATTTTGAAGATGGCACAAGAAAAACACTGGGGATTATTTTACCTGGAGAATACGAATTTGGCACAGCGGACAAAGAACAGATGGAAGTGTTAGCAGGTAAGATCAATGTATTATTTCCTGACAGCGAAACATGGACATCCTTTGAAGCTGGACAAAGCTTTGAGATTCCTGCAAATTGTAAATTCAAAATGGCGGTTGATGAAGTCGCGGACTATTGTTGCTCTTATATAAAAGAATGAGTGATGACTATTTGTAATTACCAGTCGATTTTTATTTTACATTGTGTATAAAATCTAGTATAATAAGCATATAATTAAATAAACCAAAAACGCCCTGTGATCAGCAGGCCGTTTCGGTGAATGCATTAGGTGAAAAGCACTTTTAAGGTAAAAGCTATGAGTGCTACTACCTTGACAAGTACCGTTCCATCTAGTTCGAGGAAGAAACGAAACTTCAAGGAAATCACCTCCTGTATTCAGTTAACAGGCACGGTGCTCGCCGTGCCTGTTATTATTATAGCGTCGAGAATTGTCACCCGTCAAATAAACTTGACGGGTGTTTTTGGTTTGTCCGACGTACTTGGTGATGCATAGTAAGGGATGGTAAAACTTTATTGCAAAGATAAAGTAGAGTGACATAATAAAGTAATGAACAGCATTAAAGAGTGGGAATTCATACTTATAAAATTGATAAGTGGTGAATCAATAGAAAGTGTTGCATTAAAAACGATAGTTTTCCTAATAGCATCGAAGACGGAAAGATAGCGTCTGATTTGCAATAAAATTTACGTAATATTTTTAATAAGGCTTAAGTCTCCACTACAAAGAGCTTCAAGGTTTTGAAAAATTTTTTCTGGAGGCCAGTCCCACCATTTTATATTTAATAGATGTACGATAAGGTCATCATCAAATCTTTTTTTTATAACTTTACAAGGGTTTCCTCCGGCAATATGAAATGCAGGTATATCTTTGGCTACCACAGAATTTGCAGCAATTATAGAGCCATCGCCGATGTGTACGCCTGGCATAATGGTGACATTTTGTCCAATCCACACATCATTTCCGACTATCGTATCGCCTTTAAAAGGCAAGTCAGATAATGATGGTGTGGCTTTCTCCCAACCATTTCCCATGATATTGAATGGATATGTTGTAACACTGCACATTCTATGGTTTGCACCATTCATTACAAATTCAATCCCTTTGGCAATAGCACAGAACTTTCCTATAATTAGTCGATCCTGCAAAAATTCATAGTGATGTGTGACATGTTTTTCAAAATTTTCAGCACCATTCTCATCATCATAATAGGTATAGGATCCAACGAGAATGTTAGGGCGGGTAATTACATTTTTAATATAACAAATGCTTTTTATTTGCTCATTGGGGTAGATCGCATCAGGATTTGGTCCGAATATCATAAAATCGCTCACTTTCTTTCATCATAAAGTCAATGCTTGTTAGAGAAAACAAGCCGCCATAACAATAGTTTAACAAAGATTCCCCGTAATCCAAAGTTCATTTTTTATTTATCTTTTCCTTGAAAATAATAATAAATCACAGGGGGCGGAAAAAATTTTTTCGAATATAGATGAGTGTGAAAACACCGTTCTTTTGGTGTAATTTATTCAAAAATAGAATCGGCTGATAATCGCGAAAATTATCGTGTGTGTCAGCCGATTTTTCTTTTTAAATCTAGTAGTTTACGATAGGACTATATTTCTAATTTTGTCCAGAAGAGTTAAAAATAAAAGGGGAATTTTAATAAACTTAGAATGTTCTAAAATATGAAATTATACTTATTGTAGATGATGTCGATATGATTTTGGTAAAAACTCGTGATCGGATCGTTTTAGATTTTATAATGAAGATTTTTGCATCGTTTTATATTAAGAAAGGGAAAGTAGAATGTTAGCGGTAGCTTTTATTTTTTACATAAAGAGAATGGGCGTTTATTTTAAGACAAATAGCCCTACCTTTGTCTATGAATAAATTGATTTGAGGTGGATCGATAATGAAAAAGTATTTTGACAAGTTTGATTTCTCAAGTTTTTGGGATGATCGAGATTATGCGGTTAAAAATTATGTAAGTGAGAAACCGTCGGACGAACTCATAGAATCTATTGAAGCGGAGCTAGGATACAAATTGCCAGCTTCCTATATCGAAATGATGAAGATTCATAACGGAGGAATACCTTTAAACACTTGTTTTCCGACGACAGTGTCGACTTCATGGGCAGAAGATCATGTTGCGATTACAGGGATTATGGGGATTGGAAGAGAAAAGAGGTACTCTCTTTGTGGTGATTTTGGCAGTCCATTTATGATTGAGGAATGGGGGTATCCAGATTTTGGGGTCGTGATTTGTGATTGTCCATCTGCCGGACATGATGTGGTAATGCTGGATTATCGTAAGTGTGGTAAAAAAGGAGAGCCAGAGGTTGTTCATGTGGATCAGGAGTGTGATTACAAGGTTACCTTCCTAGCTGAAAATTTTGAAACTTTTATTCGCGGTCTGGTAAATGAGGAAGACTATGACGACTCTGAAGAGCGTAAACAGGTTGAACTTGAGAAAGTGAAATATAGTGCATTTTCGCCGTTGTTGACAAAACTTTGCGAAAATGTAGTAGAGGTTGAAAATATAGAAGAGAAAATTCGAATTGTATGCCGAAAAATGGTGGAGGAGAAGGGGTATTTTGCTCTACATGCAGATGAAATTTCTATGTTGATGTATGATTTGCAATTTTGGTTGTATACCAAATCAGAATCCAATACTTGTCGAGATCAGTACCTAAAAGATTATAAAATGATATTAGCCTTTAGTGGTGAATTTAGCACAGGAGGATATGCTCCTCAATTTATAACTGATTGGCTGGATGATCGTATAAATAAAGGTTGGATTTTTCAAACAAACCAAGGTATCCAGTTTACTAAAGAGGCAGAGGCTAAACTGTTGTCAGCTTTAGCTTTTCATGCGGAAGAGTGATTTAAGTAGTCTGTTTTATAATTTTATTAACAATAATATAGCGAACCCTGATTATCATGAAATATAAAAAATATGCTGCCGATAGACGGTCAGCCTTGAAATAATAAGCGAATAAGTAAAGGGCGCCAACTTCAAAATGAAGCGGCGCCCTTTAAAATTTATGTGTGTCTTATTTCTTATTGTCAAAAGATCCATAAAAAGTGGTCTGCGAAATGTCGAAACGTTGATGATGCAATTTGTTCGGAACGGCATCGTCAGCGGGATATCCCATTAACAGAATTGCAACCGGAATTATATTTTCCGGGATATCAAAAGTATTTTTAATTTTTTCCGGATCAAAATGACCAACCCATGTAGATCCAATGCCCGATTCAGAAGCTTGCAGCATCATGTGAGTTGCGACAATACTTGCATCAATCTCGCCCTCATCTTTCCCATCAAAGCTTCTTTTCCAGCTTATAGTTTTGTCATAGCAGACGATTAAAGCCAACTGTTGGTTAAACTTGTATGGTGTGCAAAGGCTGAGCTTCGATAAATCTTCATCGTTATCAAGAATAAGGATTCTTTGCGGTTGGTAGTTACAAGCAGTAGGGGCAATGCGTCCTGCTTCAAGGATTAAATTTAACGTATCCTTCTCTACTTTCTTATTGCTAAATTTTCGAACAGAAAAGCGCTTTTGTGCTAATTCTAAAAAACTCATTTTAAACCTCCTAGAATAATGTTGAATCAAAATTACTTGGGAATTTTAAATTTTATTATGATTTGCCGAGGGAACCGAACATTGGATCCCATTCATTCATATTGTAATTAGCTACTAAACCTTCATACCAAAATGGATCTTTTTGTATTAAATTTTGTAATTCATTAAGATCTTCAACATAGAAGATGAGCAATGCTTCTTTTTCTCCATTTTTACTGTCTTTGATGGGGCCGGATACGATAAGTTTTTTATGTTCGACGAGCTGCTCTAAATATTCTATATGGGCGTTTACATGCTTTTCCCACCCAATTAAATCTGTGTGTAAATATCTAACTAAGTAATACTTCATAATTTATTCCCTCCCATCTTTTCGATTATCTTTATTAAGTTATAAAAAAACACACTTGTAGTTTAAATCATAAAAATTGATAAGCTACGTTTTTACACCACGTGAAGCAGCCTCTTCTAATACTTTATTTTGAAGAATGGCTAAAATGCCTTCATTTTTCACCTCCTGTAAATATTTTAAAAATCTGTTTTATAAATTATACATTATTACAAAAGAATAAGTAAGTATGCACTTTTAAGATATATACTAACCAAAGAGTAAGTGTGACGAAGGGACGGTGGAACTGTGGACTGTCAACAGTTTTTTAGACAACTTTTTTAAGGGTATTTATTCTATACTTCACCGGTGTTAGATATCCTAGTGAAGAATGAATCCTATGATTGTTGAACCAATTTACATAATCAGCTAACTCAATCTGCAGATGGTTTAAGCTGTGAAAAGTCTGGTTCCTGATAAATTCTGTTTTGATTATTTTAAATGTTGCTTCTGCCACTGCATTATCATAAGGACACCCTTTATGACTGAGAGAACGCTGAATTTCAAATGCTTCCAAGATTTCTTCAATGGTCCGATTTTTAAATTCGTTGCCACGGTCCGTGTGAAATATCTGGATATCTTTCAGATTTCCCCTTACAGTCTGAAATGCCTGTTTTACAAGGTCTGCTGTTTTATTACGTCCGGCACTGTAACCAATTATTTCTCTATTAAAGAGGTCAATAAGCACACAAATGTAGTTCCAGCTCATGCCGACTCTGACATATGTTAAATCGCTTACAATAGCATTTCTATATGGTTGTTCACTGAACTGGCGGTCAACAACATTTTTGGTTTTTGATTCATTACAAGTATCCTTTTGAGGACGGAACTGGGCAGTCGTATAACTTGAAATCAGTCCTTCCTGCCTCATGATTCTGCCGATGCGGCGGCGTGAAGCAATGATATTTCTATCTTTTAAATCTGATTTTATTTTTCGGGTTCCATAATTATTTCGGCTTGCTTTAAATATATCAACAATATTTGCCACCAGCTTAGATTCATCTGGATTTGCTTTTGCCTCATAATAATAGGTGCTTCTTGGAATTTGTAGGACTTTACACATTGCTGATACAGAGTATTTGTGGATATTGGCTTTAATCACATTTACTTTCGTCCTAAGATCAGCGCTGCTTGCTTTAAAATATCATTCTCCATTTCAAGATATTTGTTCCGTTTGCGAAGCTCAATCAGTTCTATCTGTTCAGTTGTAAGATTATCTTTCTCCTTGAAAGAGCCACTATTGTTAGCTTGCTGAATCCATTTGTCAAGCAAGGACGATGCGATATCATATTCACGAATAATGTCACACTTACGTTTTCCGTTATTATATAATTGTACAACTTGTTTTTTGAATTCGTCCGTATAGCTACGACGAGGGCGTTTTTCAACAGTCATGGGCCTAGCTCCTTTTGTTTTATTATTTTATTTTACATGCCCTTATAATAACTGTCCAATTAATTGTAGCCTATCCACTGTCTTTCAACTATAGAGTAGGATGGAAACACTGTTTCTTTGTCGTAATCTGTCAGATGATTTTTATTGCTTTCTATCACTTGTTGTGTTAGTATTGTGCTAGAAATGATAGAACCCGACAGAAGGAGTGATACTATGGAGCTGTATGAAAGCGAAACAGTTGAGTTAAAAGAGATTTATACTTCTGATTTAAAGAAAGAAATTGTTGCCTTTGCAAATACAAATGGTGGGACAATCTATATCGGAGTCCGGGATAACGGAGAAATCATGGGTGTTGAGCATGCTGACATTGTAATGCAACAAATTTCTAACTCTCTAAGAGATAGTATCAGACCGGATGTTTCGATGTTTACTCATATTGCGTTATTACAAGAAGATAAGAAGTTTCTTATTAAACTGACGGTTAGCCAAGGTACGAAAAAGCCTTATTATCTGTCAGATAAAGGTCTTAAGCCAGCAGGTGTATATGTTAGAAGTGGAACAACCTCTGCCCCCGCATCTGAAGATGCTATCCGTATGATGATAAAAATAACAGATGGTGATGCATTTGAGACAAATCGTTCTCTAGTTCAGGAGTTGACTTTTGATAGATTAGAAGAGGAGTTGCAAAAAAGGGGTTTAGAATTTACTGAAGTACAGATGAAGAACTTAGGCATTCTTTCTGCTGATGATATTTATACCAATTTGGGGTTGCTTGTTTCAGATCAATGCAAACACGCAATCAAATTTGCAATTTTCCAAGGCACAGATAAGTTAGTGTTTAAGGATAGAAAAGAATTTACTGGTTCCCTATTTGCGCAGCTCACAGACGCCTATAAAACCATTGATTTTTATAATGCTACAAAAGCCTCCTTTCATGATTTGCTGCGTACAGATGAACGGGATTATCCAGAAGATGCTGTTCGTGAAGCATTGCTGAATGCCATTGTTCATCGAGAATATTCCTTTAGTGGCAGTACCTTCATAAATCTATATGCTGACCGTTTAGAGATAATTTCCTTAGGTGGACTAGTACCCGGATTATCTTTAGAGGCAGCGATGTTGGGAGCGTCTCAGCCTAGAAATGAAAAGCTTGCAAGCTTATTTTACAGAATGAAATTGATTGAAGCATACGGCACAGGTATTAGCAAGATTATGAGTTGCTATAAAGGTTTTACGGTGCAACCCAAGTTTGAAAATGTGGAAGGTGCATTTAGGGTGATTTTACCTAACCTACATGCCCAAAAAGTAAGTGTAGAAGATGAAAAATATTTACCGATAATTGGATTGTTTGAAAGTCAGAGAGAAATCACGCGTAGTGATGTTGAAAATGCCCTTGGGATTGGAACAACACACGCAATTCATATGCTCAAGGAAATGTTGGAAAAAGAGCTTATCAAAAAAATTGGTAGTGGTAAGTTGACGAGATATGTGGAGAAGTAAAATATCGTTTGTTTAAAAACGTCCAAGTTTTCAAGATCGGTCAAGACCGCAGAAGTAGACAAAAGTGACGGTTATTGTTTTTACAATAACCGTCACTTTTGTCTGTTAAGAGGCTTGCGATGCATGGAGTTTGGCGTATATGCCACCGAGGTGGAGTAAGTCATCATGTGTGCCTTGTTCTGCTATTCCATTATTGTCCAGAACTACGATCACATCGGCATGACGAATGGTGGATAATCGATGGGCGATAATCAGCGTTGTTCTTTGTTTCGATATTTCGTCGAGTGCAGTTTGAATTTCTTTTTCCGTTTGCATATCTAATGAAGAGGTAGCTTCATCTAGGAGTAAAATAGGTGTATTGCGAAGCACAGCGCGGGCGATGGAGATTCGTTGTTTTTGCCCACCTGAAAGTCGAGTGCCTCTTTCGCCGATGCGTGTGTCATAGCCGTTTTCCAGATCCATGATAAACGCATGAGCATTAGCGGCTTTCGCAGCTGCGAGTACTTGTTCATGAGTAGCTTCTTTGCAGCCGTAGACAATGTTTTCGTATACTGTACCGTTAAACAGGAAGGTGTCCTGCAATACCATGCTGATGCTGTCGCGCAAGCTGCGCAGCGTTACCTCTCGGATATCGACACCATCAATGAGAATAGAGCCCGCGACGGGGTCATAAAAACGATTTAGGAGACTGCTGATCGTGGTTTTGCCAACGCCGGTAGTCCCTACCAGTGCTACTGTCTGTCCTGGTTCGATTGTTAGCGTGATGTTATGTAATACCGGAATTCCCGGCGTATAGTGAAAGGTTAGATTGTCAAATTTCACTGCACCTTTCACGTCTTGCAGTACTTTGGCATGTGGTGCTTCTTGCACCTCAGAAACCTCGTCGAGTACTTCAAATACCCGCTCGCATCCGGCAAGTGCATTATTAAGATTTTCATTAATGCCGGAGAGATTATTAATAGGAACATAAAATAATCCTAAATAAAGTGTAAACCCGACAATTTCCGCAACGGTCATCTCCCCGATCGAGGTTAGATAACCTCCGTATACCATTACCCCAACCATACCGAGAGAACTGAAGAAACCGATGAGTGGAATCACAAATTCATCGGTTTTAACGGCGGCGAGAATCGTTTTGGCTTCTTTCTGAATGATGTTGCTCATTCGTGTCTTCTCATAGTCGTGTTGGTTGAAAACTTGAATTTCTTTCATGCCAGATACATTATCCTGCAAAGCACCGTTCATGATACCCATAATTTCTGAATTTTTTCGCCAGCGCGGCAAAGCCGCTTTAGAATATAGTACATTGGCAAAAATAATGAACGGAATGGTCAAGAGGCTGATTACGGCGAGCTTTACATTGATGGTAAAGAGCATGATACCTACAGCAAGGAGTGTCAGGGCGTTGACAATTAAATCAGGGAGAACATGTGCAATCAGGCGTTCTGCACTGACCGTGTCTCTGGCAATGCGGCTGACAATTTGCCCGCTTTGCTTATCAGCGAAGTATCTAAGAGACAAGTTTTGCAATTTGTCGTATAAGGCAAGTCTTAAATCCGCCACGTAACAATAGGCACCGAGGTGCGTAAAGTAACCTTTGATAAAAGAGCATACGCCGCGCAGGATATAGGTGGCGAGGAGGATTAATCCCATGTGCAGTGACTTTGCAGCAAGATCGGGGTCCTGACTTGTAATGAGTTCGGTCAGCTTTTGCATGGCCCAAGGTGCATATAAACTGGCAGCAGTAGAGACAAGGACAGCCAGTACGCCGATAAAAATAGATTGCCAATATTGCATAGCGCCTCGGAGGACTCTTAGTATAATGTTCATAGTTCACCTTCTTTCAGTAAATCATAGGTAATACATACCGGTCTGCCGGTACGCGGGTCTGTGCCAATTTCCGCGTCAATATGGAAGGCTTGCCGCAGTACTTCAGGAGTCAATACTTCTTTGGCTGTGCCGTGTTTAATAATGGCGCCGTTGCGAATTGCAATGATATAGTCAGAAAAACGGGCGGCAAGATTTAAATCATGTAGCACCATTGCAATCGTGCAATTTTGTTTATGGTTCAGCTCATACAGTAGTTGCAGCACTTCCAATTGATGCGATAAATCCAGATAAGTGGTCGGTTCATCCAATAAAATAAGATCTGCTTGCTGGGCTAGTGCCATCGCAATCCAAACCCGCTGACGCTGGCCGCCGGAGAGGGAATCTACCTCTCGGTATTCCAAGTCTTGCAGCTTTGTAACTGTCAGAGCCCAGGTTACAATCTTTTTGTCCTCAGCCGTTAGTTTGCCAAAACCGCGTTGATGGGGAAATCGGCCGTAGTCTACCAACTCACGGACGGTTAAGCCGCTGGGAGCCAGTGGCGTTTGCGGTAAAATTGCCATCTTTTTGGCGATTTCTAGAGTAGAGAGCGTTTTAATATCTTTGCCGTTTAAGCAGATCTGTCCGGTAGCTGGTTTTAAAATACGCCCTATCGCCTTTAAAATTGTCGATTTGCCACAGCCATTAGAGCCAATGATGGAAGTAATCTTGCCCTGAGGAATCTGCATATGCAATTTATCGACAATTAACGTCTCGTCGTAGGCGATGGCTAGGTTTTCGGTAGTAATACTGTTCATGATGATCTCCTTAATTTGCTTTCGCTAAAAGGTAGAGGAAATAGGGAGTGCTGAGAATGGTAATGATGATGCCGGTTGGAATATCAGCGCCGAAGCTGATGATTCTTGTTATGGTGTCTGATAAGAGGACGATCACTGCCCCGGTGAGCGCAGAAGCAGGCAGCATCAATTTGTGATTTGGTCCCACCAGTTTGCGTGCTAAATGTGGCGAAATCATTCCGACAAAGAAAAAGTTACCGCCGAGTGCTACGCTGCCGGAAGATAATGCTACTGCAGCTGTAGCCAGTTGCAAGAATTCTTTTTTTACGGACACGCCAAGTCCGACAGCGGTTTGACTGCCTAGATACAGGACGTTTAGTATACGAGATTTGTAAAATACATAAACCGATAATAACAGCGTCCAAGGGAGTAGGATTGCTAAGTAACCCCATTCGTCGCCCCATAAGCTGCCGGCACCCCAGCGCAGGACAAAGTCCAACTGCTTTTCATTTAGATTAAGCGTTAATAAGGTCGTGAGAGCACCGTAACCGCTGCCCAGAGCAACACCTGTTAAGATCAAGCTTGTTGGAGAAACATCTTTGCCTGAGCGGTAAGAAAGCAGGAAGATCAAGCCGGCAGCGCTCATTCCCCCGACAAAGGCCAGCAATGGTAAAAGAACTGCAGTTGAAGCACCTTGGGGCGAAAAGAGTACAACAAATAATAGGACGAATAAACCGGAACCGGAACTGATGCCTAATGTTCCGGGGCTTGCCATATCGTTGCGCAGCAGGCTTTGCATAATACACCCCGCAGCGCCCATGCCAATGCCGACAAGTACGCCTAAAACAATGCGCGGCAGACGAATATCGAATACAATCAGGTTTTGCTTTGCTGTGCCTTTTCCCAGCAAGACGTTTAGTACTTCTATGGGTGGAAGATTTATTTTGCCGGAATTGATGCTGATGATCGTAATGAGTAGAATCAGCAAACTCATGATAGCGAGGACGAAAATCCCTTTTCGTATGTTAAAGCGTTGATTTTTCATTCGAACTCCCTCCGCTGGTTACGTGCAAGGTAGAGAAAGCAGGGAACGCCGATTACGGCAAAAATGATGCCCATAGGAGTTTCAAAAGGTCTATTCATCATGCGCCCAATCAAGTCGGCTGCTACCGTCAACAGGGGGCCGTAAAGTGCCGCCGCCGGAATTATGTAGCGATAATCTACGCCGACGAAATGACGTGTCAGGTGTGGGACGATCAAGCCGACGAAGCCCACCGGACCGACGATGATGACGGAAAGACCAGTCAATACGAGTACAATAAGTGTGGACAAAGCTTTGACAAGTCGGATGCGCATGCCCAGTCCGGTAGCGATTTCTTCGCCGAGGCTCAGCACGGTTACTGATGGAGAGATGGCAATGGCTGTTAACAAACCGCCAAGGAATAGTGGTGTTGCCAGCAGCAGTTCATTCCATTGTGCTCCGGCAGTACCACCGGCTGACCAGTAGGCGAGTGATAAGCCGATTTTATAGGTAATGGCAATATAAGAACTAAATGCACCAAACAGCATTGAAATTGAAATGCCGGCGAGAACCAGTCTTTGCGGTGTCATGCCACGTTTGCCGAGAGAAGCAATAAAATAGGTCATTGCGGTTGTAACAGCTGCACCTAGACAGGCAAAGAGCATCGTTAATCCATAGGTGCGTTCCGGCAGAAAGGCCATGCAGATTGCCACAGCAAAAGTAGCACCACTGCTGATGCCCATCAAACCAGAGTCGGCAAGTGGATTACGGGTTGTACCTTGCATGAGTGCACCGCAGACTGCCAGGCTGGAGCCTACGATGATATCCGCTAAAGTGCGGGGAAAGCGTAGGGTACGGATGATTTGATGTTCGGTTGAAGTCGAGTCAAAGTTGAAGAGGGCGCTCCAGGCCGATTGCAGCTGCAAATCAGCGGCGCCAAAAGAAATAGAGGCAGCCACCGCAAACAGCAATAAAACGGTTCCCAACAGCATATAAACGGTGAATTTTAATATATTTTTTTGCTTCAAGTGCAGTTTCGTAGTTGGCATAACAGATTCCTTTCAGAGAATTATTGCTTGTCGGCGGTGGCACGCAGTTTATTAACGATATAATCAAGCTGTGCGGTCATACTGGCAACGTCAGAGTAAAAGAACAACCCACTGTAGTGAGCGGGAATTTCGATCAGATGTCCGTCACGTACAGCCGGGATATTTCGCCAAACATCGGTTTCGGCAAATTCAGACTTGACATTATCCATAAGAAACCACAGTACGTAATCGCCTGCATAATCTGCGACTACTTCATAGGACAGGGTATCACGTGTTTTTTTGCTTATTTCTACTAAATGACGGAGTTTTTCCGGCTCTTTCAAACCCAGATGCTGATACAGCAAGGTACCGCCGCGTGATTCGGTTTCGTAATAGATACCGTAAGAGCCGCTGCCCCAGTCTTGAAAAATACTGAAAGTCTTATTGGCGAACCCGTCTGAGGCAAGTAGCTTTTTTGCTTCGTCACGTTTTTTTTCAAAGGCAGTAATGGCGGCTTCGGCTTCGGCTTTGCGTCCTGTGGCATTGCCAAGAAACATGAGTCGTTCAACCGATGACATACCAGTTTCCGGTACGACAATTACAGGCGCAATTTTTGATAGCTTGGCATAATCCTCTTCATTGTACGTAATGATTAAATCGGGATTATGTGCGAGAATCGCTTCTGTTTCCCAGTTTTCAATTACAGGTATGCCGTCAAATTTTTCATAGAAAGGCATGGTTTCCTGTGACCATCCCGCGAGCGCTGCTGGTGTAAAACCAAGGGTAAAAACATCACCAACGTACCAATTCACAACGATTCTTTGCGGATTCGTCGGAACTGTTACATCACCCATCACGGTATGGACAATGCGAGTTGCAGAAAGATTTTCTGAATTTGTCGAAGTGCTTGGCGCTTGAACGGAAGAGGTACAACCGGCAACAGCGGTCAAGATAAAAACGAGTAAGCATGAAAACAGTAAGTTTTTGCAGAAAATGATAGACTTCAAATTAAAATCTCCTTTGTAAATGAATCGTGTAATGGTTTTAAGTCGACGAAAAAAGAGGCAGCTTGTCGCAGCTGCCATCGTATCCTAATTCAATAAATCCTATAGGGTTACCTAATAGAATGCATAATATCGATAAAGATAATCATTATCATATTGGCGTTTACCGGATTATTATAGCAAGCGTGGATTTATTATGTCAACGGATTGAAATTGTCTATCAACTGAGGTGACTAGTGAATCCTGCAACGACTAAACTGGGATATGTCTGATTTGGCGGACGTTTCATTGCCAATCAGGGTGTTATTTAGGAGTACAACTATATCAAATTGGAGTATTTGCTACCAATTATATGTGGCAGTGAGGCGGATTTTACGGCCTGTATCTACTGAGTCATAATGTGCCCAATAATCCTGAGTGGTAACTACATAGTGCTTGTCGAACAGATTTGTCACGTTAAGTGCATAACGCCAAGCACCACTGTCATATCGCACCATGGCGTCAGTCAAAATCACGCTGTCAAATTTTCGTGTATTGTAGTAATTATAACGGGAGCCGATATAGCGCAGTCCCGTACCGAAGCTCCAGCCTTGTACGGTTTCACCGGGTTTAACCGTATCCAGCCATAGTGAGGCGCTATGACGCGGCACATCTTGGGTTCTGCGACCGACGATTGCTGTATCCATGTCCTTTGAAACCTTATTGTTCAGTAAAGTATAGGCTAAGGTAAGGTTTATATTTTTAAATGCCTGCATGTTAGCTTCGAGTTCAAGTCCTCTTGAAGTGATTTCACCTGTTTGTATTTGAAACATTGTATCAGCTGGATCGGTGTTCATTACATTTTGCTTTCTCAGATCAAATAGTGCTGCTGTAAAACGAGCATTGCTATTTTGGGGCTCAATCTGTACACCCAGCTCATATTGCTTGCCGGTGGTTGGATCGAAAGCATTACCATGACGATCAGAACCGCTCTGCCCTTGGAAAGACTCGCTGTAGCTAATATAAGGTTTAATGCCATTGCCCGCGTCGTAGACAATACCGGCCCGTCCGCTAAAGGCGTTCTGATCAGTTATTGTGGTTGTGCCGTTGGAGAGATTTCTAAACGTATTGTCATAGCGGTCATAACGTCCGCCTAAGATCGCGGTCCATCTTTCGCCAAATTTGAGTTGATCCTGGAGATAATAGCCGTTTTGTTTTGTCGTGCCCTCCGTAATATAAGAATAAGCAGGTGTTGGAATAGACTGCCCGTAATTGATGGCAGTTAAATTAAGATCGGGAGCTGAACCACCGCCCCAGCGCCAATTGTAACTGCCTTTTTGATAATCAAAGCCAATGAGTGTGGTATGATTGACAGCACCGTTTGACCATTTAGCCTGAAAGTTTGTATCAATGGAATCTGAGTTGCCATATCGCCCGGTAGCTTTGGTGGAGCGTGTAATGATCTGGTTGATCGCATCCAAGGAATTGGCTGAAACACCTTGTTGTGTCATGGAAGTATGAAAATGGTTGACGGTCTGCGTCGCAGTCCAAATATCATTGAGCTTATGTTCTAAAATGTAACCGATTTGGCTTTGATTGGTTTTGGAACGATCAAAACTTCGATCACCGAAATAAGTTTTACTGGAAATACCTGAACCATAAAATGAACTTCCCGGTAAATAGACTCGTTTGTAATGTTCTTCAGTCGCGCCCCGGCTGTCATCTTGTTGAAAATAGGATAAAACAGTGAGACTGGTATCTTCAGTTGGCTGCCAAGTCAGTGCAGGTGCAATGAAGGAATGTTTTTTTGTACTAGAATCTATGTACAGGTCTTCATCCGATTTGAGGGCCGTGAGGCGAAACAGCAATTTGCCGTCATCGCTGGCCGGGCCACTGAGATCCAGTGCGCCGTTGAATTGCTTGTTGCTGCCGGATTGAAGATGAAGTTCTCGCAATGGTTCTTTGGTTGGTCGCTTAGAAACATTGTTGATGATGCCACCCGGGCTGCCGGCTCCGTAGAGTATAGAAGCCGGACCACGCAATACTTCCACTCGTTCCAAGCTGTACATGTCAAAATTGCTGCCATAGTAGCTTCCTAAGCGACCCGAGCCGTTGTTATAGGCTCCGTCGTAGGCAAAACCGCGAATGTTCATGCTATAAGTATTACTTTCGCCGCTGTAAACTGCTGAAGTGATGCCGGGCGTATATGCCAAAGCTTCCGTAAAATCAGTAACACCGCGGTTGTCCATTTGTTCCCGGGTGATAACGCTAATCGATTGAGCGGTTTCACTGAGCGGTGTATCTGTCTTGGTACCAATGTTGTTGCGTTTGGCGACATAGCCTTCTTTCGGCATTCGTTCTCCTGTTACTTCGAAAGCATCAAATGTAAATTCAGGATAGGTATCTTCGACAGTTCGTGTATCACTGCTTGTTTGTTCCGGTACTTCTGATAGTGCCTCGGCTTGTATTGTGGCCGGTACAGGCCACAAGAGCGTGCTGCCAATTAATCCACAGAGCAACCTTCTTTTGGCTGGAATAAATTTTTTCATATGATCAATCCTCTTCTTGTTAAATGATGAAGTAACTTCATGTGGAGAAAGATAATGAGCGTAGAAGGCGCCTGTTCTAAGCTCGCTTGCGCCAATTATAACAAAGGAGTTTCCGGGCAGTCAACGAGGCAAAAGGCACTGGAATACAGGTTCGCTAAAAAGGTGCTTAATCGCGAATTGAGAAACAATCTCACTTGGAAGGCTCTTATTGTCTTGCTATCGCCGTTTAAAATGTGCAGTACTATGTCAATTTGGGACAGGTGGCTTTCTAAAATAAAAAGACTGAAATCATACATCTGCATGATTTCAGTCTTTTGTTTTTTAGTTTACCAATTATAGGTTGCGGTTAGTCTAATTGTACGGCCTTCGTCGATGCCGTAATAACCGCTTGAAGCCCAATAACTGGAGATATACTCACGGTCAAATAGATTGCGGATATTCAGTGCATATCGCCAGTTGTTGCTATCATAGCGGATCAAGGCATCAGCCAATACGAGTCCGCCCAGCTTAGTAGTATTTGAATAATCATAGCGCGAACCAATATAACGCAGTCCTGCGCCAAAGCCCCAGCCGTCTTTCTTCTCTTGCGGAGCAGCGGTGTCAAACCATAAAGCCGCGCTGTGCCGAGGAATATTGGCAGTCTGTCGTCCAATCAGCGTAGGGTCGGTGTCTTTGGTAATTTTCTTATCCAACAAGGTATAAGAAGCAGTGATGTTCATGCCCCTAACTGCAGCAAGATTGGCTTCGAGTTCCAGACCCCGGGCGGCGATTTCACCTGTTTGCACTTGATAACTCTCGTTAGACGTATTGAGTGGGTCGGTTGTCAGTGCGTTCTGCTGGCGCAGATTGAAAATAGCAGCAGAATAGCGGGCATTCTTGTTTTCGGGGATGAATTGTATACCAAGTTCATACTGCTGACCGGTCAGGGGATCAAATGAATTGCCAAATCGGTCGCGACCGGATTGCGGTTCAAAAGAGCGGTCATAGCTAAGATAAGGCTGAACTCCGCCGCCTGCATCATAGGCTACACCGATACGTCCGGTAACGGCATTTTGCTTGAAGAGGGTTTTTTCGCCATTCATGAGATTTGTTTCATTCTGTTTATACCAATCTTTGCGCCCTCCGGCCGTTACTGTCCAGCGCTGGCCAAATTTAAGTTGGTCCTGGACATATAAACCGCGGCGTTTATTGATGGTATCGCGCATGATGACAAAGTCGGGATCCGTGATAGACTGCCCGTAATTGAGTGTCCGCAGATCAAGCGTTGGTCCATCTCCTCGGCGATAACGGTAATTTTGTTCATCTTGGTGAAAATCAAAGCCAATCAGAGAGGTATGCTCGATTCCTCCGTCAGCCCATTTTGCTTGAAAATGCGTGTCAATCGTATTGCCGCTGGCCTTATCAGTGTCATAACGGGTGGAACGATTGGCGGTATATCCATCAGGTTCTAAACTATCAATACTCAATGATCTGTAATCCATAGAAGAACGATAATGGCGGGCTGTTTGTGTTACTGACCAAGTATCGTCGAAACGGTGCTCTAGGATATAGCCCAATTGGGACTGGGTTTTATTGTACCCATCATAATTTGGATCTCCCTCCAGTAAAGTACCGGGATGTCCATAGAGGATATTATTTGGGAGAAATACTCTGCGGAAGGCAAGGGAATCTCCTTTAACAGATTCCTTCTGATAACTGGTTAATAGCGTTAGGGCGGTATCGGTATTAGGTCGCCAGGTCAAGGCAGGTGCAATATAGTGACGTTTCAAGGAAGACATGTCTGTGTTTAGGTCTTCTTTGTAGGAGCGGCCTGTCAGGCGGAAAAATAGTTTGCCGTTGTCATCGGTCGGTCCGCTGATATCAAAAGCACCGCTGAATTCATTATTGTTGCCTGCTTGCAGCTGAACTTCATGGAAGGGTTCCGTGGTTGGTCTTTTGGTTACCCGGTTGATCATGCCGCCGGGGCCGCCTGCACCATAGAGCAGTGAGGCTGGGCCGCGTAATACCTCGATCTGATCAAATCCGTATAAATCGATATTGGATGCCGAAAATTCGGTTGGAACCCGCAAGCCATCTGTTGTGGTCAATCCGCCAGTGAAACCTCGGATTGTGGGGCTTGTCCATACACCACCATTGCTCATCGTAACACCTGGCGTATAGTCGAGTGCCTCTTTCAAATCCAGTGCGCTGCGAGTCTCTAATTGTTCTTTGGTAATGATGCTGATGGAACGAGCGGCTTCGCCAATGGAGGTATCGGTTTTGGTTGCAACCGTACCGCCATGTGCATTGATGTTTTTATCTCTTGAAATCGCAGTCCTTTCACCGATGATTTCCATTACGTCAAAGTTAAACGTATTTTCCGGTGCTTCTGATTCATGGGCGGCAGGCAGATCATCGGTGGTGTCTTGTTCGGTCGATGCCGCCATTGCTTGTACCGGTAACAACAGGCTGCTGCCGATCATGGCATAGAGAAAATTTTTTTGTATATAAGTCGGCTTTTTGATGTAATCATCCCCTTAAGTTTTTTTTGCAGCTCATATGAGAATCATAAAATAATAACAAAATTGATCGCATTGCAATGCGGTTGCCGGCGTGGATTTAATGAATTCACTAACTAACGTCACTCATTATATCAAGGCAATTTTTGCGTAGTCAACACGCGTAAAATGAGAGCAAAAAAAACTGAGGGATGAGAACAATTCTCGTTTGATAAGGCGAAAAAGGCAGAAAAGTTGACGAAAATGGATGCTATAAGGACAATTTGGGACATTAAATAAGAATAGGCCAGCTTTATTCAGACCTTGGTACGTGCTATGATTAACAGAGTAGTTATTGTTGTATACCGGACAGGAGGAAAGGCAGTGGGGACAGAGGAATATAGTACCGGCAGTGCCGGACTGGCGAAGCAATTGCGATGCAGTGATGCAATATATGGCAATGGTGTACGTTATCGCCTGCCGACAGAAAATGGAGACAGTTGGTTAATTGATATGTGCCCTAAGCCTGGTTTGGCTTTTACCGATGCGTATGTTACTCTTACGGATAAAATTACCCGGAAATATGAGATGGCGCAGCCTGGTATATGGATATGGTCGCTGGCGAGTGGTGAAGTCAGTATTGTAGAACAAGGGAAGAAACCGTGGCGGTTGGCATCGGGAATTAACGTGTTGATCAATCGGGGGAAGCCGTTTGAAATTATATATGGAGCAAGCCAGCCATTATGGTGGACAAGTATGCTGCTAAGCAATGATTGCCGAGAACAGTATTTTCAGGCGCATTCGGAGGAGCAATCGATCGTTTTATCCTGTTTAAAGGGAGGGAAGACATCGATGTACAACACACCGGACATGGTAATGGCTTTTGAACAGGTTAAATATGCGATACGCAGTGCATTTGATACGGCACTGCCGTTATTCTATTACGAGTGCAAAATGGGAGAAATATTGGCGTTTATTTTGCGTATAAGTCAAAATGAAACCTATTGGAAAACCTATTTGGAAAGAAGTCGTAATCAAAGTCACATGACCTATCAAAACCGAAAATATATCTGGCGGGTTAAAAACGTATTGGACGAGGATATTTTGAGGCCGCCTACGTTAGAACAGTTGACGGTAGTTGCCGGCATGGGAGAAAGCAGATTGCGTCGCTATTTTAGGCAGTGGTACGGAATTACAATTGCTGACTATATTCGGCAGGGGAAGTTGCAGTATGCCTTACGTTTATTGTCTCATGACGAAATGAGTATAAGTAATATTGCCGCAGTCGTGGGATATGAGAGTGCCAGTAAGTTTAGTGCCGCATTTAAAAAAGTTTATCAGGTTACGCCCAGTGAAGTCCGCAAATCGTTTCAAATATGATAGCAGAACACACTGTCGGTTGTGAAAGAGATGAGAAAGGAGATGGACTGTGCAAACGGGAGAGTATTTGACGGGCAATGCCGGTTTAGCAAAGCAGTTCGGCTGCAGTACAAAGAATTTTGGTAATGGTGTGGTTTATTCGTTTCCGCCTGAAAACGGCAATAGTTGGCTGGTAGATATTCATCCGTCGCCGGGTTTATTCTTTACGAATGCTTATTTTACCCTAAAGGAAACGGTGATCAGAGAATATAGCATGGAACATTCCGCATTGTGGATATTGTCGGTGGCTTACGGAGAGATCACCGTAATTGAGAAAGGGAAAAAGGCGCGTACGCTGACGCAGGGAATTCATTTGCTTATCTGCCAGGATAAGCCGTTTAAAATGATCTATGGGACTTCACAATCTGTACGGTACACGGGAATGTTAGTATTTGACGACTGCTTGCAACGTTATTTGCAGGCACATCCATTGGAATCACCATTTACCTTGATCGAAGCTGCCGGTTGGGATCCAGTCCAATATAATACGCCAGATATTGTCATGGTTTTTGAACAGTTGACGTATGCAATTCGTAATGCGATCGCTCCGCTGCCATTCATGTATTATGAAAGTAAAATGGGTGAACTAATAGGACTGATCTTGCGCAATACACGGGTTCCAAATTTTTGGGGAAGCTATTTGCAAAAAAGCCATAATCAAAAGCATTTAACCTACCAAAATAAAAAGTATATTTGGAAAGTTAAGGCTGAACTCGACAAAGATATTTTGCATCCGCCGTCGATGGAAGCACTTTCTGCTATTGCCGAGATGGGCGCAACGAAACTGCGGCAGTGCTTTAAGTTATGGTACGGAATTACGATTGCCGGCTATATCAGGCAGCAGAAGTTAAAGTATGCGCTTAGACTGTTGTCTGATGATGACAGAAGTATCAGCAATATTGCAGTGATTGTTGGATACGAGAGTGCCAGTAAATTTGCGCTGGCGTTCAAAAAAATGTACCATGTCAGTCCCAGTGAGGTTAGAAGGTCATTTCTAATTTAGAGGTAGATACAGTTTTTAAGTATTTTAAAGGTTTGCTATCTGGATTTTTTTGCTGGTTATAACAATGACCGAAAGACATTTATAGGTTTAATGTGATGCGCTGATAGGGGAGGTAGGAACCGTCTTTCCAATATGTATCATAGGATGAAAGTACGGCAGACTGTATGAAAACGTTAAAGACGCCAAATTTAAGTTCAAAATTTTAAGTTAATGTAAATTTCACATTATTAATTTATAAATATCTTATTTGAACATTAGAATGAGTTTTCACACAGTCTGACGGTTCTTTTGTCTATAATCTGTGTCAAATTTGGCAGCTTGGTTCTAATCCCAGTAAGGCGCCAAATCGTTGGCAAGCGGTTATAAAACATATAAGTGCCAACAGTTCTGAAATTTCGTTGTCTGTGAACACTTCTTTAAGTTTAATGAGTTCTTCGTTATCAATATGTGCTGTCTGGTTTGATAGAGTTGCAAAATGAATAGCCAATTGTGTCTTTGGATCCAGTATATTTTTTGAAGGCTTCCCTTTAGCCATGCAGTATTCGCAACCATTATAAAAAGCGAGTGTACGTCGAACCTCTTCTTTTAATTCCGCGGAGAATGTAGTGCTGGAAAAAATACATTCTTCCAGACGCGTCCAGTTTTCTAAAATATTTTTATTATACCCTAATAGTTGTTGAAATGGTGTAATACCTTCCTGTGAAAAAGAAATTATAGCCATAAGTTTCCTCCTTAAATTACGTATTGATTGACAAGTAAATTATAACAGATATAAAATAGAAATTGTATTTTATATGTTAAGTTATTATATGAAATATATTTTTATTGATACGTTTTTTTATAAAAGGAGTTTTAAATGAAAATAGATGAAATAGATATTCAAATTTTGTGTGAATTGCAAAAAGATAGTCGAATTTCTATCAGAGAGCTATCTAAACGGGTAAATCTTTCACCGCCTTCTGTCAGTGAAAGGGTAAGACGGCTTGAGGAAAAACAGATCATTGAAGGATACACAATACGTTTAAACAAAAATAAGTTAGGTTTTGTAATCAAGTGTATTATTGAAATTACAATGAGAGATGGGCAATATGAGAAATTTAAAAGTTTTATCAAAGAATATAAATACAGCGAATGCTGTTATCGAATTGCTGGGGATGTTTGTTTCATAGTTAAAATGACCGTTTCTTCTTTAGGCGATATTGAACAGTTTATCAACGCTGTATCCTCATACGCTATTACAAAGACATACGTTGTTTTTTCAGAAGTGGAGGTCAATCATAGTATAGATAAGTTCGTATAAATTAAGACGGATGGGAAATGGAATATCTGCAGTAATCTTGTTCTCATTTTAAATGAAAAAATATAACGCTGTATGTTAGGTTTTAATATGCATTGCTTCAAAAGAGCTGAAATATGAATATTGAAC
The DNA here is from genome assembly GCF_900086705.1 of Massilibacillus massiliensis. Lineage (NCBI taxonomy): Bacteria > Bacillati > Bacillota > Negativicutes > Selenomonadales > Sporomusaceae > Anaerosinus > Anaerosinus massiliensis. Next base: position 1,002,860 of record NZ_LT575483.1, on the reverse strand, counting down.
TGAAGTTTTTCAATGCCAAAGCTAAAATTTTGATTTTCAGCGAGGACGATTTCAATAATAAGTAGATGAAATACAAGAAATAAAATATAGGTAAAGTGACTGTGGCAGTCCTATGGACTGAGCAGAATAAAACCAGGTGATGCAAAAGAGTTTCTTCCTTTTGCATCACCTGGTTTTATGTATAGGATTTTTTTACTTCGATTTTGTAGTGCTTTAGTTTCCGGTAAAGTGTGCTCCGATCCATATGGAGAGCTGCGGCGGTTTTCGAGATATTCCCTTGTAGGCGCTGGAGCTCGGTCTGGATTTTTTCTGGTTCGTTTTCTGCGATAACGGCATTTGCAGGCGGTACCTGCTCGGATGGTTCCGTCGACTCACTGCGATCTTCCCAATAGTCGGCAAGGGCGGTCGCAGCGATGGAAAATTCTTTGGCAACGATGATGAGCCGTTCAATAAAATATCGAAGTTCACGGACATTGCCCGGCCAGGAATAGGAAAGGAGCATGCTTTCTGCGGATTTCTCAAGTTTATGCGGTCGTTGATGCTTGATCGCATAGTGTTGAAGAAAATGGCGTGCCAGGTAGATGATATCGCCGGTTCGCTGGCGCAAGGGCGGGATCGTCACCGTCAGGATTTTGAGCCGGTAGAAGAGGTCTTGCCGGAAAGCGCCTTCGGCAACGAGTTTTGGTAGTTTTTTGTTGGTGGCGGCAATGATGCGAACATCGATCGGAATATATTTATCGTCGCCCAAGCGCATGACTTGTCGTTCCTGTAAAACGCGCAGCAGACGGCTTTGCCCGTAGGGGGCCATTTCAGAAATTTCATCGAGGAAAATTGTTCCCCGGTGCGCCATTTCAAAAAGTCCCGGTTTGCCTTTGCGCCGAGCACCGGTGAAAGCGCCGTCAACATAGCCGAACAGTTCACTTTCCAAAAGATTCATTGGTAGAGCGGCACAGTTTATTGCGACAAAGGGGCCATTGGCACGCGGGCTGGCATTATGTATGCTTTGAGCGAAAAGTTCCTTGCCGGTGCCGGATTCCCCAAAAAGGAGCACAGTAGCATCGACGCTGGAAAATTCTCGGGCTTTTCTTTTTGCTTCGGAAATCTCCGGTGATCCGCCGCGGATATCATCGAAAACGTAGCGGGCAATAAATTTTTTCATCAATACTTCATTGCGGATTTTGATTTCCATTTCCTGAATTTGTGTGACATCTTGTGTTGTGATGGCAGCACCCGTAATTTTTTCGTTGACGATGATCGGCAGGAAATTGAAATTTATCCAGAACGGCCCGATTTTTAAGATTTTATCAATAATTTTTTTGCCGTTTTCGAGGCAATCATGGATGTAGGGAAAGCAGTCGTGCAGAATATGCTCCGGATGAATGAAGTCATCGATTCTTTTCCCGGAGAGTTCTTTTTGCGATTTCTGGAGAAAGCTTTCAGCGGCGTGATTGACAAATTGGAGTTTTCGATCGGTATTAACGCAGAGAATACCTTCTCGCATTGCGTTAATGATGGTACGGAATTCTTCGGTACGTTTTCGCTCACTGCTGCGGGCGAGCAGGACTTTTTCTGCCGAGCGAAAGGCTTCGCGTAGCGCGCAGTCTCCGGACTGTACAAGCTGGGTGACAAAACCGCGTGAAGCGGCATAGCGGACAGCTGTTGCACCGCCCATTAATATATCGGTACTGTCCGGGGAGAGGGTATCGATGGTTTTGCGAATGTCTTCGGAGGTGTTCAGTTCAAGGACATGCAGATCGATGTCGAGGATTTTGGACAGGCGGATGATGTCATTGGCCATATTGCCGAAGGCAAGATAGGTGAAGCGGGGGTGATCGAGGTTGACGGATTTTTTTGCTTCATAAATCGCTTGGGCAAGATCCTGCCCGGTAATCATGACTTCGATGATTGGGATAGTGAGATTTGCTTTTGAAAGCAGATAAGCAGTTCCGTAGCGGGAAATAATCGCATCGACATCTGAATGCGAAGCTTCTAATGTTTGGGCAAGGTTCACAGCGTCATTTAATTGTGAAGAATAAAAATCGGTGTCTTTATAACAATTGAGTTCGAGCGCGATTTGCTTGCTGTCTTCTAAAAACTTCATATCCGGAGCAATGAATGCAATTTTTGCCATTTGCACAATCCTTTCTGTGGTAACTTTTAATATCCTTATTTTACCATAAATCTTATAAATGTACGACAGATGATGCGGAAATTACAACAATTGTTGTTGTTGTTGTGCGTTGTTTTATAAACAGTAATCGATAAGCAGTTGATTTGAGGGGATGCTCTAGTTGGCATGAAAAATGCAATTAAGAAAGGCAGACAAAAAAATAAAAAAGATAAAAGCTATGGAGTTTGAGGAGAGCGGGTGAATGAATGGAAAATGAGCGACAAGTGATACCTCGTTGTATTAAGGTTTTCCCGCAGGATAATGTGGCTGTTGTCGCCAGTGAAGGCGGCCTGAAGCAAGGGACCATGGTTGAAAATATCCTTTTGCTGGATGATGTGCCGCAGGGACATAAAATTGCCCTGTGTCCGATTGCAAAGGGTGAGGCCGCGAGAGCAGCCAAAAGCAGCACCGCTTGAAAAAGAGTATACGTTTTTATCTGCGGTACGCAGCAACTGGCTTCCGGCATGCATTTACAGGTGTTTAGCACTGGCAGGGGAACGACGTACGGGCTGGCGCTGGCCCCGGTTATCAAGGTTTCGACGCATGATGAATTGAAGGAGCGTTGGAAAGATCTGATTGATGTGAATGCCGGACAGATTGTCAGTGGCGAAGCTTCAATTGAGGATGTAGGACAGGAAATCTTTGCATTTATTCTCGACTCGGCCAGTGGTAAAAAAGAAACCTGGGCAGAGCATTGGCAGCTCTATAATGATCTGTGCCTGTTTAATCCGGCACCGGTAACCTGATAAATAAAATAGAAGGTTGAAAAGGAGAGAACGCGTATGTTAGAAGTAAAAGGTGTTATACCGCCACTGATTACCCCGATAGATAAAAATGAAAGGTTGGATGAAGCTGGTTTGCGTCGCTTGATCAATTATGTCATCGATGGCGGTGTGCATGGAATTTTTGTCATTGGCAGCACTGGGGAGTTTTATGGTTTGAGCATAGAAGATAAAACACGTGCGGTGGAAATAGCGATGGAAGAAGTCAATGGCCGAGTTCCTGTTTATGTCGGTGCCAGTGCAATTACGACCAAAGAATGCATTCGGCTCGCCCAAATGGCGAAATCCTATGAAGCGGATGCGATTACTGTTTTGACACCGATGTTCATATCTCCGAATGAAAAGGAATTGTACGATCATTTTGTTGCGATTGCTAAAGCAGTAGATATCCCGAATGTCATCTATAATAATCCGGATCGGACGGGCGTGAATATGTCCGCCACTGTTGTAGAAAAACTTGCCGATATTGATAATATTATTGCGGCGAAAGATACCAGCGGCGATATGTCGCTTACAGCGGAATACATCCGCCGAAATCGGGGCAAAGATTTCTCTGTCATGGCCGGCAAAGATACGCTGATTTTATCCACTCTAGTTTACGGTGGTAAAGGCTGTGTGGCTGGAACTGCGAATGTTCTGCCGAAGTTGGTGGTAGAAATTTACGATAAATTCATGGCTGGAGATTTGGCTGGTGCGCTTGATGCACAATATCGGCTGACGCTGTTTAGAAATACTTATAACTTGGGAAGTTTCCCGATTGTACCGAAAGATGCCCTGAATATTTTGGGCGTTGATGTCGGGCATCCGATTCGTCCGATCCAGCATGTATCAGAAGAAAACCAAGAAAAAATACGCAATATTTTAAAAGAAGTTGGCGCGCTTAAGGATTGAGGAGGAAGATGGCATGAAAATTGGATTTATTGGTCTTGGCATTATGGGGAAACCGATGAGTAAGAATCTTATCAAGGCAGGGTATGAAGTAATCGTATCAAATCATAACCCAAAAGCAGCAAAAGAATTGGCAGCGCTTGGCGCAGAAGTTATGGAAACGCCGAAACAAATTGCAGCCGCAGCGGATATCATCATAACGATGCTGCCAAATTCTCCGCAGGTGAAAGAAGTTGCATTAGGAAAAGATGGCTTGATTGAAGGGGCGAAAAAGGGCAGTGTCCTCGTCGATATGAGTTCGATTGCACCGCTTGCCAGCCGTGAAGTTGCCGAAGCACTCGGAAAAGTGGGCATGGAAATGCTGGATGCACCGGTCAGCGGCGGTGAACCCAAAGCAATTGACGGAACAATTTCCGTCATGGTCGGCGGCAAACAGCAAATCTTTGACCAATATAAAGCTGTGCTGCAGGCAATGGCAGGTTCCGTTGTCCGCACGGGTGATATCGGCGCCGGCAATGCCACAAAACTTGCCAATCAGATCATCGTTGCCGTCAATATTGCCGGAATGAGTGAGGCTCTTGTTCTTGCGAGTAAGGTCGGCGTAGATCCGATGCTTGTCTATCAGGCGATTCGCGGTGGGCTGGCCGGCAGTACGGTACTGGATGCAAAAGCACCGTTGATTCTTGATCGGAAATTTGATCCGGGATTCCGTGTCAAATTACATATTAAGGATTTGCAGAATGTATTGGATACTTCTCATGAAGTCGGTGTAGCTTTGCCGATGACGGCTGGTATAATGGAAATTATGCAGGCACTCAAGACAGATGGACTTGGTGAAGAAGACCACTGTAGTGTGGTAAAATATTACGAAAAGCTTGCGCATATAGAAGTCAAGTAGTAAGCAGAGCCGGAAACGGCAGATTTTACAGAGCTGCCGTTTCTGCCTGCTTCTATGTTTAAAATAAATTGAAATTTCAGAAAGTTGAATATTGTGGAAATTTGCGACTCGTACCTTGACAAGGTACACAATACTTATCAGATATCTACTTAGAATAGAGTTGGAGGAAATAAGTATGATTTCAGAAAAAACGAAGACTCCGCAAGGCCTATCGATAGAGACTCCTGCGAGTGCAGCCATGACAAGACCAAACCCAAGGAAAAAAACAAATGTCCGCTGGCTGGTGGTCGCCATCCTTTTTATGTTGACAGCTGTAAATTATGCTGATCGGGCGACGCTTTCAATTGCCGGTTCGGCAATACAGAAAGAACTGGGCCTGAGTAGTATTCAGATGGGATATATCTTTTCTGCGTTTGGCTGGGCGTATGTTGTCGCACAGCTTCCTGGTGGCTGGCTCCTTGATCGATTCGGTTCCAAACGAGTTTATGCGTTTTGTCTTGTTTTTTGGTCTTTATCGGTTGCCTTGCAGGGCAGCGCTGTATTTTTTACCGGGGTTACTGCAGCGGCTGTTTTATTTGCTTTTCGTTATCTTATGGCTACCTTTGAAGCACCGTCTTTTCCGGCGAATGCCCGCATTGTAGCCGCTTGGTTTCCAAAACAGGAACGCGGTACGGCATCATCCATTTTTAATGCTGCGCAGTATTTTGCGACCGTTATCTTTGCGCCGCTCATGGGGTGGATTGTACATTCTTTTGGCTGGCATCATGTATTCGTCGTCATGGGAGCAACAGGGATTGTTATGCTTTTTTTCTGGCTGAAATTTATCTATGATCCCAAAGAGCATCCGATGGCAAATCAGGCTGAAGTCGATTATATCGAAGAAGGCGGCGGCCTTGTCAGCATGGATATGAAAAAAGACGGTGAAGCTAAAAAAACTGGTCCGAATTTAGCTTTGATCAAGCAATTGCTTACCAACCGTATGTTTATTGGTATCTATCTGGCACAGTACTGTATCAATGCGTTAACGTTCTTCTTCATCAGCTGGTTTCCGGTGTATCTTGTGCAGGCGAGAGGTATGGATATCCTGCATGCAGGGTTTGCGGCAGCAATTCCGGCACTTTGTGGTTTTGGCGGCGGGATTGCCGGTGGGGTATTTTCTGATTTTCTGCTACATCGGGGGTATTCTTTATCAGTGGCAAGAAAACTGCCAATTGTTGCCGGTATGCTGCTCAGTATGGCGATGATCGGCTGCAATTATGTAGATTCTATTGGGCTTGTTATCTTGTTTATGGCACTTTCCTTTTTTGGCAAAGCGTTTGGTGCGCTGGGCTGGGCTGTTGGTTCGGATACTTTTCCGCGGGAAATTGCCGGTCTGGCTGGCGGACTGTTTAATATGTGCGGTAATTTGTCGAGTATTACGACGCCAATTGCCATTGGCTATATTGTAGCAGTAACAGGGTCTTTTGAATGGGCGCTTGTCTTTACGGTTGTACATGGTTTGATTGCTGCTTTCAGCTATCTTTTCCTTGTTGGTGATATCCACCGGGTGGAATTGAAGAAAGTAAATTAAAATAAAAAAAGAGGTGCATTTTGGATGACGATGCCAGTTGTAACAAAAATGGATGTTATTCCGGTAGCAGGTCATGATAGTATGCTACTCAATCTTTGTGGAGCACATGCGCCGATATTTACCCGCAATCTAGTTATCTTGAAAGACAGTGCCGGGCATACCGGTGTTGGGGAAGTACCTGGCGGTGAAGGTATTCGTCAGACACTGGAACGATCAACGGAGCTGGTGGTGGGGAAAGAAATCGGACGTTATCGTGATATTTTGCGTGATATTCGTCAAATCGTTCTGGGCGAAGGTAGTAATCAGGCAAAAAATATCGTGCACAAAGTAACTTCCGAATCCGAGGCAGCTGTACTGAAACAGCCGCATGAAATCAATCTGCGGACGGATAATGTAATCACGGCAATTGAAGCGGCGCTGCTTGATCTTTTGGGAAAATATATGGAGATGCCCGTTGTGGATCTTTTGGGAGATGGACGCCATCGAGATGAAGTGCGGATGCTGGGGTATCTTTTCTATGTTGGTGATCAAAATAAAACGGATTTATCCTATCTTTGTGAAGCCGATAGCCAAGATGAATGGTACCGCGTTCGTCATGAGGAAGCGTTGACACCGGAACATATTGTTCGTCAGGCACAAGCTGCTGCGGCAAAATACGGATTTAAAGATTTTAAATTAAAAGGTGGTGTGATGAGCGGGGAAGCGGAAATTGAAGCTATCGCTGCACTGAAAAAGGCTTTCCCGAGCGCCAGAATCACGCTTGATCCAAATGGTGCTTGGCTGCTTGAGGATGCAATCCGCTTGTGTAAAGGCCGCTCAGATATTTTGGCCTATGCAGAAGATCCCTGCGGGCCGGAACCGGGCTACTCCGGACGTGAAATCATGGCAGAGTTTCGGCGGGCAACGGGTTTGCCGACAGCAACGAATATGATTGCGACCGACTGGCGTCAGCTGGGGCCTACCATAGCTTTGCAGGCTGTGGATATACCGCTGGCAGATCCACATTTTTGGACGATGCAGGGAACCGTCCGTGTGGCGCAGATCTGCCATGAATGGGGACTGACTTGGGGGTCGCATTCTAACAATCATTTTGATATATCGCTGGCGATGTTTACGCATGCCGCGGCTGCAGCGCCCGGTGAAATCACGGCGATTGATACACATTGGATATGGCAGGAAGGTGCGCAGCATTTGACGAAGAACCCGCTGCAGCTGGAAAACGGCGTTGTCAAAGTACCGGAGGCACCGGGACTTGGCATTGAAATCGATATGGATGCGGTGGAAAAAGCCTATGCATTGTATCAGAAATATGGAAAAGGTGCCAGAAATGATGCAATGGCGATGCAATATCTGGTTCCCGGCTGGAAGTATGATCCAAAAAAAGCAGCATTTACGCATACCATCTGAAAAATAGAAGCAAAAAAGGAGCGTTGTATCATGGATATCAATCGTAAAGAAAGCTCACCGATGATAAAAGATATGAAAGTGATTCCGGTTGCTGGTCGTGACAGCATGTTGCTCAATCTCAGTGGTGCGCATGGTGTTTTCTTCACCCGGAATGTTGTGATCTTGACGGATAGTGCGGGGCATACCGGAGCTGGAGAGGTTCCGGGCGGTGAAAAAATTCGCAAGACACTGGAAGATGCAAGAGAATTGGTTGTTGGGCGTCCAATTGCCATTTATAATCATATCTTAAATGATGTTCGGGAAGCCTTTAAGGATCGCGATGACGGCGGGCGCGGATTGCAGACCTTTGATCTGCGGACAATGATTCATGCAGTTACCGCGATTGAAGCCGCTTGTCTTGATTTATTAGGAAAATATCTCGGTGTTCCGGCAGCCGAGTTGTTAGGTACCGGTCGGCAACGTGACGAAGTAGAATTTTTGGGCTACCTTTTCTATGTTGGTGATCGCAAAAAGACAGATTTGCCGTATTTTAGCGAAGAACATGAAAAAGATGCTTGGCTGCGTCTACGGCATGAAGAAGCGCTGACGCCGGAAGCTGTTGTAGAACTGGCACAGGCATCCTATGAACGTTATGGATTTAAAAATTTTAAATTAAAAGGTGGTGTTTTATCCGGAGATGAAGAAATTGAAGCGGTAACCGCTTTGAAAAAAGCTTTTCCGGATGCCAGAATAACGCTGGACCCTAACGGTGCCTGGACTTTGGAGGAGGCTATCCGTCTTTGTAAGAACAAAACCGATGTCTTAACTTATGCGGAAGATCCTTGTGGTGCGGAAAATGGTTATTCCGGCCGGGAAATCATGGCGGAATTCAGAAAGGCAACGGGGCTGCCGACTGCAACGAATATGATCGCAACGGATTGGCGGCAGATGGGACATTCGATGGTTTTGCATTCGGTTGATATCCCACTGGCGGATCCACATTTCTGGACGATGCAGGGAGCGATACGCGTAGCACAGCTCTGCAATGCATGGGGGCTGACGTGGGGCGCACATTCTAACAATCATTTTGATATATCGCTGGCTATGGTTGCACAGTGCGGGGCGGCAGCACCCGGTGATATCACAGCGCTGGATACGCATTGGATTTGGCAGGAAAACACGGAACGTCTGACCAAAGAACCAATGCCGATTGTCAATGGCAAGATCAAAGTGACGGAGCAGCCGGGTCTTGGCATTGAGATCGATATGGCAAGAATTGAAGCGGCACATGATTTTTATTTGAAACATAACCTTGGGGCGCGTGATGATGCCAGAGCTATGCAATGTTTAATCCCGGGCTGGAAGTTTGATCCGAAGCGTCCTTGCCTCGTCCGTTGATAAAAACCAAAAGATGAATGCATGATTCTTTCTATCTAATATTTATGAATAAGGATATAAATTTGCTCTGGGCAACTTCTAAGGAATTAGATTGTTGTTCAGAGTTTTTTATTGTAAGGATATAAAGAAGGGGATTGTGTACATTACATAACGTTTTTTGCAGACTCTGCAACAGATATTGTAAAAGGATTTGTAGAAAATGCGGCATGCTATCTGAGGGGTGTATAGGAAAAATTGTTGATAGCGTATAATTTAGATGCTTTTGTTGAAACTGATGATGAGATGAAAAGCTGGAAGCATAAATTTTCAATTGTAAAATTTAATAGACAATCCAGTATGATAATTTTTCAGCGGATTCAAAGCGACGGAGCAGTGAATTTCGCAAAATAACACGTGAAAGCTTGTTTATTGGTGTAAAAAATTACATTGATTTAGCAGGAATTTTGTTTCTGTATGAGAATTTGTAAACTTAGTAAGAAGTTTAGTTTCTGATGAATCTAAAAATAAATTTATTTAAGGGGTGGTTATTTTGGAATATCGCGTAGAAAAAGACTCTATTGGAGAAATTAAGGTACCGGTCGATAAATTATGGGGCGCTCAAACACAACGCAGCTATGAAAATTTTCAAATTGGCACTGAAAAAATACCGATAGAATTGGTACATATTTTTGCCATTTTAAAATCTGCTGCCGCTCATGTGAATAAAGAATTAAAATTAATTGATGCTGTTCGTGCAGATGCGATTATAAAAGCGTGTGATGAAATAGAAGCTGGCAAACTGGATGCACATTTTCCTTTGGCGGTGTGGCAGACTGGAAGCGGAACACAGTTTAACATGAACGCGAATGAAGTGATTGCCCATCGGGCAATGCAAATCCTAGCAGAAGAGGGAAATCCTATCGATATTCATCCGAACGATCACGTTAACCGTTCGCAAAGTTCAAATGATATATTTCCAACGTCACTTCATGTTGTTGGTTTGACGCTAATCAAAAAGAATTTGTTTCCAGCGATTGATGGCTTAATTACTACATTAGAAGCAAAGTCGTCAGCGTATATGGACGTTGTAAAAATAGGACGTACCCATCTCATGGATGCTACGCCGTTAACTTTGGGACAAGAAATCAGTGGCTGGGTAAGGATGTTAAAACGAAACAAAGAAATGCTGCTGGCCGGAGTCGAGTTTTTACGTGATTTAGCCATGGGGGGAACCGCTGTAGGTACCGGCATTAACACTCATCCGGAGTTTGCTGTAAAAGTTGCAGCTGAAATTAGTAAATTAACAAAGGAAAACTTTCAAACGGCGCCGAATAAATTTCAAGCTTTGTCCAGTAAAGATGAACTTGTTGCTGTGCATGGTTTGCTAAAAGCGCTAGCAGCTGATCTGATGAAGATAGCCAATGATGTACGTTGGCTGGCCAGCGGCCCGCGCTGTGGAATTGGTGAAATCACGATTCCGGCGAATGAACCTGGCAGCTCTATCATGCCGTCCAAAGTAAATCCAACGCAAGCAGAGGCACTCACGATGGTTGTCACCCAGGTTTTTGGCAATGATACAACCATCGGTTTTGCGGCTAGTCAAGGGAATTTCCAATTGAATGTATTTATGCCAGTTATCGCGTATAATCTGATCCAAAGCATAAGATTATTGAGTGATAGCATAAATTCATTTAATCATAACTGTGCTGTTGGCATCGAACCTAATTTGCAAACGATACACCATCATTTACATCAATCCCTTATTTTAGTTACCGGGTTAGTTCCTTTAATCGGCTATGATAAATCGGCTGAAATAGCCAAAAAAGCTGCCAAAGAGGGCATCACATTAAAAGAATCTGCATTAGCACTCGGGTACGTGAACGAAGCTGATTATGATCGTTACATGGATGTAAATCATCTGATAAAGCCTGAGTGATTGTTTAGCTGACAAATAAAATTTAGCATCAATAGAATTATTCCATTGATGTGCATAGAAAAGGCATAACTAGTATTTGTATCTGCTAGTTATGCCTTTTTCGTCAAAATCTAGCAAATGATGTATTCATCTGGTAGGTTTTTCTTTGATGATAGAGAAATATAATAAAATATGGAAAGAGGTGTGTTATGGTAAAAAAATGTGTGAGCTCAGTCTTGTGTTTAATGTTATGTTTTATTTTGCAAATTGGGTTTGCTAAGGAATATTTGCCTGAGGTCTTTGAGTATGTGCAAAATGATGGCACGGTTATTCTTTATGCAGGGAGAATTGGCGAAGATCCTGCCGTTGAATTTAATCGGATTTTTAAAGCAGATGGGGAACAATATAGTGCTCTGCGCATAGCTACCAGCCGAGCAAATAGTGAAAATATGAATGTAGATTTAATTTTGGATGGAACCAGTTATCCATTAACGATCATGGAAGAAGCGAGAAAGGATCCTTTACCTCCGGGATTGCAGGAAAAATGGTACAAGGTTTCAGTCGAATTGGAAGAGCAGTTGCAGAAGGTCCAGACCGCATCTGTTCGTATGCATTTGAGTAATGGAAAAATTGATAACAAAGATATCAAGCGTACTGCATTACAGTCGTTAAAATTTATTGCTTCTGTGCATGCAATAGATGATGCCAAGGAATATGTAAAAAGAGTCGATAAAGCGACAGAATTTAGAATTTTTATTCCGAATAAAAAGCCAGCAGATATTGCGCCAGCTTTAATTTATCAAGCAAATTATTATCCTTTAGGAAAATTCAGCAATAGCGATTATTATCATGCAAAGTTTTCAAATGATTGGACAACGGGATCATTTGAGGATACAAACCATATATATGAGACCTATATGTATCCCTATATATGGTCAGAATTAAAAGAAGAAAAAGATGGTACACTTGTAAGTTTAAATTTATTCAAAAAAATATATCATTACAGTACTGTGACGGATAAGTATACTGGTGTAAGCTATACGAGACTCAATTCTATAAACTATGAATCGATGAAACCGTCGGATAAATTACATAGTCAGGGGCAATATGAACTAAATATGTGGGCGTATTATTTAAGAAATGTATATACCGATTTATATGGGACATATTCCTATGGATTGAAATGGGACATGACGCCTAAAAATAATTCAACAGAGCAAGAAGGAAGAGCGAATTGGAGTACAGCGCCTTATTTTATCACATCCGTTGATCGAGATGATTTTAAAGAGTTGCATGATGTATCCGCAGGCGACCAGCTTGTTGCAATAAATGGGAAAGCAACTGAAGGAATGTATTTTTATCAAACCTTGATGGAAACGGAGTTTGCGGGACATCAAGTTGTGTTTACTTTACGTGACAAAGATGGTACTGAAAAAGAGATTACCATTACGCCTACTTTTATGCCTACAACAAAACAGATGAATTATTTGGAAATTCTTAATAAAGATAAACGTCAATTAAAATATGTAAATTTGTATGAAGGTTATCCTTATGATTATTTCAGAACCTATGATCCATTGGGACAAGGAGATATATAAGTCATTACTTGATTTCTTCCTTGCTCTTTGGCTTTATATAATGCTAAATCCGCTTGCTGGAGCAGGACTTCTTGCATGGTGTTTTCGGTAGGAATAATAGATGAGACGCCAATACTTACAGTAACCCACGAACAAATCTCAGAGGTCTCGTGAGAGAGCTTTAAGGATTCGATGCTTGAACGGAGTGTCTCTGCTAGATTTTTAGCTGCATCTAGTGTACATGAAGTCGCGCTTACGATAATTTCCTCACCGCCATAACGAGCAACAAAAGCATTGGGCAGTGTAGTTTTTTTTACTAATTCAGCAGCTACTTTTTTCAAGACCTCATCACCGTATGGATGCCCATAAGTATCATTTAATTTTTTAAAATAATCAATGTCTAATAAACAAATTGCAAGCGGCTTTTTATTTTGCAGGCAGTATAGCCAGTTTTCTTGTAATTTTTCTTGAAAATATCGCCGATTGTATAGTCTAGTGAGCGCATCAATGTTTGAAAGCTGAAAAAGTTGATAATCTTTTGCATACATTGTATCTGCATAATAAATTCCGATCAAATTTACAAAGAACAGTCCCATATATAAAGTGCTAAATCCAAGAATTTGCGGGGACGTTTTATAAAACATATAGATGCAGGCTAATGAAACACTGAATATGATGGGAGGGAGAATGCGGAGTATCCGTTTATATTGAGGAATGATTAAATACATGGAAAGAATCACGGGAATTTCGATAACTGAGGTGAGGTAATACGTCTGAGGACGGTTTAGGTTTGAGAAAATAGCGATGAAAACAATGCATAGCTCCCAGATGAAAACATATTTCGCATAATGCGGGTGTGCTTGTTTGTTTAGATTGTTTACAAGCCATAATGCGAAAAGCAGTGAGATCAGAAGGGTGGCTCCTTTAAAATTATATAAGCAAAGTTTGGTAAATTTATTTATTGCAGATTGCTCATGGGATATTAGCATGAAGTCATGCCACAACCCTAAAATTGTCATACCCGAAATCATTCCGATATAAAGAAGGAGCAGTTTCACGTCTTTTTTCCAATGGCTATTATAGTAATCACAGTGATTGATTTGTGAAAAGGTATAAGGTGTATTTTGCAGCAATTTTGTGTTCCTCCATCTAAATTTGTTGTAGTTTGGGTAGGAAAAATGTGTAACGAAGTGGCGGAGATTTAGTGAACTTCGCAATGCTATCATTCTATATTTGGCTATTTAGTCAATTTATTCTTATAAAAGGCAAAAAGTCCTGCTGGGTGCAGTGATTTTGCTCAAAGGTAAAATTAAGCAATAGGACAGGAAGAACCGCCAGCGCATGTGAAAAATGGATGTCTACATATAATATGGAGAAGGGAAAGTTAGTTAATTATTACCAATTTAAATGTAGATGATGCGTCAATTTTGGTTTAAGCTTTAGATTGTTAAATAGAGGAAAATACATTATACTTTTCTTAGATCGTACAAAAGATAAAGCAGGAGATGAGTGATATGGCTTTAGATCTTTCGAATACGCTTGTGATTGGGATTTCTTCACGGGCTCTTTTTGACCTGGAAGAAGAAAATGAAATTTATGAAGGTCAAGGGCTGGAGGCATATTCAGCGTATCAAATAGAACATGAAAACGATGTATTAAAGCCAGGGGCGGGTTTCCCGCTTATTAAGGCTTTGCATAAATTGAACGCTTTAGTTGAAGGTAGAAGATTGACCGAAATCATCATTATGTCTAGAAATAGCGCGGATACAAGTCTGCGAATCTTTAACTCAATCGAACATTATGGATTAGATATTAGCCGTGCTGCACTTGTTGGTGGAAATTCAATAGCGCCTTATCTTGATGCTTTCAAAACAGATTTATTTTTATCTGCAAATGAAGAAGATGTGCAGAAAGCAATTAATGCGAACATCGCGGCTGGTCTAATTTGTACACAGAAAGATATGCAGTTCGATGAAACAGACGCTATAAAGCAGATAAAAATAGCTTTTGATGGTGATGCCGTCCTATTTTCTGATGAATCAGAGCGTATATACAAAAGTCAGGGACTGCCAGCATTTGCTGAACATGAAAAGGTAAATGCACAAAATCCTTTACCAGAGGGACCGTTTGCGAAACTTGTGAAAACGATCTCGTATCTGCAAGCAAACTTCGATCCTAAAGATGCTCCGATCCGAACTGCGCTTGTCACGGCAAGAAATGCACCTGCACCTGCACATGAACGCGTGATCAGAACCTTACGTGCATGGAATATTCGTATTGATGAAGTCTTCTTCCTGGGCGGGATCGAAAAGGGTGAAGTGCTGAAGGCCTTTGGTGCAAATATATTCTTTGATGATCAGCCGATACATATTGATGCAGTATCAAAGATCGTGCCTTCGGCAAGAGTACCTTATAAACAGGCATAACATTCGTTCGTTGGCATAGTATGTTTGTAAGATTGTAAAGAAAAATCAGGCTCGTGAATGAATAGAGATTAAAATGAATTTTTATATAAATTGATAATAGATTTGGATGAAAAATTTTTTTGCATGCTAAATAAAATAAAAAGAGAATCATTACGTTTCATTGCGTAATGATTCTCTTTTTATTTTATAAGTTTAGCTTCGTTTTAAGATTATGAACGATGATAAAAGGCACAAGAAGTTAAGTGATCATTTACCATTCCGATGGCTTGCATAAATGCGTAAATTGTAGTGGTGCCAACGAACTTGAACCCACGTTTTTTCAGATCCTTGCTGATCGTATCGGAGAGCGGTGTACTCGCAGGGACCTCATCTATTCGCGTCCAAGCATTGATGACAGGGCGATGCTTGACATAAGACCACAAGTAATGATCGAATGAGCCGAATTCTTCACAGAGTTTAAAGTAGGCATTGGCATTAGTGATTACGGCGTTCACTTTCTGACGATTTCTAATGATTCCACTGTTTTGCAAAAGCATCTCGATCTTTTCATCATCATAGTGAATAAGGCGTGCAGGGTCAAAGGCATCGAAGGCGGCGCAAAGCGTGTCCATTTTTGCTAAAATGGTTGACCAGCTTAATCCAGCTTGTTTACTTTCTAAGATTAGGAATTTAAACAGTGTTCTATCATCATGAACTGGAATACCCCATACTGTATCATGATATTCTTCTTCCAGTTTGTTTTTTAATGCCCAATCACAGCGGATAATCTCATTTGTCATATCGCAAATCCTCCCAAATTTTAATAGCCAGACATAAAGAATGTGTATTTGAAAAATGTGTGTGTTCCTATTACTATAAAATATGAAGTTCATTTTGTCGATGTAATTTACCTCATTCATATAAAAAAGACAGCTCGAAAATTCAGCTGTCTCAAATGGAAATATTAAGATATAATAATAAAGGACGCAGCAGCAACTACGTCCTTATAACTGAATAGGAGGTGATACCGTGCAGTTAGAGATTGGCAAGTTCAAACCAGTAGTTTTTGCTAAATTCATTGCAGCACTTGCGATGAATTTAGCAGGTAGTCAACAACCTACTCAACCGAAACGTCCTGGAGAATCAGGGCGTTTTTAGTTTATATAGTATATGGTTATTATATGCGATTTTATTCGCAATGTAAATAAATCCGTGTAGGGTTTAAAGATAAAATGCTGTATATCCAAGAATTAAAGGGGTGAAATGAAATAAAACGCTAGAGAATCACCCGCTTTTTAGCGTTCTAACGCACGCCATTTGATACCTAAGTCCGGTGGTGTATATGCTTTCATTTGATCAATAAGGTGGTCGGGACTTTTATCGATCAACAGTAGCTGGACATTTGCCGGCTGCATAAATCCTTCTTGAATTGTTCGCTGTATCATATCAATCAAAGGATCAAAAAAGCAAGCTGTATTTAGGATACCAATCGGTTTTTGATGGATTTTTAGTTGTGCCCAACTAAGCATTTCAAATAATTCTTCGTAGGTTCCAACTCCGCCGGGCAATGCAATAAAGCCATCGGCTAAATCGCCCATTTTATGCTTTCTTTCATGCATATCCTTGACTTCAATAAGTTCGGTAAGATTTTCATGAATAATTTCTTTTGGAAAAAGACCTTTAGGCGTTATGCCGATCACTTCTCCGCTACTTGCAAGTACTTGGTTTGCCAGTTCACCCATTAATCCTACTTTGGAGCCGCCGTAGATGAGTGAAATTTTGTTTTGCACTAAGATTTTACCCAATTGTATTGCACAATTTTTATATTCAGGTCTGTTTCCTAGATTAGACCCTGCGTATACACAGATTCTTTTCAATCATGAACCTCCTAATAATCATTAAAATTTTTGTATCATATAAACGCCGAGGATGAGAAATAGGATTCCGAGCATTCTCTGTGGTGTAAGGAGATGAATCTCATTGCCTAAAAATCCGAAATGATCAAATAGAACGGACAGCATAATTTGCCCGCAAATTACTAAGCTAAACATATTTGCAAAACCGATTTTTGGGGAAACCAAAATTGTAACAAAGATGTAAAAAGCGCCTAGCAGTCCGCCTATCAGCATCCACCAGCGAATCCCTTTCAACATCGCCGTACCATCGACAAGTGGATAAGTACCGCTTAACAATGAAGAAAACAGCAATCCCAGACCAATTGTACCAACAAGAAAACTGATAAAAGAAGAAAAAATAGGATCACCAACGATCGTGCGAAGTTGTCCATTGAATCCTACTTGTAATGTCAGAGCCATTCCGGCAATCAGTGCAAGAGAATAATAATAGAATAATGCCACATCTGTACCTCCTTTTAGTGTGTATATTGCACTTACTGGATTCCTAAATTATAATAAGTTATACTATATAAGTAAAATAGCTATTTTATATAGGAGGTATATTAAAATATTATATGTCAATTCATTTAGAACTTTATAGAATTTTTTATACAACTGCAAAAATGGGCAGCATTTCTAAAGCGGCAAAAGCATTATACACATCACAACCCGCGGTCAGTCAAGCCATTAAACAGCTTGAAAAAAAGCTGGGTGGTGAAGTATTTTATAGAAATGCAAAAGGGGTATCTCTGACGACTGAAGGGGAGGTCTTATATCGCTATATTGAACAGGGGTATAGTTTGATACAGACAGGGGAACAGAAATTTTCAGAACTTAAAAAAATGACGGCCGGACAACTGAGATTGGCAGTTTGCAGCGCGGTTTGCAAATATGCTGTATTAGAATATATCAGTCAATATAACGAGCGTTATCCCGATATTTATCTTCAAGTCAAAGACGAGTCCAGTAAAGAAATAGCCCGGTTGCTCAATATGGGGAAAATTGACCTGGGGATTATCAACCTAGACCATCTTGATCATGATCAATTTGAAATCATCAGTGCCTTAAACGTGCAGGATTGTTTTGTTGTTGGAGAACATTATAAGTTTTTATGTAATACACCGATCTCCGTTCATACACTTGCAAAAAATTATCCGCTGATTATGCTGCAAAAAGGAGGCAATACGAGAGCGTATATCGATGAATATTTCTTTTCGCAAGGCATTGAGTTGATGCCACAGATTGAATTAAGTAATTTGGATTTGATCGTTGCGTTTACGATCAAAGGGATGGGGGCAGCTTGTGTCATGGAAGAATACGTACAAAAAGAGCTGGAAAGCCAATCTCTGTATAAGCTAAAGCTGCAAGAGGAAATACCACTGCGGAAATTGGGGGTGGTTATCAAAAGAGATATGCCGCTTTCTACTGCGGCTCGCAATTTTATAGAATTGATGCACGGGTCTAATATCCAAGTTCCTGATTAACGATGATTACTTTTATTCTGTCTTTGACAAACTGGCCTGTTATTAAAACAAAATCATTGCAAATTCTTTCTTTATGTTTACAATCTGTGCAACGATTGAGTAAAGTGCAGGGGGGATTTTTCCCTAACCGTTTTGCATCTAAAGGAGCCGCGATCTGTCTGACTCTTTTGATCGCAGAATCCACATCAGGGGTGATCTTATTTGTGCCAACTACAATGATTACTTGTTTCGGTCCATAAAGTATAGGCGCTACACGGCTGCCGTTGCCATCAATATTGAAAATCTTTCCGTCGGCAGTTATGGCATTTGCTCCTGTAATAAAGGTATCAACACTAAAATTTTTCCGATAGAGTGCTTGCTTATCTTCTCGTGACAATGAAGGATCGAACTTATCTAAAAAGATAAGTTCTCGCTTTCTTAAAAAATCAAAAACATCCAATTGTTCAAGCGTAACAGAATCCCCACAGCCAACCGAGGTACCATCCTTAATGAAATCGAGCAATAAATTGCGTAATTCTTTTTTGTCATTTACGAAATAACCGGCAATATTATTTTGCTGAAAGCATTTGATCAATTTGGCAATGTCAAAATCCATCATCGTTCTCCTCCATAGCTTCGTGATAATGCACATCCATAAACTCTATCATATCAAAAATTGCAGTAGAGTGCTATTCGGAGTGTAAAGCGAGAAATTCCCCTTAAAGTTGTCAAGATGAGATACTTATGATACGATATTGAACAAATCATAATGAATGGAGAAAGATACATGAGTGATATGCCAAATTGCCCTAAATGTAATTCTGCGTATACTTACGAGGATAGAAGCTTGTTTGTTTGCCCAGAATGTGCACATGAATGGAGTGCAAATGATGTAAGTGGACAAGTTGATGAATTTATCGTAAAAGATGCGAACGGAAATGTTTTGCAAGACGGTGATGCTGTTATCATTGTAAAAGATCTTAAAGTAAAAGGTGCATCTTCCGCGTTAAAAGCTGGTACGAAAGTGAAAAAAATTCGCTTAGTATCAGATGGTGATCATAATATTGACTGCCAGATTGAAGGTTTTGGTGCAATGCAGCTAAAATCTGAATTCGTAAAAAAGGCGTAATTATATCTTTGCTTCATCCTTCGGAACGTAGTTTTCCAGGAGAGGCCAAGGCAGAAAAAGAAGGTGCCGCATTTTATTTATGCGACACCTTCTTTTAGATAATACACGAAGTATTTTGGTTATATTCCTCGCGAATATAACGGCGTTATAATGTTATACTTAAAATCAGCAGGTATGCTGTTTTCGATTAATTTGCTTGTAGTTTTCGAGTTGCTGTAAACTTTTAAAGCGATTACTTTTTTTTGTTCGCTATTAAAGCATACATTTGTGCTCAGCTGCAGATTATGTGCTTTTAATTGATCCGCAAAAGCTTTACCGGATTCGAGATTCTGCGATGTTACTTCATATACGAATAATTTATCTTTACCTAAGTAATTTAATATTTTAGGCGGAAGATAATTACCCAAAAACGTAGCTAAGAATATCGCTACATAGACATATTCACCAGTTTGCTGTGAAGCATATACGAAAAATACAACACTGAGAGAAGCACATATAGCAGCAGAAAAGTATTTATCTTTACATACAAATATTGTTTTGAAAACATTCAACGCGCAATCCACTAATTTGATAAAAAATAGTGGTATTAAGGATATTACGATACTAATTATTTTATCACCAACATTTCAATATTTAAGCATTCTTCATCACGTATAAAAAAAATGAACCCATCTCGCTAACAACTAAGCAAGTGACTTCATCCTAATAGCACCTATATAGTAAAGTAAAAAAAGCTTATTCAATTATATTATCTTATAAAGAGATGTTTGTCAATTGTTTTGTTTTTGTTAGCGATATCCAGCGTGCTTTACCTTTTACCTTGAATCTTTTATGATAAAGAAGAGTGGAATACTTTCTATACGATTCAATAGTGAATATATGTTGAAAAGATGCAAGATAAAAAATAGTTTTAATCTATGGAGGCGATAGTATGGCAAGATTAGTTGCTGGTGACAAAATGCCAAATTTTACATTTAATACAGCCTATGAAAACGGAAAAACAATAGAGTCTGTTCTGAAAAACAAGAAAAGAACGATTTTTTGGGTACTGCGATATATTGGATGCCCGACTTGTCGTTATGATGTTCATATGCTCGCTATGCGCTATCAAGAATTTCTCGATTTAAATACGCAAATTTTTGTTGTGATGCAGAGTGAACCGGTCAATGTGCGCAACGATTTGAAGGATACAAAATTGCCTTTTTCAATTATTTGTGATACAGCTATGGAAATTTATCATACGCTTGAAGTTCCTGCAACAGGCTCTAAAGAAGAACGGATGCCTAAGCTTTCCGCAGAAATTGCGAGGTTGGAGGAAAAGCGTAAAGAAGTTAAGGCATTGGGGTTTGTACATGGAAAGTATGAAGGCAATGAGCAACAGTTACCTGCTTTATTTTTAATAGAAGACGATTCCACAGTACGTTATGTTCATTACGCAAAGAATAGTATTGACATGCCTACCATTGATGAAGTTTTGGATTTATTAAAAAATAGCACCAAGTAAAATAGAGCTGCAGCTTTAACAATGATAAGTAAATTTTAATCATTTTATAGCTTATTTTTAAAGCTGGTTTTTTGTATAAAAAAACAGCTTTATGGTTAGTTTTGCTTGCAATCCCAAGGAAATGTAATATAATTAGGAATAGGTGGAAATTAAAAAAGTCGCCGTGTCCTGAGAGTGGTGGAGCACCCTTAGGCACGCGCAGGTGAATCGGCACCTACACGTAACAGCGAACTGTCTACGACGACAATTTATTATACCGTGCTTTTTCCTTGAAAACAAGGTAAGAGTGCGCTTCGTGTGATAGAGTTGAAGTTTTTGGCAGGAGCTTAACGTCAGCATGCAATAAAAGACGAAGCAGCGCGTGTGTAGGTTGGATAAACCCTCGCATGCGCTTTTTTAATTTCCCCTGAAACAAACTGCATGTTGGTTTCTTCTATCTGCGTGTCAGCAGTTAGAAGAAACCGCCTGCAGAATGAGGATGGGGGAATATAAATTGGGATCAGTAAACGGCAGTCATAAACTGGACCTAAAGATGCACACTGGCATGTGGCGGGACGGCATTCTCGCCGCATGCAACGGAAAAAATCGGCTCTATTCATATGGAATGAAATATAGTTTCCGAAGTTATAGGGAACTTATTAATGTATAAAACCTATAGGACGACGAAAGATACGATTATCGCCGCAGAGATTGAAACGGAAGATAGAACCTTTCAATTGCTGGCAGATTTGGATGGCGGGGAATATTTGCTTGTAAAACGAGAGCAAGAAACTGCAATCTACCATCTTTCGCCTGCCGGCTGTGTCAGAGAAATTGTAGACGATGTTTTATTCGAAGAATATAGAGCGATTACCTATGCAAAATTAGACAAGGAACTATTAGCGCAGGGAATTAAACCGAAAAAGTTTAATTTTTTAAAGAAATACTGGAGTTATGGGAAAGAAAATTAAAAAAATTTAAAAATAAAAAGGCTGATTGTCACAAAGTGAATTGTGGTGATCAGTCTTTTTTTACATGTGAATTGTTTCAATTAAATAAATGAAGCGGCTTGGAGTAGATGAAGCCAGAGTAAGCAGAGAAGCGATAAAAGAAGCGTAAGCGGAAATCCGATACGGAAATATTCTCTCGCATTGATTTGCACATGGTGTTTTTTGGCGATTTCAACAACGATGAGATTGGCGATGGAACCAAAAATGGTAAGGTTGCCAGCGAAGGTCGTAAACAAGGCGAGTGCTTGCCATTTGAGCGAGGCATCCTCCGGTTGGATGTAATATTGGAGTAACAGAACGGCAGGCACATTGCTGACGATATTGGATAGAAAAACGCTAATGAAGGCAAAAAAATTCAGATTCTGCATGAATGCTTCCGGCAGGTATGTATTCAACTTTGTCAGCAAACCGCTGGCTTCAATACCACCGACAATGATAAAGAGTCCGATAAAAATAATCAGCAGGTTGAAATCAATGCTGGTATAAATCTTGTTGGGCTTTACTCGCCGCGTAATCAGTAAAAAGGCTGCCCCTAAACTGGACAGAATCGCAATGTCAAATCCGGCGATATAAAAAAGGAGAACAAGTGCTAAAGTTGCGAGTGTTTTTATGGTCAAATACGGATGAAAGTAAATCTCATTTTGCGTGAAATTCTCCAATGTTCCGGTTAATTCAGATTTATATTTGTGGCAGATTAAGATGTAGATCAGTACTAAACCTACAACAGAAATCAAGCTAGCTGTTTTTAAATACGTAAAAAATGAAAGCTTTGATAGACTGCCGATGAGGATATTTTGCGGATTTCCTAGAAAAGTCAGTGCGCTGCCGACATTGGACGCCATTGCAAGACCCAATAAGTGTGGAATAGGCGGACAGCCTGCTTTGTTGCAAATAAATAACACCACAGGCGTGAAGAGTAAGCAGACAATATCATTAATTGCAAAAGCCGAGACAAATCCGCTGATAAAAATCACCGTACCAAGCAAGGCCTTGCGCGAGTGGACGTTCTGTAAAATAATTTGTCCGGTTTGCTCAAAAAAACCGGCTGTTTTGAGGTTCGCAACAATGACCATCATGGAGAATAAAATCACGATCGTGCGATGATCGATAGCCTTGATTGCCTGATCAAAAGATAAAATGCCAAATCCCATCATGGCAGCTGCACCGATAATCGCAGCTCCAGCACGGTCAACTCGAAATACAGGACTTTTTCCTATTGTAAAAACAATCAGCACAATGCCGAATAGGACGGCATTGATAATTTCAGCGTATAGTTGTGTCAATATCAATCACCTTGTATTCTATAAAATGCAGTATTCATTATTATAACAAAAGTAATTCCGGTGTGCTATACTTCTGGCGGTAAAGAAATGCTGGTGCAATATTTGTTTTAAGTTTGCAAAAAGACGGAATGGTTTACAAACTTACAAAAAAATGAGTCCAACCATAAAAAGATGCTTGACATAAAACAAAATAAATCTTATGATAATAAAACATACAATATATATATGAAATAAAGGTTATAGAGGGAGATCATAGGATGAACACGAGAAAAATTATTTTATCGGCACTTATTTTACTTACGATGGCAGTTGCATTTGTAGGTTGTGGAAATGAAAAACAAGAAACAACTGCACCAAAAGAGAAGGAAGAGATTGTGGTTGGCGTTACGCCGGGCGCTAACGGTGAAATTATGGATTTCTTCCAGAAAGAAGCGGAAAAACAGGGCTTAAAAATCAAGGTAGTTGAATTTAGCGATTATATTACGCCAAATGAAGCTTTAAATAATGGAGAGATTGATATCAATGCGTTTCAGCACAAACCATTTATGGATAATGCAGTGAAGGAAAGAGGCTACAAAATTACCGATATTGGCAAAACAATTATTGCACCGATGGCATTATATTCACACAAAATTAAATCTTTGAATGAAATTCAAGAAGGCGATAAAGTAGCGATTCCAAATGATACGACCAATGGCGGCAGAGCTCTGTTGTTACTGCAAGAGGCAAACCTAATTAAACTAAAAGAAAATTCCGGGATTACCCCATCGATCATCGATATTGTGGAAAATCCGAAAAATTTGCAGATTATCGAACTGGAAGCGGCGCAGATCCCTCGTTCATTGAGCGATATGACTTTTGCCGCAGTGAATATGAATTATGCAGTAAATGCGAAACTCGATCCTAAAAAAGAGGCGATTTTGGTTGAATCGAAAGAATCTGCCTATGTAAACGTATTGGCAGTAAGAGAAGCGGATAAAGACAATCCTCAATTAAAAAAATTCGTTGAGTTATATAAAAGCGAAGCAGTGCACAACTTTATTTTAGAGCATTTCAAAGGTTCGGTTATACCGGTATTTTAATCATACTGTAACGTGATAAGGTATTGCATGAAAACGAAATAAAATAAAAATATCGAGGCTATAGCATGAAGATTAAAAAGATTGTATTACGTAAGATGGAAATGCCATTAAAAACAGCGTTTGAAACGAGTTTTGCAGCGATGAAGACGAAACGATTTCTGGTGATCGAGGTGCATACGAAAGAGCATATTGGGTATGGGGATTGTTCTGCATTGGCGGCTCCGTGGTATAGTGAAGAAACAACAGAATCGGCTTGGCATATCATTGATACCTTTTTGATCCCTGCGCTTTTCAGCACGGATGAAATTTCCCATCCGGAAAACATGCAAGCTGCGTTTGCCTGGATTCGTCGTAATCGTATGGCGAAAGCTGCTGTGGACTGTGCACTGTGGGATTTATATGCGAAGGAACAAAACATTTCACTTGCGAAAGCGTTAGGTGGAACCAGAGAAAAAATTGAAACGGGCGTCAGCTTGGGCATTCAAAAAAATCCTGAAGCACTGCTTCGCGTGGTAGATCAATATATGCATGAGGGCTATCGGCGTATAAAAGTTAAAATTAAGCCGGGCAAAGATCTAGCGTATTTATCAGCTGTTCGCAGAGAGTTTGGCGATATTATGTTAATGGCGGATGCCAATTCCGCTTATACCTTAGAAGATATTGAGATTTTTAAAGAAATCGATAAGCTCAATCTACTCATGATTGAACAGCCGCTGGCAAGCGATGATATCATCGATCATGCAAAATTGCAGCAAGCTTTAAATACAAGGATTTGCTTGGATGAGAGTATCCATTCTGTAGAAGATGCGCGCAAAGCAATTGAGCTTGGCAGTATGAAGACGATTAACATTAAAGTGGCACGTGTTGGCGGCTTGACAGAAGCAAAGAAAATACATGATTTGTGTCAGGCAAATGGAATTCCGGTGTGGTGCGGCGGCATGCTGGACACCGGAATTGGTCGTGCGCATAATATTGCAATCGCTTCATTGCCAAATTACGAGTTCCCGGGCGATGTTCCGGCATCCGATCGTTATTATGAACATGACTTTATGTCGCCATCCGTATGGATTGATCAGCAGGCAATGATCAAAGTACCTGAACAAGCAGGGCTTGGATTTACGCCTGTTGAGGAAGTCGTAGAACGGTTCACTTTAGAGAAAAAAGAATTTGTTCGCTGACAATAATGCAGATGGCGTGAAGAGGCTGTCTGCATTTTGTCTTGCGTATACATGCGGTTTGCTTCAGCGCGATTGGATAAAAATGACACAAAGGGAGCGTGATAGATGATGAAGGAACGAGCTTTTGCTTTTATCGACCAACATAGAGAAGATATGATAACCTTATGGCGCGATTTCGTCAATCATGACAGCGGCAATGGTGACAAAGCAGGGATTGATCTGCTGCAGGCAAAGATCAAAGAATTTTTAGAAGCGTTAGGCGCAGAGGTTAGGATTGTAGAGTTTGCAAAAGCCGGAAACATGCTGATCGCTGAAATAGGAGCCGAAAGAGAAAAAGCGCCGATTCTATTTTTGGGGCATATCGATACTGTGTTTAAACAAGGTGAAGCAAAGAAAAGACCTTTTACCATAAAGGAAGGAAAGGCATATGGGCCGGGTGTACTTGACATGAAGGGCGGTGTAGTTGCTTCTTTATATGCGGCTTGGGCACTGCAATCCGTCGATTTTTCGCATCGTCCGATTAAGATTCTCTTAGCCGGTGATGAAGAAAACGGGCATCAAAACTCCGAGGCTGCGGCAGTGATCGTGCAAGAGGCAGCCGGTGCAAGCGCGGTTTTCAATTGTGAAACCGGTTTTGAGGATGATGCCCTTGTCATAGGGCGAAAAGGGGTTGCGAATTTTACCATGGAAACCTTTGGCGTAGCGGCGCATGTAGGCAATCAGCCCGAGGCTGGGCGCAGTGCGATTGTGGAAATTGCGCATAAACTGCTGGAAATAGAAAAGCTTACGAATCGGCAGACGGGAATCTCCTTTAATGTGGGTGTGATCGAGGGCGGTATGGTTTCCAATGCGACACCGGACTATGCAAAAATAAAGATTGATATACGTTTTACAAAAGAAACGGATATTTCTATATTTCGCGGTCAGTTGCAAGAAATTGCAGGCCGAACTTATGTACAGGGAACGACGACGAAACTTACAGCAGGTGTTTGCTTTAAACCGATGGAAACAACGGCAGGCGTAGAAAAGTTATTTTCTTTGGTGCAAGAAACCGCGCAGGAGAATCACTTGGGCAAACTGTATGCGAAAACGGTTGGCGGTGCGTCGGATTCAGCCTACACTGTACTGAGCGGAGCACCTACTGTTTGTGCAATGGGGGTCAAAGGCGGGCGAAATCACAGCAAAGAAGAATTTGCAATTGTAGATTCTTTATTTGAACGCGCTAAATTACTGATCGCATCGGTGTTAAAATTGGCATGACCATTTGTGAAAGCGTAGGAACAGATTTGGCTTTTACTTGATATTTATTGTATTGATACAGCAAAATAAAATCGGCTGATGATCATGAGAGAAGTGTGATCGTCAGCCGATTTGTAGCTTAAAAGCCGATTTGATGAGAGGAAACGGCTAAATTATTGCGCAGATGGTAAGCGTATGTATTCATCGTTAACTGAATAAATACATATTGGTTGACGAATGTTTTTTGAATAGATATAATGGAAATTGAGTAGGAGAAAGGAAGTTCTATGATACAACTTGCAAAAGCTTTTTCACAATTGAAAGATGAAAAATATCATAATAGTTATATTGCGAAAGTAAACTATCAGCGGTATGCCGAAAATCGGACAACGGTTCCGCAGGTCGCGGTTGAAAAGGAGACGAGTCGTTTTCAGGTGCTTTCAGCTGCAGTATATGATGCGAAGCAGCAATTGATCGCGAAGTTGAGCATGACTCTTTTTCTGCATGTCACAATTCAAAGTTTAGATGAAAAGAGCGGTGTTCCCGACAAGGCAGTGGCGTGGAAGACTTTTCATAAACGAGAGATCTATGACTTTTCTCAAAGGGTTGGTGATATCAATACGATTCATTTGACGGAAAGACCGGTTGTACAGGGTTTATTGATTTTAGAAACGATCGCTCAATATTTCACTGCGTTTCGCGAGATAGAAATTAAATTTATGAAGCCGATCTATGCCGAAGATCCTGTATATCTTGAAAGTACGGAAACCGGCATGATTGGCTATAGCGACAATGCAAAAGTATTTCAAGCGATTATAAAATAAAAAGTAGGAGACGAAGTAGAGTGCATACGAGAGTTTTAACAAAAATAGCGATATGCGTAGCGTTATTAAGTGTTTCTGCGTATATTTCAATACCCTTGCCGTTTACCGCTGCGATGCTTACGGCATTGACAATTGTAGTAAATCTGATTGCCTTTGTTTTATCACCAAAGCAAGCCTTTATTACGCTTGCCGTGTACATATTATTGGGCGTCGTTGGCGTTCCCGTTTTTGTCGGCGGGGTGTCCGGCCCGGGTAAATTATTTGGCCCGACGGGCGGTTTTATTTTTGGCTATCTCGCAGCGGTGCCGTTGATGAGTTTATGTAAGGGGAAAACCAATAGTTTTAAACGATATATGGCAGTTGATGTTTTTATCGGCATGCCTATTATTTATCTTGGTGGAATGCTATCTATGTGCCTTGTACAAGATTTAGATATTTTTTCCACGCTCATCGTTGCAGTGTTCCCTTTTATTGTCGGCGATCTTGTCAAATCTGGAATTGCTGCGTATTTAGGTGTTAAATTAAATAGAGTTTTCTCAACTGAAAAAGGATGAGTCAAATGGAAAATGTTTATATTTTGGGCGGACTCCGCAGTCATATTGGTTTAAAAAATGGCATGTTTAAGCATGTGCTGCCGGAAGATTTAGGCGCATCTTTAGTAAAAGTGCTGATAGAAAAATATCAGTTAGAAAAGATAGATCAAATTATTTGCGGCAATGCTGTTGGGACAGGTGGAAACATCACTCGCTTAATGGCATTGAAAGCAGGCATCAGCGAAGAAGTTCCTGCATTTACGATTGATATGCAATGTTCTTCGGCTGGAATGAGCATAGATGTTGCTTTTGCAAAAATTCGCAGCGGGCAATGTGATGTAGTAATTGCGGGCGGTTTTGAGAGCAGCTCGTTGCAGCCATGCAGAATCTATGCAAAAGATGACGCCCGGTATGTTGCCGAAAATCCCGGCTATATGGTGGCACAATTCTCGCCTGAAGAAAATAACGAACTTGTTATGCTGCATGGTGCGGAGCGCGTGGCACAAAGAGAAAAGATGACGAAAGCGGAATTGGATTTTTGGACTTTGGAAAGTCATCGACGTGCAAATGCAGCGCGGGAAAATGCTAGACTCAGCGACGTCATTGTTCCTTTGTATGGCAGTTGTAAAGATGAAGGAATCCGGCCACGGATGCAGCAAAAATTGCTGGATCGCCTGCCGGCGCTCTTAGGGGCAGGATCACTGACTACAGCAGGAAATTCTTGTTTGACCAATGATGGTGCGGCGTTTGTAATACTTTGTTCCGAGACGTTTTTACACCAGAATGCAAGACAGCCGATGGCCCAAATCGTCCAAAGTTGTGCCATCGGAACGAATCCATTCTATAGTCCGGCAGGCGCAATGCGCGCGGTGGATAAATTGTTGGAGCTTGCTGGATTGACCTATGCTGATATTGCAAATGTTGAGCTCAATGAAGCCTTTGCTGTGATTGATGTTTTGTTTGCACGTAAATATCCGAAGCTTGTTGATTGTTATAATATATTTGGTGGTGCGTTGGCATATGGACATCCGTATGGTGCATCCGGTGCAATTATTGCTTTGCACTTATTAAAAGCGCTCGCGTATACACAGGGACTTTATGGTGTAGCGGCAATTGCAGGCGCAGGTGGGGTAGGTTCGGCAATTTTATTGAAAAGGGTGAAAGCGTAATGCATTATTTTACCTTATTAGAAACCATGGCGCGTAAACATAAAGATAAACTATTTCTGTGTGTGAATCAGCAAAACTATTCTTATGAAATGATATATTCTGCAGCGCGGCGTTTAGGCGAGAACATTGCGGCAAGGCATGCCGTTATTCTGATTTACTCAGATTGTCTGTTATTTCAGCTTGTTGCTTTCTTTGCGGTTCTAAAATCGGGGAATGTACCGATTATTTCACACTATGATTTGCCGCAGACTGCGTTAAAAAAACTTGTCCTGAAAAATCAGATCCGCTATATATTGTCTGACCAAGGACTCGCATTGGACTTCATTGTTGATACGCAAAACGTGCAGGATGCTTTTTTATCGACGACTTCAATTGATAAAGAAATGCAGGTGGCACCTGAAATTTGCATCGGTGTACTAAGTTCGGGATCAACGGATGTTCCTAAAGTGCTATTTCGTACCTATGAAAGTTGGGCGGATTTTTTCCCTGTGCAGAATCGAATTTTCCAATTGAATGCTGCAACTGTTCTATTTCTGCATGGCAGTTTTAGCTTTACGGGAAATCTCAATGCGGTACTTTCCGTTTTATATGAGGGCGGCTTGGTACTTGTAACGAATGTATTTCAGTGTAAAACGTGGCTGAAGACGATACAAGAATATCAGGTAACAGCGATTTATCTTGTGCCGGCAAAATTGAGGACCTTTCAGAAGTGCATTCATGAGCCGATCAAAAGTGTGACTATGATTTTTACAGGTTCACAGCTATTGTTTTCCAAGGTTGCAAAGTCGTTGAAAGAGATCTTTGTCCATGCGAATATCATTTTGTATTATGGAGCCAGTGAACTCAATTATATTACTTATATAGAATATGAAGCGTTATTAAACAATCCCTTGAGTGTTGGTAAACCTTTTCCCGGTGTCACTGTATCCATTCAGGATGGCTGCATTTACGTCGATACACCCTATCATATCTGGGGAATTGAGATGCCATACACAGTTGAGGACAAAGGTTATTTTTCTGAAGATCAGCAGTTGATTTTTTTAGGAAGACAGACGCAGATGATTAATAAGGGCGGTTTTAAGATAAGCTGCGTTAAGGTAGAAGAAGAAATCAAGAAAATACCGGGTATCCATAATGTTGCGGTGATCGCCTATGATGATGCCAAAAAGGGCAGCGAAATGGCGGCATTTGTTGTTTCTGATGCCGATCTAGATAAGGACTACATTCGTTCCGAGATAAAAGCAAATCTTATGAAATTGGAAATTCCTAAGAAATTTATTTTCTTGGATGCAATACCGCTTAATGATTCAGGGAAATTTGATCTGCAAAAATTAAAATCATTCGTAGAAAAGTAAATCATGTAATTTTATGGAGAACAAATTGACAGTACAGTATAAAAGCAATAAAAACAGGCTGATCGCCACGGAGAAATCGTGTTGATCAGCCTGTTTTTATTGTTAAAATAATAGACAAGAGTTTAAGAATGATATTTAAAGCCTTAAAATATTGCATAATATTCGCTTTTTTTACAAAACAATGCAAATTATGGTATAATTCTATTGTTTTGTAAAAAAGGAATTGTTTAAATATTAAACTGGAGGTATTAGGTATGGAGTCTTTAATAAATTCAAAGGAGAAATTTTACTTTATATTATCGTTGGTGATTAGTATTGTACTATATCTTTTGATGGTAGTTTCTATTGTTGGAATCATATATTTATTGATTGGTATTATGATAAGTTTTATTGTACATGGATTATTTATTGGAAATTTAAGAGGGAATGGGATTAAAATATCAGAAACGCAATTTCCGGAAGTTTATCATCTGTCCAAAGAAATTGCAAATAAAATGGGGATGGATGCAGCACCGGATATTTATATTATTCAATCCAATGGTATGTTGAATGCCTTTGCAACGAAGTTTTTAGGTAGATCGTTTGTAGTTTTATATTCAGATATTTTCGAACTGGCTTACAAACAAGGTGAAGCGGAACTCGCTTTTATCATTTGTCATGAGTTTGCGCATCTCAAAAGAAAACATGTAAGCCGGCGAACGATTCTATTACCGTCGATGGTTATTCCGTTCTTATCACAATCTTATTCCAGAGCTTGTGAGTATACTTGCGATAGTTTTGCGGCGCATTACCAGCCAAATGGTGCGGAAAATGGTTTGCTTATTTTGGCAGTTGGCAAGCAATTGTATCAAAAAGTTAACATTCAAGAATACATAAATCAAAGACAAAAAAATAGCGGTTTTTGGGTGAGACTTTCTGAGTTATTGTCTACGCATCCTGATTTGCCAAAACGAATCCAGAATATTCAAAGGCATATTAAAGGGAAAATGACACTAGAGTCTAATTCTGTAGACTCAAATACATCTTCATCTGCCTCGTCTCTAAGTTCATGATGAATTTACACAGGATCTAAGGGAATGTCAAATTTGAGAAGTTTACTTGTATAGCTATTTCTCAAATGAGTGCTTCAGATCAAGAAGATAGTTGGATATGATATTGGAATCCATATAAAAATTTCTCGATAAAATAGAAATACGTAATCAAAATCCAACAGGCTGATCGCCACGGAGAAATCGTGTTGATCAGCCTGTTTTTTTAGTATTCTTTTGTCTCATATGCTGCACTAATCGCCTCTTGCATCATTGGAAGGGTAGCATTTTCTGTCCATAAGTTAAAATAGCATGGATAGACGGTTTTGCAGTGTTCACATTCTAGATATTGTTTAGATTCTTTCTGCGTGCGGTTATCGTACATATAAGGAAGCAGTTCCTTCGTGTTATGAATTCCGGGTGCATTTTCATCGATTTGATAAGAATATTCATAGGTGGCTTGATATTTTAACGTAAAATGACTTCCATTACAAACTGGGCAGATGATCCGGTTTTCTTGCGACATAGTTTCACCTCTATTTTGAGCATTAGCTAGAATCCTTGGCTTTGTAAAAGTATGACTTTTATTATGTCCATAAAATAACAGGTACATGCTTATCATTTGGAAATGTAACTAGTGGTATAGCTGCTACATAAAAATGACGTGAAGTTCATCTTCACGTCATTTTTACTCTATATTATTACCGGAACATGGATGCCATGCCGGTAATAATTAATGCGTTGGCAAAGTCAATCAGAAAGGCACCTACCAAGGAGACAATCATGATTGCTCTAGGTGCGGACCCGTATTTTTCTCCTAAAGATGCCATATTTACTAAGGCATTTGGTGTAGCACCTAACCCGAAGCCAACCATCCCTACAGATACTTGTGCAGCGAAGTAGTTGCGTCCCATGATGAAGAAAACAACGAACCAGCAGAATAACGCCATTAAAATAATTTGACCAATTAAGATAATGAGCAAAGGAATTGCCAGATGAATGAGTTCCCATAATTTAAGCCCGTTAATTGCCATTGTCAAATATACAGCCAATGAAATATCTGAAATGATTTCAAGAGCGCCGACATTGATTTGATAAGTCTTTGAGATATCACCGAAATTTCGGAATGCAGCTGCGACGAGCATGGCACCAATATAACTTGGCAGTGTAATACCTGCTTTCGTTAAATAGAAACTTAAGATGGAGCCTAGACCCATTGCAACGAGTACGAATCCCAATGTTTTTAATAAACCATCTCCATTGGTTCTGACTTCTTCGCCCTCTATATGCACATGATCGGTTGCTAAATCTGTGACACCCGTTTGTGCAGGTGTAGAGATCTTATATTTTTTGATTAACGATTCTCCTAATGGACCACCCATCAGACTACCTGCGACCATACCAAAGGTTGCGCATGCGATTGCAGCGGTGGTAGCACCAGTCACGCCCCACTCTTCAAAAAGAGGACCAAAAGCACCGCCGGTTCCGAGACCACCCATCAACGTTACAGCACCACTGATGATACCGAAGAGTGGATCTATGCCAGTTGCTTTAGCGAGCGCTATACCAAGCGCATTTTGGAGGAGTGCCAGTATGATTGCTAATACAAAGAAAATAATTAATGGCATTCCGCCTTTTTTTATGAGCGTGACACTTGCACCCATACCGACTGTACAGAAAAACATAATCATAAGAGCAGTTTGCATCGAAGTGTCTAAATCAAATCCTACAATTCCCTGTGTGCGAAGAAAAGTGGATAAACCAGCAAAAATTAGACCACCTATGACGGGTGCTGGAATACTAAGACGCGTTAATATTGGAATTTTGCGGCGAATCAATGCCCCAAGAAAGTACATAACGATAGCTAAGGCAACAGATTGAATCATGTTAAGTTTGTAAATTAAAAGACCGTTTACGATACTAGATTCCATAGTATATCTCCTTTTCATTTTAGTTTCATTTCTGGGTCTAGTATACTAGGAAATCTACACTTGAAAGATTGCGGAGCCTTTTTTGAAGGAGCAGCAAGCTACCTTTATTATCACCAGTATAATCCAAAAATAATACATAAATATTAGCTGTAACAATTTTGTTATGCGTGTAGTTTATTGTTTACACATTTACAAAACTGTATCAGCCTTGATACTATTATAGTTTTACGTTACAATAGAATCAAATACATATATTAATATAAATGATATAACTAAATGGTTATAAGAAGGTGTGTCATGTTTAGAGGGAAAGAATATATTTATGAAGTATATAAGGAACAAAGTTTTTCTAAAGCCGCACAAAATCTCTATATTAGTCAGCCTGCGTTAAGTGCTTCTATTAAAAAAATCGAAAAGCGGCTTGGTTTTGCTATTTTTGATAGGAGCAGTAATCCTGTGCATTTAACGGATGCCGGTACTGAATATGTAAAATCTATAGAAAAAATTATGGATATAGAAAATCGATTTGAAAATTATCTTAGTCATTTAAATCAATTAAAGACTGGACGGCTTTCACTGGGAGCAAGTAATGTATTTGCTTCTTTTATCTTGCCTGAAATCATCACGAAATTTACAGACAAATATCCTCTAGTTAAAGTAAATTTAATAGAGGCAAATAGTAATCAGTTGGAAGAAGAGTTATTTTCGGGTACATTGGATTTTATATTTGATAATAATCCTCGCAATGAACTCATCTATGAAGAGCATTTTTTTTATCGGGAATGTTTAATTTTGACTGTACCGCAAAAATTTTCTTCGAATCGACTTGCGCGTGAATATCAACTATCAATTCATGATATTCGGAAAGGTGTACATTTAAAACCAGAAATAAAACCTGTACCACTAACTTTATTTGCACAAGAACCCTGTATTTTTTTAAGAACAGGGAATGATACACGAATTCGTGCGGATAAAATTTTTCAAGAATGCGGGATAACACCTAAAGTTGCATTAGAGCTCGATCAACTGGCGACTGCTTATAATGTAGCTAGCTCCGGCATGG
This sequence comes from Massilibacillus massiliensis, assembly GCF_900086705.1. Lineage (NCBI taxonomy): Bacteria > Bacillati > Bacillota > Negativicutes > Selenomonadales > Sporomusaceae > Anaerosinus > Anaerosinus massiliensis. The sequence continues at coordinate 968,227 of NZ_LT575483.1, read as the reverse complement.
GAATTACAATTATCAGCGATGTTCTAGCGCAAAAAACAAACTACGCAAATATGCTGTACTATAAAATTGGCAGCACGTATGCGTTTCGCGATGTTTTTTTCTACAATAAATTGAATAAATACATTACCAAAGCTATGGAGGAGTTTATTAAAATAGCTAAAGTGTTGTAGGTGAACAAGGTTTGCTATAAAAGGGACATCGCATTAAAAATGCGGTGTCCTTGTCATTTGCGTACTCGCCCTTTTCCGGGAAAATACTTCCGAAGGATGAAAAGATACTTTCTTTGTGCTCTAGATCACAGAGATTGATTCTCAAGTGCAGTATAATGAGGATAACAGAAAGCAATCTATGAAAAGAAAGTCGTTTTGAAATGCAGTTACTAAAGTGTCTGTAAAAACTACGGAACTTGTATTGCTATAGTGGGAAGCGTGTATTTGTTACTTGGATATTATGTGATAGAAGGAGGAAGAACATGGAGAAGAAAGTGCTTGATTTGAAACAAACTGTTTATACGTTATGCAGCGCAAACCCGGAAATTATTTCGATCTTAGAAAAGATTGGTTTTTCAGAGATCGCCAAACCTGGAATGCTGTCAACTGTGGGGAGATTTATGACGATTCCGAAAGGAGCTGCAATGAAAGGCATACAGATGGAAGATGTGAGACAAGCTTTTCTTGCGCATGGATATATGGTAAAGGAGGGAGACAAATGAGTGCCGAGATTAATAATAGAGAATATCGTCAACACGTTTTAAAAGAATTACTGTCACAATTGCATGATGGAAAAGATGTTGAAGAAATTAAGGCCAAATTTATTGCTGTATTTGGCAACGTATCCGCTGATGAGATTGCACGGGCAGAGCAAGCTATAATGGATCAAGGTGTGCCTGTTACGGAAGTGCAGCGCCTTTGTGATATCCATGCAGCGGCCTTTGAAGGCTTGATCGCAGAAAGTCATCACAATAATTTTTTGCAGATACCCGGACATCCGGTGCATACGCTTAAACGAGAGAATGAAGCAATTGCAAAACTCGCGGGGGAATTGCAAGTACAAATCAATCGAATACCAGATGGAGATGCAGAAAAAATTTTAGAAGAAGGTTTGATCAAATTAGCGGAAATTGATCGTCACTATGTTAAAAAGGAAAATTTATTTTTCCCTTATATGGAACAGCATGGTATAACGGCACCGCCTAAAGTTATGTGGGGGAAACATGACGAAATCCGTGATCTGTTAAAGGAAATCAAGACGAAGATTCAAACGGACGGTGCAGATTCATTGAAAGGGCAGATCAAGGAACTTTTAGACAAAGTAATTGAAATGATCTTTAAAGAAGAAAATATACTTGTTCCGATGCTGTTGGAGAATTTTACGCAGGATGAATGGAAAGTCATTGCAGATGAGAGTTTTGATTTGGGACATTGTTTAATTGACGAAGTGCCCGTATGGAATCCAACCATAGAAAAGAATCCACAGTTACCGATACAAGAACGAACTATGGCAAATGGGGTTACATTACCGACAGGCGTACTTAAAATGGAAGAGCTTGTAGGTATGTTAAATAATTTGCCCGTTGATATTACCTTTGTGGATAAAGACGATACGGTTAAATATTTTTCACAAGGTGCAGAGCGTGTTTTCCCTAGAACAAAAGCGATTATTGGTCGTAAAGTATCTAATTGCCATCCTCCGGCGAGTGTTCATATCGTAGAAAAGCTAATAGAAGATTTTAAAGCGGGACGGAAAAATAGAGAGGATTTTTGGATACATATGGGGGAAAAATATATTTTAATCTGTTATTTTGCTGTAAGAAATGAAACCGGTGCGTATTTGGGCGTTTTAGAAGTAACACAAAATATCCAACCGATTCAGATGATCGAGGGTGAAAAACGATTGGCAACAGATTGATAAGAAAGAAATTTAGAGAGGAAGGTAATAAATCATGAGTACAAAATATTTAAAAAATATCGAGGCAGAAAAGGTAGTGGAGCTTTCTAACTTAGTGGAATATCAGCAAGGGCAGGTTGTAAGCCGTACATTAGTGCAAAATGCAGCAGTGAGTGTGACGTTGTTTGCCTTTGATGAAAATGAGGAAATCAGTTCTCATACTTCTGGGGGAGATGCGATGCTGACTGTTCTAGAAGGAGCCGCTCACATTACAATCGGAGGCCAAGAATATTCTGTAGATGCAGGAAAAACCATTGTAATGCCAGCAGGTGTTCCGCATGCTGTACTGGCGGATGGAAAGTTTAAGATGTTATTAACCGTGGTGTTCCCGAAACCATCTATTTAAAATTTAAATCCTCGGTTGGTGTGACCAAGCTAGAACCGCTAGGCCGTCAAAAAGTGAAAAGAACGCATGTGAGTTCTTGTGCTAGTTGGCAGCCTGGCGTGTACTAGTTTTTTTCTTTTATAATAAGGGCTCTTGTCAAAACTTGCTTTGCTCGCAAAGTTTGTTTTCTAAAAATTGGAGGAGATATTTATGCGTAATCTAGATATGTTAAAAAAACAACATAGTGAGATCTTAGAATTGGTTAAAAAGATTGAAACACTTACACGACAGGATGTAAAAGATGTTGCGAAAGAAATCGCTTTCCATATCAATGCATTATCAGGTAAATTAAAAGTGCATTTAATGTCTGAAGATAAATTTTTATACCCCGATTTAATGAAAAACCAAAATGAAATCGTGCGAAATACTGCGCAAAAGTTCAATGAAGAAATGGGTGGCCTTGCGGATACTTTAAATACGTTTGTTCAGCAATACAATACATATTCTAAAATTCTTCAAAATGAAAACAGTTTTAAATCAGAAAGCAAAACGATCTTTCGTGTGATTATGGATAGGATGCACCGTGAAGATCATAACCTATATCTTTTAATTGAAAAATGAGACCGCGTGCGCAATACGATTGCGGTTTTTTACAATGTAAGATGTAATAAAAAAGAAGATGTATAGGAGAATGTGCTGTGAATAAAATCAAGTTGGAACAAATAGCGATACAGAAAATGCTGCGAATCTATTGTAAAAATAAACATGGACAGAAAGAGGGACTATGTGAAGCATGCACGGCGTTATTGGCAGAAGTAAACAAACGTCTGCCCAATTGTCGTTTTGGTGATAAAAAACCAGCCTGCGGAAGCTGCCGAATCAATTGCTACCGCGGTGATAAATTTAAAGAAATTACGCAAATTATGCGTTATGCAGGTCCACGCATGCTACTATATCATCCGATTTTAACCATACAGCATTTAATCGATGTAAGATTTCGCAACAAACGCTAGTAGTGGACAAGGGGACGGTGGTTGTGTCTTGTGAATTGGAAATAAAAGTGATATGATAATTCTGAGGTGTTGATATGGTGAGAATTGCTCGAGTGAAAAGTGATAGCGGAATCTATCATGTAATGATCAGAGGGATCGATAAGCAGACCATATTGGAAGATGAAGAAGATCATCAAAAATTTTTAGATATATTAAAAGAATGTAAGGTATTAAGCGGTTATAAACTATATGGATATTGCTTGATGGGAAATCATATACACATATTGTTGAAAGAAGAAGAAGAAAATTTAGAAAAAATCTTCAAGAGAATAGGTGCCAGATATGTGTACTATTACAATTCGAAATATAAAAGAAGTGGACATTTATTTCAAGATCGATTCAGAAGTGAGCCAGTCGAGGATGATAACTATTTACTAGCAGTGTTGAGCTACATTCACAACAATCCGGTTAAAGCTGGCTTAAGTCAAACGGCTGACCAGTACCGATGGAGCAGTTATCATTCATATTTTCAAGTGAATGATTTCATTGATGCAGCGTTCATTTTAGAGATGATAGATCGGGAAACTTTTATTGGTCTGCATCAACAGCAAGATGAGGAGACCATTTTAGACGTAAAAGAAGAACGTTTTAAAATGACGGATGAAGAGGCAAAAATAGTGATCGAAGAAATCAGCGGTTTAAAGAATAGAAGCGATTTTTTAACGCTAAGTACTTTAGAGCGAAATGCATGTATTAGAAACATAAAGAAATGTGGTTTATCTATTCGGCAAATCGCTAGGGTGACTGGCTGGAGTAAGGGAATTGTTGAAAAAGTCAGCAAGACAGAACCACCGTCCCTTTGTCGATGAGAGGAGTGTATATGAGTTTTAGGGTAAGAGATGAGTTATTGGCGGATATAAGTAAATATTCGGAAATGGGGAGAAAGCAAAAAAAGAGAGCAGATAGAATCAGTAATGTGAGGCTGTTGATCATCGTGTTTGGACTTGGGCTGACCTTATGGTTCTGGAAAATTGATCAGTCTCTTTATAGTACCTGGACGTTGCTGCTAACTTTTTTGACGTTTGGTTTCTTTGTGAAGAAACATCAAACTATATTATGGAAGTTAAGACGAATTGAGTGCTTTCTTGCTATAAATCAAAAAAACTTAGCTAGAGTGGATGGCAGCTGGGTGCAGTTTAAGGACGATGGAAAAGAATTTATGAATGCAGACCATCCTTTTGTCAACGATCTAGATATCTTTGGTCCCAAATCTTTGTTTCAGTGGTTGAATATTACGAATACGTTTTATGGAAGACGGATTTTGCGTAAAGTGCTGGAGGAACCTGAAACTGATATTGAAAAAATCCTTGTACGACAAAATATGGTGCAGGAATTCGTAAATAAGAAAACATTTGTTGAGAAATTACAATGCGAGGGAATGCTGGCAAAGGGCAGTGAAAATGATCCGGAAGCATTGCTGAACTATGCAAGCAGTTCGAAGACATTATTTCAGCATAAATGGATAAAAACAGGACTTCGGTTTGTTGCCGGCATCACGATGCTGTCGATCATAGCGAGTTTTTTTCAGGTTGCGATTCCTCTTTATGTACCGATACTGCTCATATTGTTCCAAGCATGTATTACATTGCTCGGGTTTACTAGAATTTCTTCTATATTAAATATGTTGCAGCAATTTAAAAAGCAAATTAAAGCCTATGAAAAAATGATAAGTATAATTGAAGAGACAGAATTTGACGATATAAATTTGCTTACGATAAAACAGACGTTGATCTTGAATAAAAATTCTGCTTCAGCAGTTATGAAACAATTGGATCATATTACGGAAGCGGCTGATATGCGTTATAATTTTGTCAGTTATATTCTTTTAAATTTTTTACTCCTTTGGGATTATCATTGTGTTTTCGCTTTAGAAAAATGGAAGAAGGAATATGGAAGTCAAATCGAGCAGTGGTTTTATACAATTGGCGATATAGAGGCACTTTCAAGTTTATCCGTGATTGCTCGGTTGAATCCGCAGTGGAACTATCCATCATTTACAGAGAAAGAAATCACTTTTTCCGGACAAACCTTGGGACATCCTTTAATTCAGGAAGAACGACGGGTTTGCAATGATATTGAGATGAATCAAGAAATATGTATCATTACCGGTTCAAATATGTCAGGAAAAACCACAATGTTACGAACCGTTGGAATCAATCTTGTGCTGGCTTATGCTGGTGCGCCAATTTGCGGAAGGGCGTTAAAATGTTCAATTATGGATATTTTTACTTCCATGCGAATTCAGGATGATTTAGGCAACGGAATATCGACGTTCTATGCAGAATTGTTGAGGATAAAAATGATCATAGATCGTTTAGATGAGCGGCGTAAAATGATTTTTTTAATCGATGAAATATTTAGGGGAACAAATTCAAATGACAGAATCACGGGTGCAATGCAGGTTTTGAAAAATCTCAATAAGTCGTGGGTTTTGGGACTTATTTCTACACACGATTTTGAACTATGTGCATTAGCAGATGATCCTCATTTACAAATTACAAATTATCATTTTACTGAAAGCTATGTAAACGATAAGATCCTTTTCGATTATAAAATGCGCCCTGGGCGATGTAATACTACAAATGCGAAGTATTTAATGAAAATGGTAGGAATTGATTTGAAATAAAAAGCAGGTGAAATGATGCGGTGTAAAAAGTTTTTATTGCATACGATTGTTATGTGTATGATTTTGTTTATAGGGGTACCTTCGGTTAGAGCGGCGGATTTACAGGAGCTTGTAATTCTTTCGGTTAATGATTTTCATGGGAATTTGATGGAACATGACGATGTGCCAGGATTAGCAAAATTGGCGGCAGTGCTAAAAAATGAGAAAAAGCAAGCGGAAGGTAAAGCGGTATTATTAAGTGCCGGTGATATGATGCAGGGAAGCGTGGAGTCGAATCTCACGTTAGGAGCTCCTGTGATTGCTGCAATGAATGCATTGGAATTTGATGCTATGGCGCTTGGCAATCACGAATTTGACTGGGGCATAGAAACACTGCAAAAACGCAATTCGGGGGCACTTTTTCCATTTCTAGCGGCAAATATGGTGGATGAAAAAGGGATGCTTGCATCTCATGTGAAACCGTATACGATTGTGCGTCGTAATGGGTTAAAGCTAGGAATCATCGGGTTGACGACGCCGCAGACCAAAACCATAGCGAATCCAAAATTTATGGAAGGCATCACGTTTACAGATGGTGCACAGACCGTCAATAAACTTGTTCCGGCATTGAAAGCAAAAGGAGCAGACATGATTGTTGTTTTGGCGCATATGGGCTCAGTTTCGGCAGAAGATGGAACTCAAAACGGTGAAATCATTGAACTGGCAAAACAGGTAACAGGTGTTGATCTGATTGTCAGCGGGCATACGCATCAGCTTGTAAATACAAAAGTCAATGGAATTCCGATTGTACAGGCAGGGAAAAATGGCATTGCTTATAGTAAAGTAAAAATAACATACGATAAAAAAGCAAAGCAAGTAGTTTCTGTTATGCCCGAAATCATGCAAATAGATAAGGATAAAGTGGAGGCAGATTTGGAGTTTGCCAATTACATAGAGTATATTGATACTAGAGTGAGTCATTTGAAAAATGAAAAGGTCGGTGAAGCAGCGGTGGATTTATGGCATAATCGCTATGCGGAATCTTTGCTTGGACAATATGTCACTGACGTAATGCGCAAGCACGAACAGGTTGATTTTGCCGTAGTCAATGGTGGCGGTTTGCGTCATGAAATCGCGAAAGGTTTTGTCACAAAGGGCGATTTGTATGCAGCTATTCCTTTTGATAATGTTGTCGTTAAGACATCGATTACAGGACGAGAAATGAGAGATTTGCTGGAATACGGATTAGGCAATAATGGATATGGGCTTTTGCAATTTTCTGGTGTATCAGTCACTTTTGACGGCAGTCAGGCCGAAGGCAGCCGAGTCACGCAAATTTTGTTACCGGATGGAAGGCGCATTGATCCTGATACAGCGTATACGATAGCAACCATTGATTTCGTTGCGGCAGGCGGAGATGGTTTTACCGTATTTAAAGGTAAACAAATTGTCAGTGAAGGAATTTTACTGCGTGATATCTTGCAAGACAGTTTTTCAGGTGACGAAGTGATCCGTGATAACTTAGATGACCGACTGATTGTTCTGCAGACAGACCTTTTGGCTGGGTAATGATGTTAAGCTTTCACAAGACATAGGGGAAAGTGGGGATTGTTCTGCTTAATTTACAACACATGCATCATATTGCAATCATCGTATCTGATTATGAGAAATCAAAACATTTTTATGTTGGACTATTAGGGTTTAAGATTATTCGAGAGAATTATCGTCCAGATCGTGAAGATTATAAATTGGATTTGAAATTTGGTGAGAGTGAATTAGAGATCTTCTGTATGAAAAATCCGCCGAAACGACCCACTCCAGAGGCATGTGGTCTTAGGCATTTAGCTTTTAAAGTGGAGTGTATTGAAGCGGTTATTGCCGAGTTAAATGCGAAAGGGATTGATACGGAACCCCTTCGCATGGATGCATTTACGCAGAGGAAAATGACATTTTTTAAAGATCCTGATGGATTACCATTGGAACTACATGAATAAAATATTTTGCCGTTAATAGCTGAAATGCAGTGTTTTAGAAAGACGTTGTTTTTTATTGACGGTATGCAATTATAATGTAAGCTCAGTTGGATTTTGTTGCGCCCAGTGACGAGAAAAGATGAATTTTGATCGCATTTTTTTAAGTAAACTTGTGGTATAATAAAGGAAAATTTGTAAAAGAACAGGTTGAAGTTATAGATGGAAAAGTCAAATATTTTAGATAAACTAAAAGAACAGGAAGGTTTGCTAACGAAAAGTCAAAAAATTATCAGTCAATATTTAATAGAACATTATGAAGAAGTTGCTATGATGTCGGCTGTAGAATTTGGTGAAAAGGTAAATGTAAGTGATGCAACGATTAGCCGATTTGTACGTTCTATAGGTTTTGCTAATTTTTATGAATTTAAGAATTACTTGCGTGAACAAATTAAAAATTTTGATTCGCCTTATAAACGTGTTGTGAAATTACCAGATCTTGCAGTAGAAGAGGATGCGTATGCAGCGACAAAAGAGCTTTTGATTAAAATCGGAACAAAAGATTTGCAAAATTTAACGCATTTGATGGAAAAGCTAGATATTCTTTTGTTAGAGCGTGCTGTACATGCGATTCATCATGCAAGAACAATTTACTTGATGGGGCTTGGATCAAGTTCTACCTTGATTGATTTTTTTATATTGCATTTGCGGCGTATGGGGTTTCGCGTGATTCCTGTGTCAGAGGGCGGGAATTATAACTTAGAGAAAATGATTGGTATGGATGCTACAGATTTATTAATTGCAACAACATTTCCTCGATATTCAAAGGCTACGTATGATGCAATCGTCTATGCGAAAAAAAAGCAGGCAACGGTGTTGACGATTATGGATAGTAACTTTTCTGCAATTAGTAGTTATAGTGATATTGTAATACCCTTAGAAACGGATAACATTACATTCTTTAACTCTTTAGTAGTGCCAATGGCATTGGGAAATTGGATTATTATGATGCTTTTTGCCAAGGATAAAGAACGAATTCAAGAAAATGTGCGGGAAAATACAAATAATACGGTTTTGTTAAATACAAAAATATAGGATATTTAAAAATGGCGTTTTTTCGTTGTTTTCTAAGTTACCAACATAAAGATAGTATATGTTTACAGTCTGAATGGAGTTTCGCAATAAAAGCGGAAACTCCATTTTTTGATTTTTAAAATAACGATAAAGGAATTTTTTACGTGGTGGTAGGTTCATTAAAAACTTTATAAATAGACGCTAGTAGAGAAATTTTATAGTTTGTTTTTTAATTGTATATTGTATACATAAATAAAAATGAAGGAATTTCTACAAATGAAGACGAAAATGTCGGAATGTGCAAATAAAACACACAAATGAAAGGTAAAAATCTACAAAAGAAGGAAAGGGAGAGCGAAATGTTAGGTATTATCATTGGTCTTATTGTAACAGTTGTTGTTGGGTACCTTGTTGTGAAGAAAAAGAAGGCCCAGACAGTTCTGGTGATTGGAGGTTTATTTTTAATGGCTGTTGCTGCCATGATGGGACATCCGCTGTTGGATGCCAAGAAAACGACTGGTTTTATTATTTTCGATATGTTTAAGTATATTGAAAATATCATGAGCACAAGAACGGCAGCCTTAGGATTATTAATTATGGCTGTTGGTGGATATGCGCGTTATATGGACGCGATTGGAGCGAGTAAAGTATTGGTAAGGTTAGCAATACATCCACTCAGCTATTTTAAGTCGCCGTATTTGGTATTGGCGTTAAGTTATGTTCTTGGACAGATTCTACATTTTTTCTTGCCAAGTGCAGCTGGGCTGAGTGTATTATTGATGGCAACCATGTTCCCTGTCTTGATTAGCTTGGGGGTCAGCAGATTATCGGCAGCAGCGGTAATTGGAACAACCGCTTGTCTTGATTTAGGGCCTGCATCAGGGAATTCAGTATTGGCAGCGAAAAATGCTGGATTAGAAGTTGCGACATATTTTACAAATTATCAAATTCCAGTAGCAATTCCGGCTATTTTGACAGTTGCTATTTTACATTTTTTTGTACAAAAATATTTTGATAAAAGAGAAGGTCATTTGATAAAACCATTAACGGTGACGGCAAATAAAGCAGAGGATAGTGAGGAAATTCCGCCAATGATCTATGCGTGTCTGCCGATCATTCCTTTAATTTTAATTTTGGTATTTAGTGATTTGTGCATACCGTCGATCAAAATGACAGTGGTAACAGCTATGTTGATTTCAATGGCTGTATCTATGGTCTTTGAGTTTGTTCGTACGCGAGATATGCAAAAAGTGTTTGGGAGTATACAAGTGTTTTTTGATGGAATGGGCAAACAATTTGCGACAGTTGTTACGTTGATTGTTGCAGGCGAAACCTTTGCATATGGATTAACTAAAATTGGTGCAATTGAAGGTTTAATTCATCTTGCACAGGACGCTGGATTTGGGATTGTTGGGATGACGATTGTTATGTCTTTGATTATTATGCTTTCTGCTATTGTCATGGGATCTGCAAATGCTCCGTTTTTTGCTTTTGCGGCTTTAGCGCCTATTGTAGCAGCAAAAATGCAAGTTATGCCTGTATTGATGTTGCTTCCGATGCAGCTTACGGCTGGAATTGCGCGCAGTGTTTCACCAATTACAGCTGCGATTGTTGCGGTTGCAGGTATTGCAGAGGTATCTTCGGTGGATATTGTAAAACGTACAGCGATTCCAATGGCAGGTGCTTTTATCGTGATGATGATTAGCACATTCTGCTTATTATAATGAGAGAAGAGGGAGTCATATGAAATTTTGTTTAGAAACTTACTTGAAAGAATTAGAATATTTAGTAAATACAGATAGTGCAACACGTTGTCCAGGTGGGACAGCAAAGATTGCAGCATTCTTTGCTGAAAAGTTTGAAGCACTTGGATGGCATGTAACGTATCATCGCTTGCATGATGAAGTGGGGCCTTGCCTTGAAATTTGCAATAAGATCAGTGATCATTATGATATCTTATGTTTAGGACATATGGATACGGCTTTGCCAATCGGTGCACCTGAAAAACGTCCATTTTCTATTGATGAAGATGGGATTGCACATGGTCCGGGCGTCGGCGATATGAAGTCTTGTCTTTTATCTATGTATTATACCTTAGCAGATTTGCAGGAAGAAGGATATTTGGATCATGCAGCAGTTTGTTTGTCTTTGAATAGTGATGAGGAAATAAGTTCAATTTATTCGCGTCCATTGTTAGAAAAACTAGCAAAAAAATCTTCTTACAGCGTTGTGATTGAATCTGCGCGTAAAGATGGCAGTTTGGTAAATCAGCGCCGTGGCGTAGGTCGATATACGTTAAAAGCAAGTGGGGTTGCAGCGCATTCCGGTGTGAATCCGCAAGATGGAAGCAGTGCAATTCATGAATTGGCAAATTGGATTGTTGAGTTGCATAAATTAAATGATTTAGAGCATGGAACTTCGATTAATGTAGGCGTTATTCGCGGCGGCGTTGGCCCTAACACGGTCGCTGCAGAAGCAGAAGGTCTAATGGATCTACGTTTTTCAGACGAAAAAGTCCCAGAGATTTTAGAAAATAAGATGAAAGAAATGCAGCAAAATCCTTTCACTAAAGGCGGGGCAAAAATAGAAGTACTTGGTGGAGTTACACGGCCGCCAATGAATCCAACAGCCGATACTTTATCCTTATGTGATGAAATCGTCAAATTATCAGAGCGTATTCAGGTTCCGATTCATTGGACTTCAACAGGTGGCGGTGCGGATGGAAGTTTCACTGCAATGCATGGTGTACCAACGATTGATGGTGTAGGTCCGGTTGCCGGGAATGCGCATAGTGAACGGGAGTATATGGTTGTTGATTCCATTGAACCACGCTATCGATTATCTAAAGAAATCATTCGTCATATTTTACAGAGAAAAGTTAAGGGATAAGAATTTTCAATTGCTTAAAAATATCTATGATGAAATAAAAATATAGGTTTAAATTAGCATCCATTCCATAGAATTGTAAGTGTGAAAACTGGATTCTATTGACAGTATATTCTATATACTATAAGATGGAAATGCTAACGATAGATCATCCGCTCGGAAAAGAGTAGGAAAAAGTTAAATGAAATGAAGCCTTATTGTTAGAGAAATTAAACAATAAGGCTTCATTTTGTTTAAGGATGATTCTTGCTTTAAGTTTGTGGCATGATTTAAAGGAGCAGCAGAATAGTATAGTAGTGGGACAAAAAAATAAAAGGAGAGTACATATGAAACAGGTTGATTTTACGAGTCACGAAATTCATTTGCCGGAGCTTACGCTTCGAGGAATGTTGCTCGGTATGTTAATTACGGTTGTTTTTACGGCATCGAATGTTTATTTAGGGCTAAAAGTGGGGCTTACATTCTCTTCATCGATTCCGGCCGCGGTAATTTCTATGGCCATATTAAAGATGTTTAAAGATTCTAATGTTTTAGAGAATAATATGGTACAAACGCAGGCATCAGCAGCAGGAACGCTTTCAGCAGTTATATTTATTATTCCAGGCTTGCTGATGATTGGCTATTGGCAGGGGTTCCCTTTTTGGCAAACTTTAATGGTCTGTGCATGCGGTGGTAGTCTTGGGGTTTTATTTACAATTCCACTCCGTCGTGCAATGATCGTTGACAGTGATTTACCTTATCCGGAGGGGTTGGCAGCTGCTGAAATATTAAAGGTAGGTAGTGGCAGCGGTGCTAAAAGTGAAAACAATGGGATTAAAGACATTATGGCCGGTGGAATTGTTGCAGCATTTATCAGCTTATGTTCAAATGGATTTATGATTTTATCGTCAGGTGTTAGCTATTGGTTCTCATTTGGGAAAATAACGTCTCAATTGCCGATTGGTTTTTCCTCGGCCCTGCTTGGTGCAGGCTATTTGATTGGTATTGGCAGCGGGATTGCGATGCTTGTAGGACTTGGATTGTCGTGGGGTGTCTTTGTTCCGTACCTCACTTCGCTATTAACTCCTGAAGCTGGGCAGAGTGCGAGTGCTTTTGCTTCAAGTGTTTGGGCACAAAAAGTGCGGTTAATGGGGGCAGGCGCGATTGGTATTGCTGCGATATGGACATTGATTACGCTAATGAAGCCTATCTTGGATGGTATGCGTATCTCTATTCAGGCAATGCGTCGGGTGGAAGCTGGGAAAGATCTGCATCGTATGGATACGGATTTATCTCCGAAAGCAACTGCGGTGATTTTTGGCGTCATTGTAATTGGATTGATTGGTACTTTTTATTCTTTCATCGTCGATGCAAATCTGCCAGCGGCAAGTAGTTGGTTGTTTGTTCTTACAGGTGTTATTGTCGCAATTTGCATGGGATTTTTTGTAGCTGCGGCGTGTGGCTATATGGCGGGGTTAATTGGAACGTCTGCTAGTCCGATTTCGGGAATTGGTATCTTAGGAATTATCATGTCTTCTCTTGTCGTATTAGGTGTCGGAACGGCTGTAAGCGTATTTGACACGCAAACAGGAGTCAAATTTGTTACGGCCTTAGCAATTTTTATGACAAGTGTAATTGTCAGCATCTCTGCGATTTCAAATGATAATATGCAAGATTTGAAAACGGGATATCTTGTTGGTGCAACGCCATGGAAACAGCAGGTTGCTTTATTGCTGGGCAGTATTATCGGAGCTTTTGCGATTGCCCCAGTCTTGAACTTATTATATCAAGCGTATGGGTTTGCCGGCGCGATGCCGCGGGTAGGCATGGATGAGGCGCAAGCTTTGTCAGCACCGCAGGCTACTTTGATGACGACGATTGCACAAGGAATTTTTAGTCATAATTTGGATTGGAATTATATTATGATTGGAATTGGCGTTGGGGTGATCATTATTATTGCGGATGTGTTGTTAAAGAAGAATTCGGCAAAGTATTGCTTGCCGCCATTAGCTGTAGGTTTGGGGATTTATTTGCCGCCTACTTTGGTAATGCCGCTGATCATGGGCGCCGTTGTGAGTTATTTTGTGCATCGGTATTTACATGAAAAAGCTTCAAGGAAAAAGGTCAAAAATGTCAATGAGGCTGTGGAAAATGTCAATCGACATGGTGTTCTTTTCGCTTCAGGTCTCATTGTTGGGGAAAGTTTAATGGGTGTTATCATTGCGATGATTATTGTTTTTTCTGTTACTGGAGGTGGCAGTGATGCACCGCTGGCGATCGTAGGCAAAGAGTTTGGTGCTACGGCGGAATGGCTTGGGTTGCTAGCTTTTATCGCAATGATTGCAATACTTGTGTATCGTGTGATTGGTACGAAGTTTCAAGAAGATTGATCATGGGTGTACTTTGAAAACGAGATGAACTAGAGTAAAAACTTCTCTAATTTTGTGCTGTAGCAGCATGAAAGGAAAATATAAATTTTATATTGGCATCTGTCTTTTGATTGAAAAACTGGCTCCGCTTTTTAGCAGAGCCAGTTTTCTATTAGAGTAGGAATGTTTGCGATGTGTTAAGGTTTTTCATCGATGGTATTCTAAGCGTGGATATGTGGTTGTGGAAACTTTTGTATACTAAAATGTGCTTAGTATTGTGGTAAAGTTTTGGTATTTTTGGAGCCAGCAAAACATGGTATGCTGAATTTGTAAATGAAAACGGGAGGAAATTCAAATGAAAGATTTACAACAACGACAAAAACAAATTTTGCAGCATTTGTTGAAGATAGAGGATTTTGAACCTGTTAAAAAATTTGCCACTGTCCTACAGTGTTCAACGAAGACAGTGAGGAATGATTTAAATACCTTGGAAGAATATGGGGTGGAACTGGAAAAAGTAGCTGGAAGAGGGGTTCGTATTGCACCAACAAAGAAACGAAGTGCAGAAATTTTTTTACAAGAACCAATTTGTTTGCAGGACTTATCTATAGAACATCGACGGATGAAAATTTTATTTGATTTGCTTGAAGGGATGCGAGATAAAATATCAATTCAATGGTTATCGAATAAATATTTTGTTAGCAAAACATCCATCGTGAATGATTTAAAAGTGATTGAAGAAAAACTTGCAGCGTATCATTTATATCTTAAGAAGGATACACAGGGAACACAATTAGTCGGATCTGAGTTAGAGATACGCAAAGCGATGGTTGATATGTTAAATATACTGATTAGTTCGAAAAGTCCGACATTTCAGTTGGAGCATCTCAGAATCAATAGAGAAACTTTATTGGAATTGGAAGATCACTTTGGTAAATATAGTGTGGAGCAAGTAAAGAAAATCCTTGAAGAGGCGGAAGTAGATTTACATTATAAAATAACGGAACCTTATTATATTAATCTTGTCACCCATCTATTAATCTTAATTCATAGAACGAAAAACGGAAAATCAATTTATGCAGAGTTAAAAGAGCAAGAGCAAAGTTGCGATCCATTATTTTATAAAGTGTCCGAAGGTATCGCCGCTAGATTAGAGCAGATCTTTGCAATTCAGATTAATCAAGAAGAAGTTTTTTATATTTATCGGTATTTGATGTCTTCCGGTGGCGTCAGTGTACAGGATTTTGGTGCAGAAAGATCACATCTGATTGATGAGAATTTACATGAAATAGCTACGGAAATGATTCGTTTAAGTTCTCAAATTTTCTCACTGAAATTTACGTTTAGTCAATCTTTATATCATGATTTGATCCTTCATTTAAAACCCATGATGAATCGTCTTGCATATAAAATTGAAATAAAAAATCCATTGTTAGATGAAATAAAAGATGAATTTCCTGAATTGATGATTTTACTAAAATTAGTTGTATTAAAAATAAGATTGAACTATAAGCTGCCGCCGATTCGTGAGGATGAAATTAGTTATATTGCAGTTTATTTTCAGGCAGCTATAGAAGAAGCAATAAGTAAAAAACGCGTGATGATTGTTTGTTCTACAGGCGTTGGAACGTCACATTTGTTAGAGAAACGCGTGAAAAATCATTTTCCGGAGTGGGATATTGTAGAAGTTATTTCAGCAAAGCAATTAGAAGCAACAAGAGCGCTAGATCATATTGATTTAATCATATCAACGGTTAAGCTTAATGTTTCTTTACGTAAGCCAATTGCTTATGTGAGTGCATTATTTAATAAAGCAGACGAGAAGAGAATTCGAGCATCTCTTGTGAAAGAAAGTCAGAATTTTGTATTGGAAGAAAAACCGTCAGTGTTTCTAGAAAATCCAATAAATGCAGCGGCGCTTGCGCAAGATATCGCACAGGCAAAATGCCTGGACTGTATTGTACTGCATGATGCATTAACGTTATGTATCTATGAAAAGAAAGATTGGGAAAGTGCAGAAAGCAATCATCATATTGCAATGCATGTGCAAGGCGGAGATCGTGTAAATTTGATTGTTTTTATTAGAAATAATGAAGCGTTATCTGAAACTATATTAAAAGAAATTTATTTCTTTTTAACCCGTGAGATGGGATGAAAATGAAGGGAGACGGCAAAATGGATATATCAAAAATTCTTGATGAACAACGAATTTATTTGGATTTAGATGTAGCAAATAAAGAAGAAGCTATAGAGGCATTGGCAGATATGTTAGTGAAATCTGAGGTTTTATCTTCGAAGGAGGGATTTATCAAAGATGTGTATTTGAGAGAAGCAGAAGGAAAAACGGGGATTGGCGGTGGAATTGCAATTCCACACGGTAAATCAAAGAGTGTATTGAAAACCTCGTTGGCGATTGGGAGAACGAAGCAACCGATTCCATGGGAGTCTTTAGATGATGATCCGGTACGATGCATTATCTTGTTTGCAGTAAGAGATGTGGATAGTACAACAGTACATATAAAGTTGTTGGGAGAGATCGCCGGTAAATTAGCAGACGAAGAAATTGTTGAAAAATTGTTAACGAGTAGAAAACCCCAAGAGATTATTTCTATTTTCAGTCAAGAGAATGAAAATTTGGAGGGATGAGTATGAAAATCGTAGGTATTGCAGCTTGTACATCGGGGATTGCACATACGTATATTGCCAAAGAAAAGTTGATAAAAGCCGGAAAAGCATTAAATCATACAATTCATATTGAAACGCAGGGGACGATAGGGACTGAAGATGAACTAACGGCGAAAGATATCGAGGAGGCAGATGTGGTCATTATTGCATCAGATATAAAAGTTGGCGGCAGAGAACGTTTTCAGGGGAAAAGAATTGTAGATATCCCAACACATATTGCAATTAAATCTCCCAAAGCGCTCTTAAATAAAATTCAAGAGGATTTAGGAATTTAAAGATTCAAATTTGATGGAGGTTGTAAGTATGTTGAAAAGTTTGGAATTGAAAAGGCATGCTATGACTGGAATATCTTATATGATTCCCTTGGTAGTAGCAGCCGGGCTGTTGATTGCAATTGGTAATATCGCTGGCGGAAATCCGGCACTGATTTCTGATTATAAGAGCTCTTATTCTTTGTGGGAGGCAGCTGTTACTTTAGGGGTATATGGTATGGGCTTGATTCCGGCGGTTATGTCTGCTGCGATTGCCTACTCCATTGCCGATCGACCGGGGATTGCGCCAGGTTTATTAATGGGGATGATTGCCAATGCAATGGGTGCTGGATTTTTTGGTGGAATGTTGGGTGGTTATCTATCTGGGTGGTGCGTTAATTTTCTGAAACGTAAGATAAAAGTCCCGATTTGGGCACAGGGATTAATGCCAATGATGATTCTTCCGCTATTAGCATCCATTATTGTAGGTTTTATTATGTTTTTTGTTATTGGCGGGCCAATTGCAGCAGTGTCTTTTGCTTTGACTGATATGCTGGTGAATATGCAAGGGGGTTCAAAAGCAGTATTCGGAGCAATTATGGGAGCCATGGCGGCCTTTGATTTTGGTGGCCCGGTAAATAAAGTGGCTTCGCTATTTGCCGACGGATTGTTAATGAATGGTGTATACGGTCCGGAAGCGGTTAAAATTTGTGCATCAATGATTCCGCCGTTTGGTGTAGCCTTATCTTGGGTTATTAAAAAATCAAGATACAGCAAAAGTGAAGCGGACAATATTAAAATTGCCTTTCCGATGGGGATCTGTATGATCACAGAAGGCGTCATTCCAATTGCCGCCGTTGATCCGCTACGCGTGATTTTTTCTTGTTCGTTTGGTGCTGCAGTCGGTGGTAGTCTGATCATGTTGTTTGATGTTGGTTCACCCGTTCCATCCGGTGGCATGTTCATTGTACCGGCAATGCAAAATCCAATTGGATTCTTAATTGCATTAGGTGTTGGAAGTGTCGTTACTGCGTTGTTACTTGTTGCTTTGAAAAAGGATGCTGTGGAAAAAGAATTTGAAAACGAGGACGAATTGGAAGAGGCGGTTGATTTATCAGGCATTCATATTAAATAATCAAGGAAGGAGATCGATTCTATGTACGTTTCTATGAGGGATATGCTGCATAAAGCCAATATAGACCATTATGCAGTGATGGCGATCAATTGTTTTAATTTGGAGACTGTGCGAACTGTAATACGTGCCGCTGAAGCAGAGCATGCACCCATTATTATCAATCTTTTTCAAGATCATTTGCTTTATCATTGTGATAGTGCGATCATTACACCGATTGTTAAGATTTTAGCTGGCAGAACCGATATTCAGGTTGCGTTAAATTTTGATCATGGGCAGGAGGTTTTATTTTTAAAAAAAGCAATTGATGATGGCTTTTCTTCGGTGATGGTAGATGCTTCTAGATTTGGCTTAGAGGGGAATATTGCGATGACAAAGGAGATCGTCGATTATGCGCATCCCAAAGGGGTAAGTGTGGAAGGAGAAATTGGCTGTATTGGTCTTACGGAAGGTGCTTCCTTTACCAAAGATTCAATGTATACGAATCCAATCGAAGCCGCTAAATTTGCAAAAGCAACAGGAATTGATGCCTTGGCAATTTCGATTGGTTCTTCCCATGGGAATTATCCAGGGGACATGATTCCGGAATTTGATTTTGAACGGCTGAGCCAAATTAAAAAGTTAACGCAGATGCCGTTGGTGCTTCACGGCGGCTCTGGTTCTGGTGAAAAAAATATTATAGAAGCAATTCAACATGGTATCAATAAAATCAATGTTGGTTGTGATTTTATGAATGCAAATGTGCATGCTTTGAAAGATAAATTGCAACAAGAACCGCATATTAATTATTACGATTTAGTTGATTATGTGGAAAAAGAAAGTATTGAGATTGTAAGACATTATATTAGATTATCCGGCTCTAAAAATAAGAATTAGAAGGAGAGTTAAAAAAAATGTTAATGAATATGAAAGAGTTACTAACTGTTGCACAAAAAAACAAGTTTGCTGTACCTGCTTTTAATACGAGCAGCAACATGATCTTAAAAGGCGTTATGGAAGCCTGCAAAGAACAACAGGCACCTGTTATTATCGCGATTCATCCCGACGAATTATCCTTTGTGGAAGATAGCTTCATTGCAAGTGTGCGTGAGGAAATCATAAAAAGTCAGATACCTGGCGTGATTCACTTAGATCATGGTGGAAGTTTTGAGCAAATTATGCGGGCGATTCGCTGTGGTTTTACATCCGTTATGATCGATGCATCTTTATTGTCATTTGAAGAAAATATCGCTATCACGAAAAAGGTCATTGAAGCGGCGCATCCGGTGCGGGTATCAGTGGAAGCAGAGTTAGGAACAATAGGAACCACTGGAAACGGCGGAGAGGCAGGAGCGGATCAAATCATTTATACCAATCCGGAGGCAGTTAAAGAATTTGTTGAGAAGACGGATGTCGATACCTTGGCAATTGCGATTGGTACATCGCATGGGATTTATCCCAAAGATATGAAACCAAAGTTAAGATTGGATTTATTGCAAGAAATAAGAGGTATTGTGGATATCCCACTCGTACTTCATGGCGGGTCAGCGAATGAGGATAAGGAAATCTCTGAAGCGGTAAGACTCGGGATCTCTAAAATTAATATTTCAAGTGATATTAAGGATGCATTTTATAAAAAATGTCGAGAAATTTTACTGCAAGATTCCGATATACGGGAACCGAATGCGATCTATCCGCCATGTATTGCAGCGATGAAAGAGGTTATCTATGCAAAGATTGCGTTATTTAACGATGCGGATAAAGTAAAATATTATAAATAGATAAGTGAACATAAAATTGTTTTTTAGTAATGGCTAGATACGAAGACAAAAGGAGCTATCGCATTTGTTGCGATAGCTCCTTTTTCTTATCGATATTTTTCGAGATTTAGATCATCAAGAATCGCTTATGATAAGAGAAAATATCCAAGAACGATAATACCAAGTATGATACGGTAGTAACCAAAAGCTTTGAAATCGCTGGTTTTAATGTAAGCCATCAAGAATTTAATGGTGATAACGGATACAATATATGCCGATAGTAAGCCGACAATAAGAATTTGTATTTCATCTGCCGTATAGTTAAAACCAAATTTCACGACTTTTAATAAACTTGCGCCAAACATAACCGGTACGGCTAAAAAGAAAGAGAATTCTGCGGCAACTTCCCGTGAGCAGCCAATCAACATTGCACCTAGAATTGTTGCTCCAGAGCGTGACGTACCAGGAATCAGTGCCAATACTTGAAAGCAGCCAATTCCGATTGCTTTTGTAAAACTGAGGTTATGTAGTTTTGTTACTTGCGGGCGTATATTTTTATTACGATTTTCCAAGATGATAAATAAAATTCCATAAATAATTAATGTAATGGCTACGGTTTGGTAATTATAAAACAGTGCATCTAGGAGGTCGTCAAATGGCAGGCCAATTGCTGCTGCCGGAATGACTGCTACAATGACTTTCATCCATAATGAAATTACTTCTTGTTTAATGTAAATACCACGTTTAAAGGCAATTGGACAAAGTTTATCCCAGTAGAGTGTAACAACAGCCATAATTGCACCTAACTGAATGACGACAAGAAACATTTCTTTAAATGCTGGTGTGATGCTTAACTTAATAAATTCATCCACCAGAATCATATGACCGGTACTGCTGATTGGCAACCATTCTGTTATACCTTCAACAATCCCGAGAATTATTACTTTTAACATTTCTAACACGAATATAACAACTCCTTAATATCCAAAAATGACATATAAAGAGATTCTACTCCATGTTTTATAAATATGCAATACAAACTTAAGATAAAGAAATATTTTATGATCCTATAAACGCAGGAGAAAAGTAGAGAGAATCTGTTCGTTTATTGATAGGTTTTACAATGTGTTTTACGATTATTACATTTTATCGTAAAACATAGAAAATGAAATAAGAAAAGAACGCAGACGTCAAGGGCTTTTTAAGAGACTGCAGGACGAAACATACATAAAATATCCTCACCAATAAAATAAGGTTTCATTTTATTGGTGAGGATATTTATTACTTCAGAATGAATTTATCTAAAAATTTTAACACGTTCTTTAATCGCAACTTTATCAAGTGGTGCCGGTTTTTCTAATGGATTGCCAAATGGCATTTGCGCGATTAATTTCCAAGTAGCTGGAACCTGGAAGGTTGCTTTTATTTCATCGTCAATGATTGGATTATAATGTTGTAAATTAACGCCTAATCCCAGATCAGCTAATGCTGTCCAAATTGCAAATTGCAGCATTCCATTTGATTGGTTTGCCCAGATTGGAAAATTCTCACTGTAGGCTGCAAATTTTTCAGCAAAACCATTTGTTACGGAAGTATCATCAAAATATAAAATTGTACCGTAACCGTTGGCAAAGCCATTAACTTTAGCTTCTGTTGCAGCGAAGTGCTCAGCCGGAACGATTTTTCTAAGCGTTTCCATGACGATACTCCATACTTTATCATGGTGCTGACCGAAAAGTACAAGAACGCGTGTACTTTGGCTATTAAAAGCCGAAGGTACGCTTTCTGTTAATGTTTCAATGCTTTGAATAATCGTTTCCTGTGAAATTGTAACATTTTTATCAATTGGATAAATGGTACGTCTATTTAATACTGCTTCTTCAAAATTTCTCATCATTTATACACCTCTTCGTATTTTTTTATTTTTATTATTATTATTTCAATGATTCTTATCATTGAGGAAGCCTAATTTTGCATCTAAACTGTATTTTCCAGGACCGATAAAAACTGCGGCGAGAAAAGCTGCACCATCTTCTAATGATTGTGAGGCTTTAAAAAGTCCTTTACCAGCAATCATTTGCGTTCCAAAAGCAACGATCATATTGCTGAATAGGAAGAAACTTGCAATGCGGTAAAAGAAACCTAAAACAAAGCAAATACCACCGACGAACTCACTTAATCCAGATAAAAAGCCAAACATCGCTGGCGCAAAAGTGATTCCCACAACGCTTAATGATTTTCCTAGATTCGTCCATGTTTCAATGCCGCCTGTTATTTTAGGATAGCCATGCCAGATAAACATTCCGCCTAAAATAATACGAAAAATCAAAAGTGCGTAATCTCTTTTCTGATAAAGAAAGAAGTTTAGATCTTTAATTATGTGATTCATAAAAACTTTCCTTTCTAAATTCGTATTTAGATATCTTATGTATTATATATAGTATAATACGTTTTATGTAAAATAATAACTTTTATTATTTAGTAAAAGATTATCATTTTCACATTTATGTGGCAAGTAGGCACTTATTTGTTATATAGTATAGAAAAAGATACTATTGGATGAGGAGAAATATGATGAATTATTTGAAAAATTCTACAGAGCTTGTTTGTAGCAAGGATTGTGATAAGCATAATGTTTGCCCGATGGTATTGGTGCAAAATATTTTATCTGGCAAAAGAAAAATTTTGATTCTATGGCATTTAAGTCAAGGTATATTGAGATTTTGTGAGTTGAAGCAATATTTACCCAATGTTACGCAGAAAATGTTAACGATGCAATTAAGAGCACTGGAAAAAGATAAGTTAATTTATCGAAAAGTTTATCCGGTAGTTCCGCCTAAAGTCGAATATGGGTTAACCGAAGTTGGGAAAAAGATTATTCCGATTCTCGAGATGATGCATCAATTTGGCGAATGGTATTTGGAAGAAGAATTGACAGAAAAGCAAGTCAGTGCTGATACAGAAGAATAAACGAACCAATGAAAAATTTTTTTAGAGATTTGTTCCAGTTTACTATTTAAAACTTACGAATAAAAGATATAATTATATAGTATAAAACAAAAACGGTTTGCACTCTATGTTTCAAAACTTTTAATATTTATTGTTTAGTATAGTAGGAAAGGTGAAACAAATATGCGCAGTTCAGGAAATAGTAAAACAATAAAACGAATGAATCAAATGGCGATTCTTAATGTAATCAAAGATAATGAACTCATCTCAAGACAACAGATTGCTGAGCATACTGGATTGACAGCAGCCGCTGTTACAGGAATTGTTCGTGATCTTATTGCGATTGGATTTGTAAAAGAAGTAGGGCTAGGGGAATCACAGGGAGGACGCCGTCCCGTACATCTGAAATTTAATGGAAAAGCTGGCTATGTATTGGGTGTAGAGGTTACGAGTGATGAAATTACACTGGCGGTGGCTGATTTTGAAAATATTCCCCGTGAAATTAAATCATTTTCTATTGATATGAAGGATCCTGATACCGCGATTGCTGCCTTGAAAAAACAGCTAGGGGCAGTCTTTGCGAGTAAGGAAAATCAGAAAAAGAATTTTCTTAGTATCGCAATCGCGTTTCCTGCCATTGTGCAGTCTGATACTGGCGTAGTGAAGCGTGCTGTGAACCTTGGTGAAAAATGGAATGGATATCCGCTTAAGCATTCCCTTGAAGAAGCATTTCATATTCCGGTTTTCATTGATACAAATTCTAAAGTGGCGGCGTTGGGGGAAAAATGGTTTGGCGGAGGAGTGCATTGCAAAAATCTCATTTATGTTAATCTTGGTGAGGGGATTAGTGCAGGCATTCTTATGAATGATGTAATTGTACAAGGTGCACAAGGGTATGCCGGACAAATCGGGCATACGGTTCTTATGCCTGATGGACCATTATGTAATTGCGGTAATCGTGGCTGTTTGGAAGCGATTTGTGGAATTCCTGCATTATTGAGAAGAGTAGAAACTGAGATCTCAACCATTTCAGAAAGTGATATTTTAAAGAGAAAGTTTATACAAGCGGATAAAAATCTTAAAATAAATGACATTTTGGAAGCCGCTGATTTGGAAGATTCCTATGCTAGAAATTTATTACGTGAGACGGCACAGCATGTGGCTGTAGTAACAGCAAGTATGATCAATATCTGCAATCCGGATAAAGTTTTTCTTGGCGGAAAATTGGCAATAAAATCTCCTTTTTTCATTAAAGAACTGCGTAGTTTTTTAAATTCACATGTTTTCCCTGAAATTGGACAAACCACACAAGTCATGATTTCTAATTTAGGTGCCAATTCGGGTGTGATAGGTGCGTGTGCCTTGGCGTTAACCAATTTGCTAAGATCGCCGAACTCTAAAATGATTTCTGTTATGGGGAAAGAGCAATAAAATTAGGGTGAATACAAAAAAGTTAGATTGTATACATCTAGCTTTTCTTTTTATTAGGAGGAAATTTGAGGTTTTTATAGAATAATCTATCAGGTAAATAAGTTAATTAAATTAATTAAGTAATTGGGCTTGGAGGTGGGATTTTTAGAAGTGTAATGTTCCAAATTGGAGAAGCATATCGTACCAAAATAATCAGAATAATCATAACAGTACAAGAATTTATTTTTAAATCAAAATCGATATTAGAAAAAACCAGGAGGCTAATGTTTGATGTGTACTGAAGAAAAAAGGTTGACGTTAAAGGAAAAGTTTTCTTATGGTCTAGGGGATTTTGGTAATGGTTTTATGTTTGATATGGGGCAAATTTATTTACTTAAGTTTTATACAGATGTGTTTGGGATACCTGCGGCTGCTGCGGGGAGTATTTTTTTAATAACAAAGATTTTTGATGCTTTTATGGATCCTATTGCCGGCGCTGTGATTGATGGAAGACCGGATGACGCTGAAAAGGGGAAATTCAGAAAAGTTATGTTTCTCAGCAGTATTGTATTAGGCGTTTTATCTATTTTTGTGTTTTTATCTCCAGAGATGTCGACCACATCTAAAATTATTTTTGGCTATCTAACTTATATGGCGTGGGGGGTTGGCTATTCTTTCACGAATGTACCTTACGGGGCACTTGGTGCCGCAATGACACAAAATCCGCTGGATCGTGCTTCATTGGCTTCCTGGCGGCAAGCTGGTTCATTAGGCGCTTTGCTTATTACGAGTGTTATTGTTGTTCCATTGATTAAGCAGTTTGATAATCCACAGATTGCTTGGCCATCTGTAGTAGCGCTTACATCTTGCATCGGAGTGATTGCTTTTTATTTTTGTTATAAAAATTGTAAAGAAGTTGTGGTTGCGAAAAAAATAAGTGCGGATAAACAATTTTCATTTAAGGCCATGGCACGGGCTGTATATACCAATAAGCCACTTCTAATCTTGATTTTTATGACCTTATTTACGATTTCTGCTTACAATATAAAATCCGCAATGCTAATTTATTATTGTCAATATAATCTTGGCGATATTAGTTTTATGCCTTATATTAGTTTCATCACAATTGGTTGTTCATGTCTTGGAATTACTTTGATTCCTAGGCTAGCAAAACGTTTTGGTAAAAAGAATACGGCTTTAATTGGTTTTGCAATTAGTACAATTGCAGATTTAATTAATTTTATGATTCCTGGAGATCTGATTACTTTTACAATTTTAGCAAGTATTGCTTTCGTTGGAATCAGTATTCCGAATGGAATTACTTGGGCATTTGTATCTGATGCAATTGACTATGGCGAATGGAAAACAGGTGAAAGACGAGAAGGTATTACTTTTTCATTCTTCAATTTTTCTCGTAAAATTGCCCAATCTTTATCGGGTTTTGCTTCGGGAATAGGGCTTTCTTTAGTTGGCTATATTCCGAATGCACAGCAGTCAGGTACAGCCTTATTAGGGATAAAAGGATTATTGTTATTATATCCGGCGGTTACGATTTTTTGTGCGGCTTTAGTTATTAAGTTTTTGTATGATTTAAGTGATGACAGACATGGCCAGATTATAACAGAAATTCATACTAGGGCGATGTAGAGAAGTCCAGCAAATAAATATAAGCATGAAAAAATCACGTCTGTTTAATTCATGTATCAATTAAGCAGACGTGATTTTTATGATTTCTTACGAGTGTTCATCAAGGTGTAATAAAAAAGAGGTATTTGGATATAGTATATTTTATTGCAAAATTTTTGATAAAAGTTGCAAATAAATATGATATAATAAGTTTTTATTAACTTGATTGAGGTGACGATTTTGAAAGAAAAGTTTTTGAGTTTATTACGTTCTACGAATCGCGATGGCATAGAAAATTTTATA
This sequence comes from Massilibacillus massiliensis, assembly GCF_900086705.1. NCBI lineage: Bacteria > Bacillati > Bacillota > Negativicutes > Selenomonadales > Sporomusaceae > Anaerosinus > Anaerosinus massiliensis. Next base: position 941,925 of record NZ_LT575483.1, on the reverse strand, counting down.
AACTATTTAGAAAACCAAACAGATTTTTTTACAGCACCTGCGAGTACGAAGTATCATGGTGCGTATGAAGGCGGTTTGCTGGAACATAGTCTTGATGTATACGATCATATGAGTAAACTTTGTCATATGTATGAATTGGATGATATCAGTGAAGCAAGTGTTATCATTACTTCTTTACTGCATGATATATGTAAGGTGAATTTTTACAAAATTGATTATCGTAACAGAAAAAATGAAAAAGGCGTTTGGGAACAAGTTGCTTTTTATCGAATTGATGATACAGTTCCGTTGGGGCACGGAGAAAAATCAGTGATTATGCTGCAGCAATTTATTGCGCTGACTTTGGATGAAATCATGGCGATACGCTGGCATATGGGAAGTTTTTCAGGATCAGATTATACGACAACACAATCTTTATCCAAAGCAATGGAACAACATAGAATTGTAACATTACTCCATATGGCCGATCTTGCAGCCGGTTATTTGGATAATCGAAGATAATTTATTTATATTTCTGCATTTTTTATATTTACAAGCTGCGATTTTTATGTTAACATATACAAGCAATTAAGTATTGCATGCGGGTGTAGCTCAATGGTAGAGCCCTAGCCTTCCAAGCTAGTCACGAGGGTTCGATTCCCTTCACCCGCTCCATTTATAATGCCGGGGTGGCGGAACTGGCAGACGCACGGGACTTAAAATCCCGCGGATAGAAATATCCGTACCGGTTCGATTCCGGTCCTCGGCACCATGTACCTTAAAATGTAATAAATCTGAGTTGCAAGCGCGTGCGTTTGTTGGTTATGATTTAGCGAATATAAAAAAGAAACTCCTGAATTTTCAGGAGTTTCTTTTTTATTTACAGAACTTTTGATACAGCGGCAGTGTGAATGATTGAATACTTGCTATGCAGTTTATCTATTGTGTTGGCGGTGTGAGGCATCGTCAGTTTATTATCTTAAAAATGAGGTTCGTTTGACCCCTGCCGCTTTTGCACTGAAGCTGTCTAAGGCAACGAGATCATTAGAACTTAGTTCTTTTAAGGAGGCTTTGCCCAATGCACGCATTGCTTCTTGCATTTCCAAAATCATGGAAGTAAAGGTATTTGTTACGCTGACTGCTGACTGTTCTATGTTTAGCTGTGTTTTCGTTGAAGAATTATAATAAACCAATGTAGTTGGCGGTTCCCACGGAAGTATTTTTTCGATTTGATTATGTGTCAGTGCAAATAGAGGGACAGTGCCGAGGTAAATGGCGTCTGCGCCTAAGGCTAAGGCTTTCAGACATTGGCCCGGTGTAAAATAACCGCCAGCGGCAATTAAGCTGATAGGTCTATCGCCTAAGTAATGTTTTGCACGTGTTAAAGCAATTAACCCCGGTATACCAAAGTCATCTTGCTTAATTGGCGGTGTTCCATGAGAGCCGCCTTCAGCGCCGCCGATTACGATTGCATCAAAGCCTAGTTCCACAGCAAAAGCCAATTCCTTTTCGATTCGGTCTGTTGCCATAAGTTTTAATGCAATTGGGATTCCGTTGGCTCGCTGACGTAAGTTTTGCATAAATGCCGGCCAATCTTCTTTTTTTTCAACACCTGGTGGTGCCGGTAGAGAGACTGCATTCTCATTTGGTCTTAATCCCGAAAGTACTTGCGCTTTACCGGCAAAGTCTGCTGCTTCGATGGTCGTTGTGCCTAGATCCGCACCTTGTCCCATTTTGACTTCCAACATAGCAGCCGATTGAATTTGTTCGTTGGTTCTCGCACCCCACGACCATTGACAAATTTGTAAAACAAATTTGCCAGCTTCTGCTGCCTCTGCGGGCAGAAAAGGACCTTCGCCAGAACAAGTGGCTGTATGTAATCGTTTTGATGCTTTGGCTAAGGCTGTCTTAGCTTCCTCGCTTAAGGATAAGCCATAGGCCATGCCGCCAATCATTAGGGGGATTTTTATCGTCATAGGCTTTTGTACATTTGGACCTATGGTTACAGACATATCAATCGGTGTATCAAATGGAAGTGAAAGTTTTGTAAGCTGGCGCGGATTGAACATTAAGTTATCATAGCCCGGAAAATGTTTAACGGAACCAAGGGGGCGATTGATGATTTTTCCTTCTTCTGCACGCAGGCTTAATTCTAAAAAATTTAGAATAGAAAAACGTTTAAAAGAGGGCAGTATTTCGATTATATTTTTCGTATAGGTTTCTGTAAGTAAAAGATTTAAGGCATGATTGGTTATTTTTTTTGTTGCAAACCGAAAAATAGGTTTTGCCAAAACCAGTAAAGTAAGTATTAAAATTGTTAAAAAAGATGTCAATATCAAAATCCAGTTAAGATAAGCTGTTATTTTCATAATGTTTCCTTTGTTTTTTTAGTAGTATATGCGATTTATGAAGAAATAAACCAATAGGATGCAGTTTTTGTATTCGTGTAAAAAACGAACAAAGGAAGTTATCAACAAAAGTTTGTGCAAATTTATGTAGCTTTGTTGATAAGTGATAGGATGGGAATAAATTTGGCTGGTTTCATAGAGTTTACAGATAAAAATATGCACAGTACAAAAAAATCCATCAATTAGATTTATTTATTGCGATCATAAATTGTAATAAGATTATAATATTGTACTAATACATTAATACAATGTTATAATCTTTACAGATAATTCTACATAATCATGTGTATTTATAGATGATTCGCGCTCAAAGGAAGTGGTTTTACTGATTAAGATAGATACAAAGAGTGGTGTGCCAGTATACATTCAGCTAAAAGAAGGGCTAAAGCTGCTAATTCTTACAGGCGTATATGTACAAGGTGCAAAATTGCCAACTGTTCGACAAATGGCCGTGGATTTAAGGGTGAACAGTAATACGGTGGCACGGTCGTATTCAGAATTAGAGCGAGAGGGAATCATTTCAACCCAGCAAGGGCGAGGAACTTTTGTATGTGCAATTCCAACGGGGGTTGAGAATGATGAAAAAGAGAAAGAACTTGATAAAATTTTGGAGGAGTTTATCAAGACGACATTATCTTTAGGATTTACTGAAGCGTACATTATAGAAAGATTAACAAATAAAATCAAAGATAGAAAATAGAGGTGCTAGAGATATGGAGAGTTTTTCAAATAAGCAGAATATAAAAATTTCGACCAAGAAATCAAATACGCCAAAAACCTTTTTGCCATTTGTTATATTTTTGGCAGTTTTTGCCGGCTTTTTCCGTTACGCATATGTACAAGATGAGTGCTTATGGATTGTTGCCGGATTTATTTTGGCGGTTATTGCTTCACAATCATTGAAAGTTGCACAGCAATGGGAAAAAGCCGTGGTTTTAAGACTGGGAAAATTTCACCGGTTAGCAGGCCCAGGCTTGTTTTTTACAATTCCGTTAATTGATACAGTTCCATATTGGATTGACCAGCGGATTCATGCGAGTGCATTTAACGCAGAGCAGACGTTGACAAAGGATAATGTACCAGTCGATGTGGATGCGATCTTATTTTGGGTTGTATGGGATGCTGAAAAAGCAGCATTAGAAGTCGCTGATTATTTGGAGGCTGTTTCATGGGCAGCACAAACAGCCCTTAGAGATGTGATTGGAAAGACGATGTTATCGGATATGCTGGCTGGAAGAGAAAATATTGATATACATTTACAGAACATGATTGATCAAAGAACTGAAGCTTGGGGCATCGCTGTACAATCGGTGGAAATTCGTGATGTTATTATTCCAGAAGCGCTGCAAGATGCTATGTCACGAGAAGCGCAGGCAGAACGTGAACGAAGAGCGAGAATTATTCTTGCTTCGGCAGAATGTGAAATTGCTGAAAATTTTGTGAATGCTGCAAAAATTTATGAGGAAAATGATATCGCGGTTAAATTAAAATCTATGAGTTTACTCTATGAAAGTGTAAAAGAAAGAGGGGGAATTGTGCTTGTTCCGAATGATATGTCGGACTACACGAGTTTAGCAACAACGATGGGAATTCAAAAAATAAAGGATAAGGCTTCAAAAGTTGCTAAATCGGAATAAAGTGGAGGGAGAGTTTTGAAAATGAAAAAGAATATTTCGCGCAGGACTTTTTTGAAGTTATCTGGGGCGACTGCCGTAACGGTAGCAATGGCGAGCAATTTAGAAAAAAACGTTTTGTTTGCAGCGGATGAAAGCAAACAAGGGGAGAGAAAAAAGATCCGTACATATTGTGAAATGTGTACGACACGTTGTCCAATGGAAGTCAGCGTAAAAGATGGTAAGGTTGATTTCATTGCCGGTAATCCGGAATGGTCTTCTACAGGGGGAACGCTTTGTGCCCGCGGTGCCGCAGCTTTATCTCAAACCTATGATCAGGAACGGGTAAAAAAACCATTGATTCGTCAAGGTGAGCGTGGCGAAAATAAGTGGAAAGAAGTTTCCTGGGAGGAAGCGTATGATTATATAGCAGAAAAAATGACGGAAATAAAAGAGAAGTATGGTCCGGAGTCGATGGCATTTTCGTGTCGTGGCGGGATTCATAAAAAATATATGGATACGTTTGCAAATGCATATGGTTCACCCAATACTTTTACACATGAATCGACTTGTCCGTTTGGACGAACTGTTGCCAGAGATATTGTTTTTGGTACGAATTCAGTCAATGTTGATTATGGTAATGTAAAATATTTAATCACATTAGGCCGAAATCTTTTTGAAGGGATCAATGTTTCACAAGCGCGTTCACTGATGAATGCACTTAGAAAAGGTGCGAAACTGATTTCAATTGATCCTAGATTTTCGGTGACTTCCGCGAAGGCAACGGAATGGCATCCGATAAAACCTGGAACTGATTTGGCGTTTATTTTGGCACTGACACACGTAATCATTCGCGATAGATTGTATGATAAAGCATTCGTGGATACATTTACAGTTGGGTTTGATGCAATTCAAGCTTCTGTTGAAACAACCACGCCGGAATGGGCAGAAAAAGAAACGGGAATAGCGGCAAAAGATATTGAACGTATTGCGAAAGAATTTGCAGCTGCCAGCCCGCAAGCAGCACTTGACTGGGGGTGGCGCACAGGCACTACACCGGAAGAATTTGAATTTAGAAGAGCTGCGATTAACGTAAATCTGCTGATCGGCAATTGTGAAGTCCCAGGGGGGATATTCTTTGGCAAGAATGCTGCAATGATAAATAAATTGGTTGGCAGTGAAGTGGTTCCGACCATTAAATCGCCAAAACTTCCTAAATTTCCAAAGATGAAACAGCGAGTAGATGGTGCAGGTGTCAAGGGGCATCAAAACTATTTTATACCGAAAGGTGATGGCGTAGTTCACTATTTGCCGGAAGCGATTTTAACGGAAAAACCATATCCAATCAAAGGTTGGTTTGTCTATCGGAATAATCCGATGATCAGTCAATCGAATACCAATCGAGTCAGAGAATCTTTACTAAAATTGGACTTGCTCGTTGTCTCTGATTTGTATATTACAGATACAGCACATTTTGCAGATGTTGTTTTACCGGAAAGTACATTCTTAGAGCGCGATGAAGGCTTTAATGATGCCTCTGGCGGAGCACCGAAATATACATTGCGTCAGAAGACGGTGGAGCCAGTATATGATACGAAGCCGAATTGGCAGATTTTCAAAGAACTTGCTGAAAAAATGGGCTTGGGTGCATATTTCCCATGGAAAGACATCGAAGAAATGAGACGCATACAAATGGGCGGACGCAAAGATTTAGTAGAAAAGGCAAAAGAAAAAGGTTTTCTTGATTTTGGGGTGCCTTCTGTATATTTACGTGATCCAAAATCGGTGGCAGCTTTTGTGAAAAAATTTCCGGCAGCGGCATCTAAAGTGAATGAGCAGGGCATCATTCCGAGTCCACTATTAAGCTTAAAAACACCAAGTAAAAAGATGGAGATGGCTTCTAGCGAAGTGGAAGAATTATTCCCGGGGCGTGAGGTGCCAAAATATCGTGAAGTGAAGCTAAAAGAGGATGACCAGCTGTATTTTATTCAGGGAAAAGTTGCCGTACACACGAATGCGCATACGCATAATGTGCCTTGGCTGAATGAATTGATGCCGGAAAATAGACTGTGGATGCATCCGGAGACTGCGGGAAAACGTGGTTTACAGAATGGGGATAAGGTTGAGATTTCTTCGGAGTTTGGTAAACAGCCTGCGACGATTTTGGTGAGTCAGGGAATTCGTCCGGATTCTGCGTTCACGTATTTTGGATTTGGCAGAGTGGCACCGGAAATGAAACGTGCACATAAAAAAGGAACGAATTCTAATATTATGTTGCCTACAGCATTTGCACCAGTTTGTGCGATGTCCTTGCATACGGCAGGTATTGATATAAAGAAAATTTAGTGTAGTTGGAGGGGAGAAGAAAGATGGCAAATAAACGATATGGAATGCTATATGACAGCAATGCTTGTATTGGGTGCCAAGCATGTTCAATTGCCTGTCGGGCTGAAAATAAAGTGCACGATGACGTGCATAGACTGCAAGTGAGAATTGAAGGACCAAAAGGAGAATTTCCCAATTTACGTATGGACTTTCACCGTCAATCCTGTGTGATGTGCGATGATGCACCATGTGTACCTGTGTGTCCTACCGGGGCTTCTTATACAAATGAAGAAGGCATTAACATGGTAGATGAAGAAAAATGTGTCGGCTGCGGCTATTGTATTGCTGCCTGTCCGTACCAATCACGTTATCTGGATCCTAAAACCGGTGCTGTGGATAAGTGTACGTTTTGTTATGAAAACAGGGTGCAGCAAGGGGAGAAGCCTGCTTGTGTATCCATGTGTCCGACGGGAGCACTTGTCTTTGGTGATTTAAATGATCAAAATAGTGCGATCTGTAAAGCGATCAAGCAACAATTCACCGTAAAATATAAGGAATCCTTGCATACCAATCCGAAGCTCATTGTGATTCCAAATCGGCACGGAGGTGAAAAATAATGGATCAAATTTGGGGAAGTATGGCACAGTATACCAAAATTATTTGGGGTTGGGAGATTGCTGTGTATCTATTTTTAGCCGGACTTAGTGCGGGTGCTTTGATATCAGCGATTTTAGTAAAATGGCGCTCGAATTTAAGTCAAGGTTATGATGGGATTATGAAAGCTGGCGCAGTGATTGCTTTGCCGGCGATTAGTTTAGGTCTGGCTTTGTTAATTGTAGATTTGGGTAAACCGCTTAGTTTTTGGCTTTTGATGCTGCATTTTAATTTAAACTCTGTAATGTCAATTGGTGTTATTTTATTAAGCATATATTCTCTTTTCATGACGATTTTTGGTGTTGTTATCTTTAAAAAAGAACTTTTGGAGTATTCTTTAACAGCATGGGCGGTAAAACCTTTTCTTTTTATTGTTGAATGGTTTGAAAAGGCTGGCAGATGGTTTGACTGGATTATGGTGGTGCTTGCATTGGGGATTGCGGCTTATACCGGGTTTTTATTGTCGGCGTTGGTGGCGAAACCTTTGCTCAATGTGCCTTTGCTTCCAGTATTGTTCTTGGTGTCTGGTATTTCTTCCGGTGTAGCAGCTTGCATTGCGTTAAGTGTTACGGTATTTAAAGAATCTGTACGAGAAAGCAATTTAAAATATTTGCTTTCATTGGATACGAAATTAATACCAACCGAGTTATTCATTTTGTTTGTCATGTTTACCGGATTGTTTAACATGGGCGGACAGTATGCAGTTGTTGGGCATCAGGCATTAACGATCGGCATTTGGGCAAAAGTGTTTTGGTTTGGCATTATTGGCGTTGGCTTAATTGGGCCGTTGCTTGTGATTGCATTTTCGTTACATCATTATGAACAAAGCGAAAGTGCACCAGTTCCAGTGGGGACATTGTTAGTGAATTCTGTATTGGTACTGACTGGTGTTATGTTGCTGCGGTTTTATATGCTATATGCGGGACAAATTTTTTATTAAGCAAATGGGCAGTCTAGTAGAGTCGTCATTTATAAATGAAGGTGTAAGATATGGGCGTAGATGAAATGCTGGTCAGACAATCTTCCTGTGTAAATCAGCGGATGCGGGATATGCATTGTACAAAATGCCAAGAGATTTGTCCACATGAGGCAATTGAGATAAATCCGTCTGGACAGATTTTAATTCAGCAAAATTGTACAGCGTGCGGTTTGTGTTTCAGTAAATGTCCTGCGCAAGTTTTTTCATGGAAAGAGCAGCAGCGGTATCCTTTAAAAATGAAAAAGGGAACACTGGAAATTTTCTGCAATCAAATCAAATGTGATGGCTATATCGCTTGTTTGGCTAAGCTTGATCCATATGAACTTGCTTATTTAGCAATCCAAGCAGAAGTGATCCTCTGTTTTGATCAAGCGGAATGTGGTCAGTGTAATGCAAATGCAGTTGTATATGTACAGCGAATGGTGAAACAGGTGAATGCATTTTTGTCCGCAGTGGGTATCAAACAAATTGTTTTCTTAGGAGAACGGAAAAAAGTTGCAGAAAAATTAAATCGACGCGATTTATTAAATTTCTTCTTTACGAAAGCAAAGCAATCGATTGGTGAAGTGCTTCCCGTAACTGCACAAGTTTTAAGTTTTAGGGAATTACTTATAGATGAATTGAAGTGTAAGCTGCCTCAGGTAAAAGGGGGCGCTGCGCCCCTTTTTAAAGGAGCAAAAGTAACCGAGGACTGCAATATGTGTGGTGTTTGCGTTCGGGCTTGTCGGAAGCAAGCGATGCGAATTGTTGAAGATGAAAAAAATCAATGGATGATGCTGCAGCACAAACAGAGTGCTTGTAGTGGCTGCGGGGTTTGTCAACATGTTTGTCCGCAAAAATCCTTAGAAATTTCCGATAAAAATAGCACATTGGAAAATGTTTTTTGTAAAGAATATGTCAGTATCTTGCAAAAACACTTGACGATTTGTGAAAAATGTGGTGCTATTATAAAAGGAATTTATACAATTTGCCGAAAATGCGAACAAAAACGTATAAAAAAATTGCAGTCGATCTATTAATTTTATTCGTGTACGTGTAACATCCATCTGAGTGACTGTTTTTGTTCTATAAAACTTCTAGATTTCAATAGAAATAGGCATTTTCGCATTTGAATAAAGTGATAGTTTATAATTTCATATGTGCTCCGTGCAAAAATGTCTAAGGGCTGATTGCCTAAGGTATTGCGCCTGAATGAAATTTCATTCACAGGGGAATGGGAGAAATTCCATTGCCTTCCTAAGTTGAGAAGGAGATTTGCTTATTTCATAATTTATATGAAAGCTGTTTTCGCGTGCTCAATTGAGGTAGAAAAACAGCTTTTTTCTATGTAATCTGATAAATGAGGAGTTTTATAAAATGAAAAGTATAAAAACAATAGATGCTGTTGGTCATGTGCTATGCCATGATATTACGCAGATTATTAAAGGTGTAACCAAAGATGCACGTTTTCGTAAAGGACATGTTGTAACCCAAGAAGATATTCCGGTTCTTTTATCATTAGGAAAAGATCATCTTTATGTATGGGAGAAGAAGGAAGGTATGCTGCACGAAAATGAGGCAGCTGAGATTTTACGAGAAATCTGTCAGAGTGACCATATGATTGCGTCACCGGTGAAAGAAGGCAAAATTGAGCTGTCGGCAGCTTGTGACGGTGTTTTAAAAATAGATGTAGATAAATTGCATGCAATCAATGCGCTAGATGAAATCACAATCGCGACAAGGCATAATCATACGCCGGTAAAGAAGGGCGATAAACTGGCTGGGATGCGTGTGGTTCCACTGGTAATTGATGAAAAAAAAGTACAGAAGGCAAAAGAGATTGCCGGAGAACAAAGTATTTTTCAATTACTGCCTTATCAGAAGATGAAGGCAGGCGTAGTTACGACAGGGAATGAAGTCTTTTATGGAAGAATTCAAGATACTTTTACACCTGTTCTCATGCAGAAGTTAGAAAGTTATGGTGCTGTCGTACAAGAGCATCGGATTGTTAACGATGATCCAGACAAGATTACGAAGGCGATTGAAGAGCTGATTGCCTGTGGCGTGGATCTGATTCTTTGTACGGGCGGGATGAGTGTGGATCCGGATGATATGACGCCAGCTGCGATAAAAGCAACCGGTGCACAAATGATAACGTATGGTGTGCCTGTTCTGCCTGGTGCGATGTTTTTGCTTGCGTATTATCAAGGTAAGCTGCCGATTATGGGGTTGCCGGGATGCGTAATGTACGCGAAAACAACGATCTTTGATTTGGTTCTGCCACGCGTTATCGCCGGCGAAAAGATAGAAAAGATGGAATTGATGAAACTAGGTCATGGCGGACTCTGCCTTGAATGTCCTGTTTGTACGTATCCAGCTTGCAGCTTTGGCAAGGGGGTCTAGATAAGAGATGGTAGGAATTGACTTAGAAACAGCGATTGATCTTCTTTTAAAGCAAGTAAAGGCACCGCGAGTAACAGAATCGGTTTCTTTATTGGATGGTGTGGGGCGCGTAATTGCTGACGACGTTTGGTCTCCAATTGACAATCCACCTTTTGATCGTTCGCCCTTAGACGGCTATACTTTTATTGCAGAAGCGACTGCCACGGCAACAAAAGAGATGCCTGTTAAATTGGAAATTGTAGGTGAAGTTTGTGCGGGACATGTTTTCGCGGGAAAAGTAGGGACGCGGCAAGCCGTACGCATTATGACTGGCGCGCCGATACCGTTTCCTTGTGATTGTGTAGTACGCCAAGAAGATGTACAGGCAGATGGGGATCAACTTTGGATTACAGAACCGATGCAGCATCACGAAAATTATTGTTTTCAAGGTGAAGACTTTAAAGCAAAGACTTTATTAGTTGCGGCAGGTTCATCTCTTACGGCTGCACATATTGCTACTTTAGCAAGTATTGGGCAGCAAACTGTAACGGTTTATAAAAGAATTAAAGTTGCAATTTGCAGTACGGGTGATGAATTGGTCGATGTGGGAGAAGCATTGGCTACGGGAAAAATTTATAACAGCAATTTATATCTGCTGGCAGCACGATTAAAAGAGCTTGGTGTGGAGCCGATTGTTTTAGGTATGGTTGAAGATTGTGCAGAATCGGTTGCAGCGGTGATTCAGGCACAGGTGCGTGAAGCCGATTTAATTCTGACTACGGGTGGTGTATCCGTAGGCAAGAAGGATATTATGCATGATGTGATTGCGTGTCTGCCGGCGAAACGTTTATTTTGGCGTGTCAACATGAAACCGGGGACACCAATTTTAAGCTATGTATATCAAGGCAAACTTTGTATTGGGTTATCAGGAAATCCATTTGCTGCTTTAGCCACTTTTGAGTTGCTGGTACGTCCGGTCTTGGCAAAGTTAAGCCGCAAGCGTGAAATTGCGTACACGCGTATTCCTGCAATTTTACAGGATGATTTTTTGAAAAAGAGCGCGGGACGGAGATTTATTCGCGCAAAATATGCAGAAGGAAAGGTATATCTTCCTTCTGAAAATCATTCATCGGGGTCTTTGTTTTCAGCGGTCGGTTGCAATGCCTTAATTGATATTCCACCGGGAACGCCGGCAATTATGCGTGGAACAGAAGTCGAAATTATAAAATTGTAGGGAGCATAAGGATGAGTGGATTAACACATTTTGATGGACAGGGTAATGCCGTTATGGTGGATGTGAGTGAGAAAAGTGCGTCGCATAGAGTTGCGATTGCCAAAGGAAAAATTATTGTAAATCAAATGGTATATGATGCAATTTGTGCAGGCAGTGTTAAAAAGGGGGATGTTCTTGGTGTTGCCAGAGTTGCTGGAATTATGGCAGCGAAGAAAACCAGCGATTTAATCCCGATGTGTCATCCACTGCTGATTACCAAATGCAGTGTGGATTTTACGCTGCTTCCGGAAGAATTGGCAGTTGAGGCAGTTGCAACGGTAAAAGTCAATGGTCAAACGGGCGTTGAGATGGAGGCTTTAACTGCAGTAACAGGGGCTTTGCTAACGATTTATGATATGTGTAAAGCCTTGGATAAGACGATGAGAATCGCAAATGTCTGCTTGGTGCAAAAATCCGGCGGTAAAAGCGGTGATTTTCTAAATCACACAATTGATTCATGTAAAGGAAGCGGAAACTATGCTTGACCAATTTGGACGAACAATAGATTATATAAGAATTTCTGTGACGGATCGTTGTAATTTACGCTGCGTGTATTGTATGCCGGCAGAAGGGGTAGAACAATTTAAGTGCAAAGATGTTTTGTCCTATGAAGAAATCATCCGGTTATGCCGTATCTTTGCTTCGCTTGGTATAAAAAAAGTGAAAATTACAGGGGGAGAACCTCTGGTTCGTTTAGATATATGTAAATTAATTGCGGAGATTAAGGCAGTTGAAGGCATTGAGCAGGTCACGATTACGACGAATGGTGTTTTGCTGGCATCTATGGCTGAAGAATTAATTCGTTCTGGTGTTGATGGTATTAATATCAGTTTAGATACGGTGAAAAAAGAAAAGTTTAAAAAACTGACGAGGCGGGATCAATTAGAAAAAGTGATGCAAGGAATTTATCAATTGGTAAAATTGAAGTACGATAAAATAAAAATTAATTGTGTGCCAATTGCCCAAATCAACGGGGATCAGATTGCTTATATTGCATCTTTTGCAAAGGATTATCCGATTGCAGTTCGGTTTATTGAACTTATGCCAATTGGCATGGCAACCGATTATACCGCGATTGATAAAACAATATTACGCGAAACAATTTCTAAAGCCTACGGTAAATTAATTCCTTGGGATGGAAAATTAGGAAATGGTCCGGCAAACTATTTTTCGATTCAAGGATTTAAAGGCAAAATTGGATTTATTGAAGCCGTGCATCATAAATTTTGTGGTCAATGTAATCGTGTACGTTTGACTGCAAATGGATTTTTAAAATTGTGTCTGCAATATGATACAGGAATAGATTTGAGAGAACTGCTGAGAAATCATACCGATGATTTAGTTATAAAAAATAGTATTGAAAAAAATATATTTTCAAAACCACTTGAACATGCTTTTGATTGCGGCACTACTGCAAAGACAGATCAACGCAAGATGTTTCAAGTTGGGGGATAGGAGGACATTTAAATGGGACGCGTTATGGCAGTATGCATGAGTGAAAAAAAAGGAACGAAAAAACGCAATGTTTTTCAGGGCGAATTTCAGGTGAATCATGGATTGGTTGGTGATGCACATGCAGGGAATTGGCATCGTCAGGTGAGTTTATTGTCCTTTGATAAAGTGGAAGCATTTCGGGCAAAAGGTGCGGAAGTTATCCATGGTGATTTTGGTGAAAATCTGGTGGTAGCGGGGATTGATTTTAAAACGCTGCCTGTGGGAACGCGATTAAAATGCAATGATGTGGAAATGGAAGTTACGCAAATCGGCAAAGAATGTCATGCACATTGTGAAATTTATAAGACGATGGGCGATTGTATTATGCCGCGTGAAGGTGTTTTTGTAAAAATCCTTCACGAAGGAACCATCGCTGTAGATGATGCTATGGAAATCGTTGAATAAAGGAGGCACTCTATGTTTCAAGTAGCTGTTATTACTGCAAGTGACAAAGGGTCAAGGGGAGAACGTGAAGACCTGAGCGGAAAGCTGATCTGCGAAATTATGCAAAAGCAAGGGTATGTCACCCATAGTTATACGATATTGCCGGATGAAAAAGAGTTGTTGATTGAAAAAATGCAGGCTTTGTGTGAAGCGCAGGTTGATTTGATTTTAACGACTGGCGGAACAGGATTTTCACCGCGGGATTGTACGCCGGAAGCCACATTGGCTGTAGTAGAGCGGCAAGTACCCGGCATACCGGAAGCAATGCGTTACTTAAGCCTTCAAATCACAAAGCGGGCAATGTTGAGTCGTGCGGTTGCCGGGATTAAAGATAAAACTTTGATTATAAATTTGCCGGGAAGTCCAAAAGCGGTGCGTGAATGTTTGGAATTTATTTTGCCGGAATTGGAACATGGTTTAAAAATCATGTGTGGTCAGACTGGTGAATGTGCCAGATAAAGATTTTTCCTAACAATTGAATAAGTATAAATGGCAAGGCTTTTAATAATGGAGTTTATGAGCAAGTAAAATAATTCCTAAAAATAAGGAGAGGTTTTACGATATGAAGTATTCTATCGGGGAAAGGGATTTTACAGGAATTGCTGGCAAGAGTCTTCAATTTAGAATTATTTTGGGGATTGTGATAAGTCTGTTAATGAGTGCTCTTTTAATCGCGGGGTTTGCGATTTATACCACGCGGGATTATTTGCAAAAAGATGCTTATGAGAATGTGAATGAACGTTACAATGGAATTACACAGTTATTTGATATTTATAAAGTCAACGCGTTAGGGCATGCGAACACGCTTGCAAAACACCCACAGCTTATAGATGCGCTTAAACGACGGGATAGACAAGCTTTGTTTTCGATAACGACGCCTTTAATGAAGGAAGGCCATCTGGATTATATGGTGATTACGGATCCGAAAGGGTATGCGCTGATTCGGACGCATGAGCCAGGTGTCATTCCAAAAGCGGATGATAGTATTGCCAATCAAATGAATGTAGCACAAGCGATCAAAGGGACTCCTTTTGTTGGTATTGAAGAAGGGAAGGTCGTGAAACTTTCTGTGCGCGCTGGCGCACCAATTTATGATGAAGCCGGCGCTCTACTTGGTGTAGTTTCTACGGGCTATGTGATCAGTCAAAATGAGATTGTAGATAGTGCGAAGAAGATGCTGGGTGCTGATTTCACGTTGTATTTAAAAAATGAAAGTGTAGCATCTACGATTACCGATCAAAAAGATAAGAGAAGCGTGGGCATGCTGCTAGAGCAAGCCGATGTTGTGGATACAGTACTTACAAAGGGAACGACGTATTTGGGGCAGAACCAAGTAGAAGGAATAGCGTATACTGTTGCGTATGGTCCTTTGATTGGTGCAAATGGCAAAGTCATTGGTATGGTTGCATCTCAGATACCAACATCGTTTATGGAACAAATAAGTCAAACACTTACCTATCGGACGTTGTTTGTTTCATTACTGGCACTGATCGTAGTGATGTTTGCCGCAACTATTTTTATTCGCCGTCTGTTAAAACCATTGCAAAGTATCTTGGAGAAGATTATGGAGGTTGCAAAGGGAAATCTTACGGTTACTGCACTTGATATAAAAAGCCAAGATGAAATTGGTAGATTGGCTGTTGGGTTTAATACAATGTTACATAATTTACGCGACCTTATGCAGGGGGTTGCAAACTCTTCGGAGCAAGTAGCGGCAGCCTCGGAAGAGTTAACCGCAAGTGCTGAGCAAACTGCGCAGGCAGTTAATCAGGTGGCAGCAGTTATCAGTGATGTTGCTGATGGTGCTCAAACGCAGGCGCAAGCTGTGAATCATACGACATTGGCAGTTGAGCAAATGTCAGCGGGAATTCAGCAAATTGATGCGAATATAAATTTAGTTGCGGGTACGTCGGCAAAATCGACGGGAGCTGCACAAGCGGGCAGCAAAGCGGTGGATGAAGCTGTAAATCAAATGGCGCAGATTGAAAAAACGGTGTTAAAATCTGCGCAAGTCGTAACGCGGCTTGGCGAAAGTTCAAAAGAGATTGGTCAAATTGTAGATGCAATTTCTGGCATTGCAGGACAAACCAATTTATTGGCATTAAATGCTGCCATTGAGGCCGCAAGAGCTGGTGAGCAGGGGCGTGGTTTTGCCGTAGTTGCGGATGAAGTTCGTAAGTTAGCTGAACAGTCACAAGAGGCTGCAAAACAAATTGCCGATTTAATTGCGAAGATTCAAGAAGATACCGATCATGCGGTTGCTGCCATGGAAGACGGAACGAGAGAGGTTCATGTCGGCGCAGATGTGGTACAGCATGCGGGGCAAAGTTTTAAAGAAATAGATCAGTATATTTTGGCAGTATCTAGCCAAATTCAAGAAATTGCAGGTACTGTGAAAGAGCTGGCAAATGGCAGTCAGCAAATTGTAGCATCGGTAAAAAATATTGATCGTATCAGTAAGGATACAACAGGGCAAACACAAACTGTATCTGCTGCTACGGAAGAGCAATCGGCTGCTATGGAAGAAATTGCGTCTTCTGGGCAGGCACTGGCGAAACTGTCCGAAGAATTGATGCAATTTGTTGGTAGATTTAAAATGTAATAGAGAAGTTTTTAAGAAAAGTACTTTGCTGGATCATGTTTATCAGCGGGTACTTTTCTTTATGTCATTCAGTATCAAAGCATCAGTATATGAAGCTAAGCAGGAACTAGGAAAAGTAAAAAAATAGTGTACAAATTTACAATAATGTATTATAATGTAGGTGTCATCACAGTTGAGCTGTAAATTTATCTCACATAGATTGATGGGGGGAGCTTTTATGGCAATAAAAAACATTGAAATGGACCGTAAGGATAGCAGCAGCTATCGCAGTCTTTTGAAAAGGGGAGGTTTCATTTCCGCAAGTTATTTATCAGTCAGTGGTTTTGATGCATGTAGGTTAAAGAAACTTGCCCAGCAAGGCAAGCTAGATGCAGTCCGTTGTGCTATCGGTAATTCGGTTAGATGGTATTATTGTGAGAAACAAGCTGAACTGGCTCATCTACGTGGTGAAGTTTAATCTAAAACAAGTACGTAACATTAAAAAATACACTAAAATTATAGTTCACAATCTAGAATCGACTTTGGTCGATTCTCTTTTTTTGAAATTTTTGATGATAGATTGTTTAAGTTGCTATATAATAAAATATGTAATTCTTTGATGTTTTTTTTTATTTTGAACATAATAAAAATAATGTTATAATGCTGGAGGTCACTGTGAAAGGTCCGTCAATTTATTTTTTATTTAGTATTATGCTAGTTATGATGTTGATTTCTTATTTGTCTATTACATTAGCAATGCGAGTATTTCCATTCTATCGCGAAGTAAAACTTAAAAAGATCTATTGGTGTTTGAATTTTATTGCTTTTATTGGTCTTGTTTTTGGCCGCGGCAGATTTGATATGTACTCGTTTTCGGGCATATTTGTAGAGGTAACTGTGATTTGGTTTATGTCGCAAATTTTTGTACTGTTGTTGCTGCCAGTTTGTTATATCGTAAAGAAAGCTATTTCCAAATTTTTTAGTGATCAAACCGTGGAGGTAGATATGACAAGACGTAGATTGATTAAAGGCATTGCGGTTTCATTACCGCTGGCTTCTGTAGGCATGAGTTCCTATGGAGCACTTTATGGAAGTAGACAGGTAGAAGTATTAAAACACGATATTCTTTTGCAAAATTTGGATCCATCTTTAGAAAATTTTAAAATTGCACAAATCAGCGATGCCCATATTGGTATGTTTTTTTCTGTTCGTAAATTTAGATTGATTTTAGACCGGCTTAAGGCAGAAAACCCAGATGTACTTGTTATTACGGGTGATTTGATTGATGAAGTTGGAGTGATAGAACAGACCGTCGACGTCTTGAATGAATATGCACCGGCATTCCAGAAGGGCATTTATTTTTCATGGGGAAATCATGAGTATTTTAGAAATTTCGCGAAAATTGAACAAGCATTAAATGC
The DNA here is from genome assembly GCF_900086705.1 of Massilibacillus massiliensis. Classification (NCBI taxonomy): domain Bacteria; kingdom Bacillati; phylum Bacillota; class Negativicutes; order Selenomonadales; family Sporomusaceae; genus Anaerosinus; species Anaerosinus massiliensis. Next base: position 924,393 of record NZ_LT575483.1, on the reverse strand, counting down.
GAGTAAAGTTACGATATTGAGAAATCGTAGTGAAGTATTAGTCGAGGCGAAGCGTCCACTTTATCTTCTTGGGGTAGATTACCCGTGGGCGGATGAAGGACAAGCACAAATTCAGAAATGCAAGGATATGACAGAACAGGCAATGGAAGCCGTACCGGCTGATGCAACAAAGGTTTTGTTGAGCCATCATCCCGGGTGTATTGATGCTGCTTACGAGCAGGGGATTGATCTTACTTTAACCGGACATACGCATGGGGGGCAGATTGCAATTTTGGGTCAGTCGTTATTGCCTGTACGATATAAATACATGCGTGGAATGTATAAAACAGAGCAGCAGTATGGGTATGTCAGCACCGGAGCAGGCAGTTGGTTTCCGTTCCGGATAGGATGTCCGGCTGAAGTAGCTATATTTACATTAAAAACAAAATAGAGGGAAGAATGAAGCAATGTCAGTAGAAAAAGTAAAAAACTATTTGAAGCAATGGGATGCGGGGCATAGAGTTATAGAATTTGAACAATCCAGTGCGACCGTTTTGTTGGCTGCAGAAGCAGCCGGTGTAATTCCAGCAAGAATCGCGAAAACAATTTCTTTTCATGATGGAAACGGCGGCTGTATTTTGATAGCAACTGCTGGTGATATGAAAATCGATAATGCTAAATTTAAGCAACAGTTTGGCATTAAAGCAAAGATGTTAGACGCTGATAAAGTAATTGAGCTAACGGGACATGCGATTGGCGGGGTCTGTCCATTTGCAATTGAACATCCGAGTACAAAAGTATATACAGATGTTTCTTTGCAGCGTTTTGACACAATATTCCCTGCCTGTGGCAGCAGTAATAGTGCAATTGAGTTAACTTGCGATGAACTTTTTATTTATGCAAAAAGTAATGCATGGATTGATGTTTGTAAAATAATCTTATAAAAATACGGATTGTCAGCTAAAAAATTCGGGAACTTTTGTTTTCGTTCTCCGGACTTTCTGGCAAGATGCGTTCCGAAAGATGAAAAAAGATCAACTTACGTTAAGAAATCCGTTTGTTTGAGCGAAGCACGTTTAGGATTTTAGTAAGTTGGTCTTTTTTCAAGTATTCTGGAGGGCCATGCTAATTAGTAAGGCCTTGGATAACAGATATATCTGGGTGAACAAGTATAGTAATCTCGCCAGCGAGGTTTACAATTGAAATTTCCACCGCTCACGCTTAGCAGAGTGGCGCTTGATAATGAGCCAAGTGCAAAAATGGGTAAAAAGCCAAAAGCTCGACTGTTCGGGGGTATTGTTTCATCCCAGTCAATGAGTTCGGGATTTTCATAAGGTTCCAAATTTTTCACCTTCTTTTTTGTGTATAAAGATTTGAAGCTATTATTATACTATGTAATCATAACGCACATGGGAACTTTATAGAAAAAACGGGCAATTGGGCTGGAGAGAAATTTGCTGGCGCTGACATTTATGATACAATGACAAAGAATACAGTAATTTTAATAATGTAGGTGATAAGAAATGGAACATAGATTAACAAGAACAGAATTATTATTAGGCAATGAAGGGATTACAAAACTTAAAAACAGTAAAGTCATGGTGTTTGGAGTCGGAGGGGTTGGCAGTTTTGTTGTAGAGGCATTGGCTCGTTCTGGGGCGGGGCATTTAGTGCTTGTTGATAAAGATGATATTTCTATCAGTAATGTGAATCGGCAGCTTCCTGCGACAACTTTGACTGTCGGTCAATCGAAAGTAGAAGTTATGCGCGAGCGTGTGCTTGCGATTGCACCTGATATTAAGATCGAGGTACGGCAAGAGTTTTACTTACCAGGTATGGCAGATGATTTTTTGAAAGATGATTTAGATTATGTTGTGGATGCAATTGATAATGTAACCGCAAAAATTGATTTGGCGGTGCAGACAACGGAACGCAAAATTCCGTTGATCAGCAGCATGGGTGCAGGCAATAAATTAGATCCAACCAGGTTTCAAGTTGCTGATATAAAGAAAACATCGGTTTGTCCTTTGGCAAAAGTCATGCGCCGTGAATTAAAAAAACGTGGCATTGATACGTTAAAAGTCGTTTATTCTAAAGAACAACCATTGGTTCCAATGATGAAAAATGAGCAAGGTGAAATGGTACAGGCCGATTGTCCGGGAAGTATCGCCTTCGTGCCATCTGTTGTAGGTTTAATTATTGCCGGAGAAGTCATTAAAGATATCGTATTTGATCGTTTAAAGAAATAGGCATACAACGCTCGTAACGGGCGCTGTTGCATCTAGATTTGTACTTATAAAAATCTTAATGGAAGAATAAGCGAATAGATGTTCTTTTGGCATTGCCCAAAAGAACCAAAAAGCTAGGCCTTAAACCTCCAAGCTACTTGAAAAATAACCGGTTTACTAAAATCCTTAACTCGCTTCGCTCAAACAAACGGATTTCTTAACGTAAGCCGATTATTTTTCATCCTTCGGAACGTAGCTTTCCGGAAAAGACCAGGTACGAAAAGAAAAGTTACTTTATTTTAGTGTGAAAGCCCCTTATATTCACATTGCTAAAATCCCTGTGGTGAGTATATGGTGGGAGGTGTAAGTATTGAAAGATTTGTTTCAGGACATGCTTGTTTGGACAGAGTCTTATATTCAGTCATTTTATACATCAGAAGAAAATATTCAAGCAAATATTATACTAAAGCAAGAACATACGAACTATGTAATTCAAAATTGCAAATCGCTTGCCAAAGTGCTGAAGTTGAGTACACATGATGAAATCTTAGCAATGATCATAGGTTTGTTTCATGATATCGGAAGATTTAAACAATATAGTATTTATCAGACTTTTAATGATCGATTGTCAGAGAATCATGCGTTACTTGGATTGAAAGAAATTAAGAATTTAACTTTACTGCGTCAGTTGAGTTCGGAGGATCGTGAAATATTTGAGTTCGCGATTGCAAATCATAACGCGATTGAAATACAGAATACAGAGAATGAACGTGCTTATCTTTTTGCTAAAATAATTCGTGATGCGGATAAATTAGATATTTATCGCGTTCTTGAACCAACTTTGATTCCTTCTGACGGAAGCGGATATAGTGATAAATTTATGAAAAGTTTTTTAGAAGGAATACAATGTGATTATTCTGATATCAAAACGCAGGATGATCGTAAATTGGTAAGATTACTTTGGGTATATAATATGTATTTTGCTTGGACAATTCGCCAATTGCTTGCGCGTAAACATATTGAGAATATTATAAAGTGTTTACCTGAAAATGAGATAACAAAAAAGGGGATTGAGAACTTAAATACGTATATAAAAACAAGAATCAGCTTATCAGAGCAACACTTTTTAGGCTAAAATCTAGTATAAAGAAGGAATATGTAATAAAAAGACGAATATAAACTATTTGTATATTTAATTACATATTGGAATATTTTATAACTTAGGATTACTTTTGAAGTGAATAGATAAATCATAAAGGGGTAAGTTTTATGTCAGAGAGTACTGCAATAACTTCAAATTTTGTACAAAACATTATTGATGAAGACTTAAAGAATGGAAAATATAGTGAAGGTATTCATACCCGTTTTCCGCCGGAACCAAATGGCTATTTACATATTGGTCATGCAAAATCAATTTGCTTAAACTTTGGACTAGCGATGCATAATCAGGGACTTTGCAATCTACGGTTTGATGATACAAATCCTACTAAGGAAGACGTAGAGTATGTGGACTCCATCCAGGAAGATGTCAAATGGTTAGGTTTTGATTGGGGAGACAGGATGTTCTATGCATCGAATTATTTCCCGAAAATATTTGATGCTACAATTGAGTTAATCAAGGCTGGAAAAGCTTATGTATGTGATTTAACAGCAACTGAGATGCGTGAATATCGTGGGACTTTAACCGAACCTGGCAAAGAAAGTCCATATCGTAACCGTAGTGTAGAGGAAAATCTTGATTTATTCATGCGGATGAAAAATGGTGAGTTTAAAGATGGTGAACGTGTGCTCAGAGCAAAGATCGATATGTCTTCGCCTAATATGAACATGCGTGATCCTGTCATTTATCGTATTTCTCATACAATACATCATCGTACAGGGGATGCATGGTGTATTTATCCGATGTATGATTATGCACATCCAATTTCAGATGCAATTGAAGGCATTACGCATTCGATTTGTACATTAGAGTTTGAGGATCATCGTCCTCTTTATGACTGGACCTTAGAAGCACTTGGTTTTGATCAGAATACAAGACCAAAGCAAATTGAATTTGCGAGATTGAATCTAACAAATAGTGTAATGAGTAAAAGAAAATTAAGAATGCTTGTAGAAGAAGGTGTGGTATCCGGATGGGACGATCCTCGTATGCCAACCATTTCTGGTCTTCGTCGGCGTGGTTACACAGCAGAATCAATTCGTGATTTTTGTGAACGGATTGGTGTGGCAAAGAGTAATAGTTTAGTGGATGTTGCAATGCTTGAACATTGTATCCGTGAAGATTTAAATGATCGTGCAGACCGTGTTATGGCAGTTTTACATCCGTTAAAGGTTATCATCACAAATTACCCTGAAGATCAGGTAGAGTATGTGATTGCTGAAAATCATCCGCATTCTACAGCAAAACGTTATATGCCGTTTGGTCGTGAAATTTATATCGAGCAAGAAGATTTTATGGAAGAAGCGCCGAAGAAATTTTTCCGTTTAAAACCAGGTGGAGAAGTTCGGCTGAAAAATGCATATATTATTCAATGTGAAGAAGTTATCAAAGATGAAAATGGAAATATCATAGAACTTCACTGCAAGTATGATGCGGATACAAAAAGCGGCAGCAAGGGAAACAGTGGACGCAAGGTAAAGGGAACACTTCATTGGGTTTCGGCGAAACATTCCATAAAAGCGGAAGTACGTTTATATGATTATTTATTGCTAAATGAAGATGAAGAAACGGATACTGCTGATTTCATGCGTACAATTAATAAAAACTCCTTGGAAGTGATTGCAAATTGTATGGTGGAGCCAAGTATCGCGTGGGCAGCTCCAGGTACACGTTATCAGTTCTTACGTCAGGGATATTTTTGTGTAGATAAGGATTCTACAAAAGAGAAATTGGTCTTTAATCGAATTGTTGGACTGCGTGATTCTTGGGCCAAAGCAAATAAAAGTTAAATATAAATTTTTCGAGAAGCGTAAGTTTCTGCCGGCAGAAACTTTCCCATGAATTTTTGAGGGAGAGAGGGGAAGCGTATGGCAAAGATACCAAAAAATTTAAGTGATAAAGAAATGTTTGTTGGATTTAAAGAAGAAAAAACATTTGAGCATACTTTTCTGGAAGCCGACACTCAGATAGAAGATAAACCAGCAATACATAAGAAAAAAGAAAAAGAAGATTTATCAACAGCTTTTTTGACAAAGGAACTTCAAGAAAAAATAGGGAAGGCTTTATTGGACTTAAAGCTGGATTTATTTAAAGAAGGTTTAGTTGAGTATGATCTGAAAGTAACACGCGAAGGAAAGAAGATTGTACTTTCAGCGGTTGCAAGCAAGAAAAAAAATAAATAGTATGATTCTATGGCTAACGGATCTAGCATAAGTGCTTTGATATGGTTAGCCATGTTTTATATGGAAGCATTTTATTGTTTTTACGTGGGTGTGCCATAGATGATACGTTTTTCTGCAGAAAGAAAATTCGTTTTGAGGGTATAGAGAAGAAATTTTATTGTTTGGAAGAAGTGAATGTTGTGGAGAGTAATGCAATATTGGCAGTGGTTATTTTCATCGCTGCTTATACACTGATTGTGTCAGAGACAATTCATCGCACAGTGGTCGCGTTGACAGGTGCCGTTTTGATTCTTTTGTTGGACGTCTTAAATCAAGAAGCTGCACTTCGTTATATTGATTTTAATACAATTGGATTATTAATTGGCATGATGATTATTGTCAATATTACGAGTGAAACGGGGATATTCAATTATCTAGCAATTTGGTCAGCGAAAAAAGTAAAGGGAGAGCCGTTTAAGGTTTTAGTAGCACTGAGTCTACTTACAGCGATTTGTTCGGCTTTTTTGGATAATGTTACGACTGTTTTGCTGACAGTGCCGGTAACGTTTAGTATTACTTCGCAATTGAAAGTTTCTCCGAAACCATTCCTCATCGCGCAGATCCTTTCAGCAAATATTGGCGGTACTGCAACTTTGATTGGTGATCCACCGAATATTATGATTGGCAGCGCGGTACCTGAGCTTGATTTCATGACATTTTTATCAAATCTTACTTTGATTTGCATTGTGATTGAGTTTGTAACATTGGCAATCTTAAGAATTGTGTATCGTCAAAGTTTACATACAACGGATGAGCTGAAAGAAAAAATTATGGCAATGCGAGAAGAAAATCAAATTGTAAATATGCCGCTGTTGAAAAAATGTTTAGCAGTTTTAGCGTTGACTATGATGTTGTTTTTGGTGCATAGTTTATTACATATTGAGACTGCAACGGCAGCATTAACCGGTGCAAGTTTTTTGATGGCGATTACGATTGCACGTGATGAAGCAATGCTCACAAAAGTGTTCTGTAAGGTAGAATGGTTGGCGATATTTTTCTTTATTGGATTATTTATTTTAGTTGGCGCATTGGTGGAAACTGGTGTGGTTGGGCAAATTGCCGCTGGAATGATGCAGTTAACACAGGGAAATGTGACGTTTACAGCGATGTTGATTTTGTGGATGAGCGCAATTGCTTCCGCGTTTATTGATAATATACCTTTTGTTGCAACGATGATTCCTATGATTCGTGAAATGAGCGTATTAGGATTTGATAATTTAGAGCCTTTATGGTGGGCACTATCTTTAGGTGCCTGTCTTGGGGGAAATGGGACTTTAATTGGTGCAAGTGCGAATATTATTGTTGCCGGAATGGCAGAACAGAGAGGCTATCATCTTTCGTTCATTCGTTATATGATGATCTGTTTTCCATTGATGCTCTTATCCATTGTTTTATCGAGTATCTATATTTACATTCGATATCTATAAATCGATATGGGGTTGCTATATTAAGAACTTTTTTGTAAAACTGAATGTACAATTAAACGAGGATGTCCTTTTGGCATGAACGTATTTTACTGTAGAATATGGGAATAAAAACAAAAGCTGTCGCATTTTAGTGCGACAGCTCGGACTATAGACAAATAATATATTTATGTAGATAACTTAGAAAATAACGAAATTCGTTTCAATTATAAACTAGAACGAAGATAGGTTGCCGGTTGGTGAGAGGTGCTCAAATGCTAGGCACAGTAATAAGGGGTTGTGAAGGTGTCGTACTTCCGTACGTCGACGCGCAGCACCTTACTGTAACGACGCAGATGAGTGCTTATCATCGACCCGCTGCCTATCTGTCCATAGTTTGTTTACACGCTGAGGGGGCCGCATTAAAAATGCGGCCCCCTCTCATTTATATAGTACTCTTGTCTACAGAATCAAAAACGTCGAGTGTTTTTTGATCGGGTGGGGTATCGTATTTGCTTACAAAGTAAATAGATAATAAAGATAAAAGAAAGCCGGGTACGATTTCATACAGACCAAACCAGGAAAATTGCTTCCAGATAAGTACGGTAACACCGCCCACAATAATACCGGCTAGGATGCCATTGCGTGTTGTGCGGCGCCAGTAAAGTGAAAGCAAAATCGCGGGGCCGAAGGAGGCGCCAAAACCTGCCCAGGCGTATGCAACCATATCTAGAATTAAGCTATTAGGGTTTAAACCAATGATAATAGCGATGATAGAAATTACGAGAACCGATATGCGGCTCGTCCAAACCAATTCTTTGTCAGATGCATTTTTATGAAAGATTGCTTTGTAAAAGTCTTGGGAAAAAGCAGATGCGGCTACCAGCAGCTGCGAAGAAGCGGTACTCATAATAGCAGCAAGAACAGCAGAGATAATGAGTCCATAGAAAAATGGTGAGAATAATTGATCTGTCATTAACATAAATACAGTTTCGACATCAGAACCAGTGAGTTCGGTACTTAAAAAAACTTTGCCAACCATACCGACGAGAACTGCTGCTGCTAAGGATATAATAACCCAAGTCATCGCAATACGTGTTGCTTGTTTAATTTCGCGGGAGGATTTGCTGGCCATAAAACGGACTAAGATATGTGGTTGTCCGAAGTAACCAAGTCCCCATGCTAATAAAGAAATAATTTCTATTGCACTGAAAATACTGCCGTCTTGTTTTGTAAAGGGATTAAAATATTCGGGATCTATCATATAGAGCGCAGTGAAGGTAGGTGTGATACCTCCAAAGGCATAGGCACCTAATAGGGGAACTGCAACAATGGCGAAGAACATCATAATACCTTGAATAAAATCAGTCCAGCACACAGCGAGGAATCCACCGATAAACGTATAAAATACAACGACAAAAGCTCCAAAAATCAAAGCGTATTCGTAAGGTATACCAAAGACTGTATGAAATAGTTTTCCTCCGGCTACAAAGCCAGAAGAAGTATAGATGATGAAAAAGATCAGAATGAATACAGCGGAAATGATTCTTAAATAATTTGATGTATCGTGAAAACGATTTTGAAAATAGTCGGGCATTGTTAAAGAATTATTGGCAATTTCCGTATATCTGCGAAATCTCGTCGCGATGAACCTCCAATTTGCATAAGTTCCTATTGCCAATCCAAGTGCGATCCATCCAGCACCAAGTCCGGCAACATAAGCATAACCCGGCAATCCCATAAGCATCCAGCCACTCATATCAGAGGCTTCGGCACTTAGAGAGGTTATCCAGGCTCCAAGCTGACGATCGCCTAATATGTAATCTGACATTTTCTTTGTACGTCTATAAAAATAAATGCCGATAGCCATCATAAGCGCTAGATAAAGAACAATGGCCAATATAATATAAAAATTCTCGGTTAACATAAAATACTTCCTCCAATTTATAAAGATAGTTCATATTATACATATAAATGTATGCGGAATGCAATCAATAACCGTATATAAACTCGTTTATGTTATTGTCCGCTGGTAGATAATAGGAAGAGTATACGTTATAATAAAATTGTGTATGGCATAGTGTCGAGAGGAGTGCTGCAAAGATGCATGATAATTTTGATATAGCAATCATAGGAAGTGGCCCAGCAGGAATTTTTGCTGCGTATGAACTTATGTTGAAAAAACCTACACTAAAAGTAGCAATCATTGAAACTGGTAAAGATATTTATCAGCGCCATTGCCCAATTACTGATAAAAAGGTGGAACATTGTATCAACTGCAAGCCATGCAGCATCATGCGTGGTTTTGGCGGGGCCGGTGCTTTTTCGGATGGTAAATATAATTTTACGGCACAATTTGGCGGTTGGCTGAATGAATATTTATCTGACGATGAGATTTTAGAATTGATTGCATATGTGGATGAAATTAACCTGTCTTATGGTGCGCCGAAAGAAATGTTCAGTACAAGCAACAGCTCGCTGGGAAAGAAGGCGATTGCTTGCGGCTTACATTTGTTGGATGCGAAGGTGCGTCATCTCGGTACAGAAAATAATCTGAAAATGCTGCAGGCAATCTATGAAGTGTTGAGAGAAAAAGTTACGCTGCTGTTTGAGACGACTGTAGAAAATATAAAGCCGAAGACAAATGGTTTTACCCTAGAGCTTGATAATGGGCAGTCTATAGAGGCAGCGTATTTAATCGCTGCACCCGGCAGAGCTGGTTCAGAATGGTTTACGGAGCAATGTAAAACATTAGGGTTGCAGCTTCTGAATAATCAGGTTGATGTTGGTGTAAGAGTAGAATTGCCGGCGATTGTATTTGAACATATAACGGATGAAGTATATGAAGCAAAGCTGGTCTATCGAACCAAACAATATGGAAATTTAGTGCGAACGTTTTGTATGAATCCAAAAGGGTATGTTGTAGCAGAGAATACGGATGGCATTGTTACAGTGAACGGACATAGTTTCCGCGATGAAAGGATGCATAGCAAGAATACAAATTTTGCGTTACTAGTCAGTAACAAATTTACTGAGCCTTTCAATGAACCGCATCAATATGGAAAGCGCATTGCTTCTTTTTCTAATATGCTTGGTGGAGGGGTATTGGTACAACGATTTGGTGACTTAATTAAGGGGCGGCGTACGAATGAACAGCGCTTAGCAAAAAGTTTTACAAAGCCTACCTTAAAAGCAACGCCTGGCGATCTTAGTTTAGTACTGCCGAAACGTCATTTGGATAATATTATAGAAATGATTTATATTTTAGATAAGATTGCGCCGGGAACGGCAAATGATGACACATTATTGTATGGTGTAGAAGTTAAATTTTATAGTGCTAGATTGGAACTTAATAAAAAATTAGAGACGAAAATTGCAAACTTTTTCGCAATTGGGGATGGTGCTGGCGTGACACGCGGTTTATCACAAGCGGGTGCAAGTGGTGTATATGTGGCAAGAACGATTTTGGAACGTGTGAAGCAATAAATAGAGGACGTTTTAATCGTTGTGCAATGCAGACTCTATGATTTGAGTTAGTTTGGGATAAATAAATTGTGAGATGTTTATTGTTATGTTACAATACATGATAAGGCGATAAAGAGGAAATAAAGAGGTTATTTGAAATCTTTTCTAGATCGAAGTCGATCTGTGCGATCTTTATACGGCTGAAAACAATTTATAGAAGTAAGGATTTTGATTTTTCATTATGTTTGTTTTTGATATTATTGGAACAATTGCTTTTGCAATGGCTGGCGCATTAACAGCAATACAAAAAAAACTTGATATTTTTGGTGTGTTTATTTTAGCAGTGACAACGGCTATGGGCGGTGGCCTGATGCGAGATATTATGATAGGCAATACGCCACCGATCGCGGTTAGAGCTTATGAGTTCGTAATAATCAGTATTATGTCCGCGGTCTTTGTGATGGCAATACACCGATCCATTGATAAATTTAATTTTACGATTCAAGTATGTGATGCTATTGGTTTAGGGGCTTTTACTGTGGCGGGCGCAAATATGGCGATTGATTTTGGGCTGAACAACTTGTTGTCTGTTACTTTTTTTGCAGTGGTTACCGGTGTCGGTGGCGGCGTAATCAGGGATATTTTCATACAGGAAATTCCCGGAGTGTTCTGTAAGGAAATCTATGCTGTTGCGTCTTTGGTAGGTTCTGTATGCTTTTATTATATTTATCCGCATGTTTCGTTGCAGCTGGCGATGTATGTTGCCTTTATCGTAACGACACTATCACGCTTGATTGCGATGAAATACAATATTCATCTGCCGATTATTCAATCCATCGGGTCACAAATAGAGAGAAAAAAGGCAGAATGTTTTATCAAAAATAGGTAATCATGTATACATGTATGCAACTTGACAGAACTTAACATCCTGTATATAATTAGGAACATCAACAAGATAGTTTTGAGGCAATGAAGCCTCCGCAGATTTTATTGCGGAGGCTTTTTCTATTTTCGAATCTTGTTTGAAGAGACAATGACGTCTTGAGATTTTAGGTAATACGATGTGTGTATACATAGATTACTTAAACTCAGACGTTTATTTTTTTTATTTCATTTTGTTTAAATTATGAGGGGAAAGAGGGTATTAAGATGAAAAAGTTATGGTCTACAATTTTAACCTCGGTTATGCTCGTGTGCATGATGGCTCCTGTGGCTTTTGCTGCAGATGCAGAAGCTGCTGCGAAAATTGATGCAGGAGATACTGCTTGGGTACTAATTAGTGCGGCATTGGTATTTATTATGACGCCGGGTCTTGGGTTTTTCTATGGCGGCATGGTACGAAGTAAAAATGTTTTATCCACGATTATGCAAAGCTTTTTTATTGTTGCACTTATTTCTGTTGAATGGGTATTATTTGGTTATTCTTTAACATTTAGTGGTGATGTTTCAGGCTTGATTGGTAATTTTGATAAAGTTGGGCTGGCTGGAATTGGCGTAGCTACGGTTTTAGAGAATGGCACGATTCCTGAATTTGCTTTTGTGGCTTTTCAATGTATGTTCGCAGTGATTACACCGGCATTGATTACGGGTGCTTTTGCTGAAAGAGTTAAATTTCCGGCATTTTTAGTTTTTATTTTGTTATGGGCAGTTTTCATTTATAATCCAATGGCGCATTGGGTTTGGGGCGGTGGCTGGTTAGCAAAACTAGGTGCACTTGATTTTGCAGGCGGTCTTGTCATTCATATCTTATCTGGTGTTTCTGGGCTAGTATTTTGTTTAATGATTGGCAAGAGACGTGGTTATGGAAAATCACCGATTGTACCGCATAACATACCAATGATTGTTCTTGGCGCGACATTACTGTGGTTTGGCTGGTTTGGTTTTAATGCTGGGAGTGCACTTGGTGCCAATGGTTTAGCTGCAAGTGCCTTTGTTGTTACGCAAGCTGCTGCTGCGGCTGCAACGATATCTTGGGTTTTTGCTGAGTGGATCTATAATGGAAAACCTACCTTATTTGGTGCAGCAAGCGGCTGTATTGCCGGGTTAGTTGCGATTACGCCTGCAGCTGGATTTGTAACGACATTACCGGCGGTTTTGATTGGTCTTGTCGGTGGTGTAGTATGCTATTTTTCTGTTGCGGTTCTAAAAGCAAAACTTGGTTACGATGATTCTTTGGATGCCTTTGGCGTACATGGCATTGGTGGTACATGGGGTGCGATTGCAACTGGACTTTGGGCAACTACTTCTGTAAATGAAGCTGGTGCGGATGGCCTTTTTTACGGCAATCCTGATTTGGTTGTAATTCAATTGATTTCGGTAGTAGCTGCATGGATTTTTGCGATTGTCGGTACTTTCATCCTCGTAAAACTCATTGGCTGTTTTATGCAAATTAGAGTGGATGAAGCTGATGAAATCGCTGGTACGGATCTTAGCGGGCATGGTGAAAGTGCATACGGACAAACAATTATTGCTGGCCATCCAGTCATTGGAGGTCAAGACGTAAAAATGTAACTTTCTAGTAGACGGCAAAGTCTAGAATAGGATGTGCATAAAGTTTTTGATTTGTAAGACGATTGGCAGGATAAAAAACGATAAATTTGGGTTTGGCGGACTGCTCAATATAAGCTCGATTAAATTTAGAATATAAAGAGAGGTTGTATGATGAGAAAGCTAACGAAGATTGATATTATAACGAGACCGGGGAAACTCGAGGAATTAAAAGAGGCATTAAATGCAATTGGTGTCGCGGGAATGACTGTAAGCCAAGTTTATGGCTGTGGGTTACAAAAGGGACATAAGGAAGTGTACAGAGGTCAGGAGTATACGATTAATTTAGTGCCCAAAGTAAAAGTCGAAACTGTCGTGTGTGAAGTTCCTGTTGAAAAGGTTTTGGATGTGGCACAAAAAGTATTAAAAACAGGAAAAATCGGTGATGGAAAAATATTTGTCTATGATGTTGAAAATGCCATACGAATCCGTACGGGCGAATCAGGCGATATCGCAATTATTGACCAAAAATGAGCAAGAATATCTTCCCCTAAAAGATACTTTGATGATTTTTAAACCCAGTATACAGCTGAAATGCTGCATACTGGGTTTGTTATTTTATAAAAAATATGAGGTAATATATGTTATTATTTAAGTGACGTTTGCAGGACTTTTGTCACATTTGTATAAATATATAAATACAACAAAGTATTTGAGTCTGATTATACAAGAAGGTGATGTATGTGAAAAAAGTTCGTGTATTGGTTGTTGACGATTCTAAAATGAGTCATATGATGCTAGATGGAATCATGTCGAAAACAAATTTCGAAATTTGTGGTTATGCAATGAATTGCGAAACAGCTGTAGAAAAATATCAAGAATTGCAACCGGATGTAGTTACAATGGATATGAATTTGCCGGATGCTGATGGACTTGAGTGCAGTAAAAGAATTTTAACGATAAATCCACAAGCAAAAATCATTATGATTAGTGCGATGAAAGATACGAGTTTAATGATACAAGGCCGTGCAATTGGCATTCGTTCATTCTTACAAAAACCCTTGTCGCCGAATGATCTGATTGACACCTTAATTATGGTTTGCCAGTCAAACGATGAGATTACGGTCAAACGACTAGAAGAATCTTATGTGCAAGCTTTTGTGAAGGTCATACAAAAAAATTTATTTAGTTTGGCAGGCGTGCATTGTAAGATTACAGCCGAAATTGCAAAAGAAGAGAAGATAGAAATCAATGGAATTGGAATTTTGATTGGTCTTACTGGAATGCCGGTAGGTCGAATTATTTTACATACGGATTTAAAAACGATGCATAGTTTGGCAAGAATTATCCTTGCCAAAGGGGATGATGATGAGATTACGGAAGACGAAGCGAGCGCTTGCATAGAAGAGACTGCGAATATTATTGCAGGGCATAGCGTGTCAATGATTAATGATGCTTTTAAGGATAAAGAATTAAGGATTACACCTCCAGGCATTATCATTGGGGAAAAGCTTAGTATGGTCAATCCAAAACTTATTGCTTTTAATGTGCTGGCAAGTACGAGTTTTGGAGATTTAAAAATGAATATTGGATTCGCTGGAGGGGAGTAACATTGGACGCAAAATTAGTTAACCCATTTATTGATGCAATGACTACAGTAATGCCGCAAATGGGGTTTCAGAATATTGTCAGAGGTAAAGTTGCAGTAAAGGATAAGGCGGCTGACAGTTTAGGCGTTACCGTTTTAGTTGGTATAACAAAAGAGATACGAGGGAATGTGGCATATAATATGTCTGATGAAACTGCACGTTTTATCGCTTCGACGATGATGTGCGGTATGCCGGTGGCTTCGTTCGATGAAATGGCACAAAGCGCGATTTCTGAACTGTCTAATATGCTAACAGCAAATGCTGCGACCAATTTAACTACTCTGGGAATTGAGGCTGATATTTCGACACCTAGCTTGACAATCGGTGATGGATTTACAGTGAAAATTAGTGATGGGCAATATCTTGTAATTGAAATGGTAGTAGATGGACATGCCGTAGAAATCAATATTGCACTAAAATAAAAAATACCGTTATAAAACAAGATCGTTTTATAACGGTATTTTGCGTGGATATTGCAGCTATTTTTTATGCTTCTTTACAAAATTTTCGATTCTGGATAAAGCTTCTGAGATTTTATCTACTGAAGTGGCATAAGAACAACGGATAAATCCTTCACCACATGCACCAAAGGCTGTTCCTGGAACTAAAGCAACTCGCTCAGAGCGAAGTAATTTTTCAGCAAATTCTTCCGAAGTAAGTTCGGTGTTTTTTATAGAAGGAAAAATATAAAAAGCACCTTTCGGTTCAAAACACTCTAATCCCATATTACGTATGCCGTCTAAAATAAGATGACGACGATGATCATATTCAGTGACCATTTTCTTCATATGCTTTTCTCCATGCCGGAGTGCTTCTACAGCACCGATTTGTGCTGTGATTGGTGCACAAAGCATGGTATATTGATGAATCTTTGTCATCGCAGCAATGAAGGTTGGATTTGCCAGAGCATAACCAATACGCCAGCCTGTCATGGCATAAGATTTTGAAAAGCCGTTTAATAAAATGGTTCGTTCACGCATACGAGGCAAGGCAGAGAAACAAGTATGCTTTGCCCCACCATAGGTGAGATTAGAATAAATTTCATCCGATATAACGATTAAATCGTGTTTTTCGGCGAAATCAGCAATTTGCGCTAGGTTATCTTTGCTCATAATTGCGCCGGTTGGGTTGTTTGGATAGCCAATGAGTAATACTTTGGTTTTAGGCGTAAGATATTTTTCTAACTCCTCGGCGGTAATACGAAATTCATTTTCGATTGTGGTTGGTACGCCCACAGCTATGCCCCCAGCAAGTGTAACACAAGCTTTGTAAGATACGTAGCAAGGCTCAGGAATCAATACTTCATCTCCTGGAGATACTACTGCACGCAAAGCCAGATCCAGTGCTTCACTCACACCGACAGTGATGAGAACTTCATTTTGAGGGCAGTAGGTTACATCATGATCCCTTTTTAATAAATTTACGATTTCTTCGCGAAGTTCTAAAAGTCCGTGATTTGAAGTATAGGCTGTATAACCTTGTTCTAATCCATATACGCAGCTTTCACGAATATGCCAAGGTGTTATAAAATCTGGTTCACCGACGCCTAGGGATACCACATCATCCATTTCAGCAGCAATATCAAAAAAACGGCGAATACCAGAAGGAGCAATTGCATTTACAGAAGGCGAGATACGAGATGCCCAATTCATGGCGACACCACCAATCTACGGTCTTTTTCTTGATCGTCGATAATAACCCCGTCTTTTTTATAGGGTTTCAACATAAAGTTGCTGCGCGTACTGATCACGCCTTCAATTGTAGCAAGACGTGTTGCTACAAAGTTAGAAACGTCTTTTAAGGATTTTCCTTCAATCATGACGAGGAGATCAAAACCACCTGACATGAGATAGACGGAACGGACCTCATCAAAGCGATAGATCCGTTCGGCGATTGCATCAAAGCCTACTTCTCGCTGCGGGGTAACTTTTACTTCGATTGTAGCTGTAACGGTGTCATCACCAAATTTTTCCCAATTAATCAAGGTGTTATAACTTAAGATGACTTTATCTTTTTCGAGCTTTTTGATTTGTTCTTCTATTTCATACTCTGATTTATGCAACATGGCGGCGAGTTCTTCGACCGGTCTTTTTGCATCATGTTCTAATAATTCGAGTAACTCTCTCATCCTAATCCACTCCTAAAATTTTTTTACAATAAAAAAAGTTCTCCATCCTTGAAATAAGGACGAGAACTGTTCCCGCGGTACCACCTTAGTTAGCATAAAGCTCACTTAGCTATCGTTAACGCCGATTCTACGGTAAAGCCTACTTCAAGAAGGTTCGGCTCACAGCTCATGGGCAGCTTTCTAAAAATATTCTTACCGATTCACAGCACCATCGGCTCTCTGTAAAGAATTTATTTTTATACTTATCCAGTCATTGCTTATATTGATATATTTGTATAAAATAATAACATAGGCCAAAAGGAGAATGCAATAACAATTTTCAAAATATTCTTTGGCGGTCTGTTACATAGATTAAAATTATATCATAAGGGGTTGGTTTGAATGATCGTTGGAAATGTGAACAATTTGGACAAAGAAATCTGTCAGTTTCCTGAAGCAATAAGAAAAGCTTTGGCTTTTTTGCAGGAGAATGATTGCGCAAATCTCAAACCGGGAAAATATGTAATTGATGCCGAGGCTGATATTTTTGCTCTGGTGCAGGAGTATAGAACAAAAGAGAAAAAAGATTGTCGCGCTGAAACACATGCAGAGTATTTGGACATACAATTTTTAGCGAAAGGTAAAGAGGTTATGGGGCAATGTGCATACCATCCATCTCTTGAAATTGAGGAAGATTGTTTAAAAGATCGCGATGCATGTTTTTATAAAAATCTGCCAGCAGAAAGTCAGATTATTTTAGGGGCAGGCACTTATGCGGTGTTATATCCGACAGATGTACATCGTCCAGGCTGCAGTGCGGAAAAACCGGAGGATGTTGTAAAATTTGTTATAAAAATCAACGTTAAATCGCTAAAAACAGCTTAATTTTTCTAAAAATAAGATCATAATGACGAAAATGGAGAAATAAAAAGGTTTTTAGTGTTTTTTGTAGAATAGTAAATGAGCTATTTCTACTTCGGTAGTTAATTTTAAAAGTAAGGTGGATTAGATTGGATACTAAAAACAAATTAAAACTTTATGGATTTAATAATTTGACGAAGACATTAAGCTTTAACATGTATGACATTTGTTACGCAAAAACGGCAGAGCATAAAAAAGCATATATAGAATATATTGATGAAGAATATAATGCTGAGCGGCTTACGGCTATTTTAACTGAGGTTGCACATATCATAGGCGCTAACATTTTAAATATTGCGAAACAAGATTATGAACCCCAGGGCGCTAGTGTAACGATGCTGATTTCTGAAGAACCTGTCGAGCCGATGTCAGATGCGGTCGTGTGTCATTTAGATAAAAGTCATATTACAGTGCATACGTATCCAGAAAGTCATCCTGACCAGGGAATTACTACTTTTCGTGCCGATATTGATGTTTCTACTTGCGGTATGATATCACCATTAAAAGCACTGAATTATCTTTTGAAATCTTTTTGTTCAGATATAGCGATGGTTGATTATCGGGTAAGAGGATTTACGCGTGATGTCAATGGAAAAAAATATTTTATTGATCACAAAATTAATTCGATACAAAACTATATTGAACCTAAAATTAGGAATCAATATCAAATGATTGATGTAAATGTTTATCAAGAACATATTTTCCATACGAAAATGTTGCTCAGAGAATTTGATTTGGATAATTATCTTTTTGGCACGCCAAAGAATGAATTAATGCTTGGAGAAAAAAAGAAAATTAAACAACGCTTGAAAAAAGAAATGGCGGAAATTTTCTATGGGCGTAATATTCCAAAAGTAAAAGGAACTTTATAATAACAACTTAGTTTCCAAATGCATCGAGGCTTTTTGTTTGGGAGCTAAGTTACATTTGTTTCATAGACAAACTATTTTGGAAAATAGCTTGTCTATAAGATAAATGAAGACTGAATTTTACCCAAGGTTTAGCAGAAAATCCTAGGTGGATGTGTCTAAGGGGTAACGGAGCTTTTTCCTGCGTGGGAAATTTAAAACGATCGATCAAGGGAATTGTTAAGATATATTGGAGGATGGAAAATGAGTGTAAGAAGAATTTATGTGGAAAAGCGTCAAGGCTTTTTTGATATACCGGCGCAAGCTTTGTGCGCAGATTTAGTGGAGAGTTTTAATTTATCAAAATTAAAAGCAGTACGTGTGATCAATCGTTATGATATAGAGGGAGTAAGTGAAGAAGAATACGCATTGGCGCGTAATATTGTTTTTTCTGAGCCTACCGTGGATGTTGTATATGATGAAACTTTGCCGAATTTTCCTAATTCGCGGATGTTTGCAGTAGAATTTTTACCGGGTCAATATGATCAAACCGCTGACTCGGCTGCACAATGCGTGCAGCTGTTGACGCAGAAAGAGCGTCCGGTGATTACGACTGCACGCGTAATCGTACTCGTTGGTGAAGTGACAGACGAAGAATTTGATAAGATCAAATCTTATTGCATTAACGAAGTAGAAAGTCGCCAAGCGTCTTTGGAAAAACCAGAAACATTGAATCTGACAGCAGAGGTACCGGCTGATGTAGAAATTTTAACTGGTTTTATCGATAAAAGTGAAGGCGAACTTCAACGTTTTATGGATGAACAAGGATTTGCGATGAGCTTCCAGGACTTGAAATTCTGTCAAACGTATTTTAGAGATACGGAAAAACGTGATCCAAGTATTACTGAAATTAAAGTCATTGATACCTATTGGTCAGATCATTGCCGTCATACAACTTTTATGACAAAGGTAGAAGCGGTTGAGATCGAAGAAGGATATTTTTCTGAGCCTATAAAGAATGCGTATAAAGCTTATTTGGAAGATCGAAAGTTGGTTTATGGCGATAAAGAACGTGATGTTACGTTAATGGATATTGCTGTAATTGGGATGAAGCAGCTTAGAAAGCTGGGTAAATTGGAAGATTTAGATGTGTCAGAAGAAATCAATGCTTGCAGCATTGTGGTTAACGCTGATATTGACGGGAAAAATGAAGAGTGGCTGGTTATGTTTAAGAATGAGACACATAATCATCCGACTGAAATCGAACCATTTGGCGGTGCTGCGACCTGTCTTGGCGGTGCGATTCGCGATCCGCTTTCCGGACGTTCCTATGTTTATCAAGCAATGCGTGTTACCGGTGCAGCCGATCCAAGAAAAAGCGTTGCTGAGACTATGCCGGGGAAATTGCCGCAAAAGAAAATTACCTTGGGAGCAGCGCGTGGTTACAGCTCCTATGGCAATCAAATTGGTTTAGCAACAGGACAAGTTGCTGAAGTTTATCACGAAAATTTTGTTGCAAAACGCTTGGAAGTAGGTGCGGTCATTGCGGCGGCACCAAAGTGTAATGTGGTGCGTGAAGTCCCTAAAGTAGGGGATGTAATTGTCTTGGTTGGTGGAAAAACTGGCCGCGACGGCTGTGGTGGGGCAACTGGATCTTCTAAAGAACATACAGAAGAATCGCTTACAAGCTGTGGTGCAGAAGTACAAAAAGGGAATCCGCCAACGGAACGCAAAATTCAGCGGTTATTCAGAAATCCAGCCGTAAGTAAGATGATCAAACGTTGTAATGATTTTGGAGCTGGCGGGGTATCAGTTGCAATTGGTGAGTTAACGGATGGCCTTGCAATCAATCTTGATGCAGTACCTAAAAAATATGAAGGCTTGGATGGGACTGAGCTTGCGATTTCGGAATCACAAGAACGTATGGCAGTTGTAATCAGAAAACAAGATACGGCGGCTTTTATCCAGTTCGCTGATGCGGAAAATTTAGAAGCAACTGAGGTTGCAACGGTCACAGAAGATGCGAGATTGAAAATGTGCTGGCGCGGCAGAGATATTGTAAACTTAAGCCGTGCGTTTTTAAACACCAACGGTGTAAAACAAACCGTTGATGTAAAAGTGACAACACCAAGTATAGATACAAATTACCTGCAGCGCACGCCGGAAGTAATTGTAGAGAATTTGACGGATTTAGAACAGGCTTGGATTGCAAATCTTGCGCAATTAAATGTATGCAGTCAAAAAGGTCTTGTAGAACGTTTTGATTCTACAATCGGTGCTGGTACTGTATTGATGCCATTTGGCGGAAAATATCAGAAGACCCCTGCGGAAGGTATGGTGGCAAAACTGCCAATACTAAGTGGTGAAACGAATACTGCAACAGCAATGACATATGGTTTTAATCCACATTTAATGGAATGGAGCCCGTTCCATGGTGCAGTGTATGCCATTGTGGAATCTGTTGCAAAAATCGTTGCTTTAGGTGGTAAATATCAGAGCATTCGTCTTACTTTACAAGAATACTTTGAAAAATTGGGGACAGACTCTGCGAGATGGGGAAAACCATTTAGTGCGTTGCTAGGCGCATTGCACGCGCAGCACGGATTTGAAATCCCTGCGATTGGCGGTAAGGATAGTATGTCAGGAACATTCAAGGATATTGATGTACCGCCATCTTTAGTCTCCTTTGCCGTTGATATTGTCAAGGCGGATAAAATCATTTCTCCAGAATTTAAGCGTATGCAAAGCAAAGTGATTGTTGTTCCAGCTGTACGTGATGTATATGATCTGCCTGATTTTACTTCATTGAAACATAATTTCAGTAAGATCAGTCAGATGATACAAGAAGAAAAAGTGCTTGCTGCACATAGTGTGCGAATTGGCGGCATAGCAGCTGCTGTCAGTAAGATGACATTTGGTAATGGAATCGGGTTTAAATTTGCAGACCGTGTGACTGCAAAAGATTTGTTTATGTGTGATTACGGTACAATCATTTTAGAAATTGCACCGGGTACGAATCTAGATCATTATTTAGAAGGCACAAAGTATTATGAATTAGGTGTGACAACAGAAAAGCCAAATATCATTTTCGGCGATGCCATTGTCAGCATTGCAAAAGCGGAAAAAGCGTTTGATGGAACACTAGAAAAGATTTTTTCGACAAAAACAAAAGAAGTCAGCAAAAAAGTAGGTGTGGTGCCATATACAGCAGGTAATAAAATTACGGCTGCGGCAACGTATGCAAAACCGAAAATTTTTATTCCTGTATTCCCGGGCACGAACTGTGAATATGATTCTGCCAGAGCATTTGAGCGTGCTGGCGGGGAATCGGAAACTTTAGTAATTCGCAATTTGACTGGACGGGCGGTAGAAGAATCGGTAGAGGCTATCGTAAAAGGAATTGCACAGGCGCAAATTATAATGCTGCCCGGCGGGTTTAGTGCAGGTGATGAACCCGATGGTTCCGGTAAGTTTATTGCCGCAATGTTTAGAAATCCAAGGATTAAAGAAGCGATCACTGCACTCTTAAAGCAGCGTGATGGATTGATTCTCGGAATTTGCAATGGTTTTCAAGCTTTGATTAAGTTAGGCTTGGTTCCATATGGTGAAATTACAGACTTAACGATCGATAGCCCGACCTTAACCCATAATCAAATTGGCCGTCATATTTCGTGCATGGTAAAAACGAAAGTTGTATCAAATCTTTCGCCGTGGTTTAACAATGTCAAAGTCGGCGATGTACATGATATTGCTGTTTCTCATGGAGAAGGACGTTTTGTAGCGGGCAGTGAAATCGTGGCAAAACTTCGTGCGAAGGGGCAAATTGCAACGCAATATGTGGATTTCGCAGGAAATCCATCGCTTAATATTCCATTTAATCCAAATGGCTCTGTGGAAGCGATTGAAGGTATTACAAGTCCGGATGGCCGTGTGTTTGGTAAAATGGGACATTCTGAGCGTATTGGAGCTTCTGTAGGAAGGAATGTTCCGGGGAATAAAGATCAACAGATCTTTGAAGCAGGTATCCGATATTATAAATAAAACAGACTCGTTTTGTCCACGATAAGCAGTGGGGCAAGTTTGTATTGAAGTTTATTTAAAAAGTTTTTTTAGTCTTTTTATGAACCGTTTACGAAAGAATACAAGGGGCGTAAACGGTTCATTTTCTTTGTAAATATTTCCGATTAATCCGATGGAATTGATAAGAATTAATTGTATTCAGTACCTTTTGCTGTTATAATATTCATTCAAGGGAGTGATTTATATTAATTTTCAAGCATTAAAAAAAGAAGATAAAAGTATTTTTGATCGGTTTTTTAGCGATAGATATTATGAAAATTCCCATTTTAATTTCACGAATTTATTTATGTGGCGTAATGCATATCAGATCATGTGGGCGATTGAAGATGACGTACTCTATTTAAAAGCCACATGGGAAAATGAAGAATTTGCTCTGCAGCCTTTTGGTCCAGTAGAAAAAATGCAGCAAGCAATTGGAGCGTGGCTGAACTACTTTAAAGAGCAGCAAAGACCGTTTTTCATGTATGGTGTAGAGAAGTCTATGGTTGTGGAATTGGAAAACTTCAAAGGTGTGGAATTTGAAATTGAGGAAGATCGTGATAATTTTGACTATGTGTATGAAAGTCAAGATTTAATTCACTTGGCAGGTCGTAAATATCATTCGAAAAAAAATCATTTAAATAGTTTTAAAAAAAATTATCCAGAGGCTGAATATAAGCCAATTACGGATGAGCTAATTACACAATGTAAATTAAATATCAATGGATGGTATAAGAAACATGGTACGTTTGATGATCCTATTTTAACAACAGAACGTGATGCAATTATCGAAGTTCTCAATAATTTTGAGTACCTTAATTTGCAAGGTGGAGCCATTGTATTGGATCATCGTGTGGTTGCCTTTACTTTTGGTGAACAATTGAATACAGATACTGCAGTCATTCATGTAGAGAAAGCTGATCCTGATATTAGAGGCGCATATTCGGCGATTAATCAAGAGTTTGTCGAAGCTGCCTGGTCTCATCTAACGTATATCAATCGTGAAGAAGATATGGGATTGGCGGGCTTAAGAAAAGCAAAAACAAGTTACAAGCCAATAAAAATGATTGAAAAATTTAATGTTAGATTAAAAGAACTATAAGTAAAAGCTTTTATTTTTTATGTTTTCATTTTAACAAAACTTTTTATGTATGGATAAAATGGCCAATTTGTAAGCAGACATTTGGCATTTATGAAATTTGTGCTAGAAAGTTTACATTTTTATTGATTTTGTTGCATATACTACGAATGGAAAGCGAGCGGAGCTTTCCATGCAAGGCGCCGTAGGTTTATTTAGAGTAGATAAATCGCGGCGCTACGGATTTTTATAGACTGCCTGAAATGGCAGTCTTTTTATTTTTAGCGGGGAGCAAAAGAATGGTATACGGCTTAATTTTGCATTAAATTGTAGAAAAATCTCTAGAATGTAAAATTAAAGTCGTTTAGATTATTGGCAACCTTCAATCATTACGCTATAATATCTATATGTTATAGAGGAGTTTTTTGATGAATAAAGTATTAGTTACGGTTATTGGAGTACAAAAAGATGAAGCTGGTGAGGAAAACCGGATTGAATTGATATCGGTTGGCAAGCACTACTGTAAGAATGGTGTCCATTATATTTTATATGAAGATAGCGAAATCAGCGGGATGGAGGGAACCACCACTTTGCTGAAAGTCGCGGATGATTCTGTTTCGTTAATTCGCAAGGGAAAGATTATGCAGGAACAGTATTTTGCTTTGGATAAAAAAAGTTTGAGTACGTATACTACGCCATACGGTCGATTGAAGTTATCTGTTTTGACAAAGAAACTTGATATCCAGTATGGTGTAATTTCTGGAAATATTGAGATTGACTATGAATTATCCATTGATGGCAAGTGGCAAAGCGATAATCAATTACAGATAAAAGTTTGTGCTGATGGCGTAACTTGTAGTAATATAAATTAGATAAGCATTTTTAATCAGGAGGATCGGATTTTGGATATTAAAGAGTTATTGAATCGTGCAATATATACTGCCGCACAGCAGGCGATCGCTGATGGGGCATTTAGTGCTGAAGAACTGCCGCAGATTATTCTAGAAGTACCGCCGCAAAAAGAATTTGGTGATTATGCAACAAATTTTGCGCTGCAAGCTGCCAAAGCTGCCAGAACGAAACCTAGATTGATTGCGGAAGCGATTGTTGCCCGTTTAAAAGAAGATTGGTTAGAAAAAGCTGAAATTGCAGGCCCTGGATTTATTAATTTTTATTTAAAGCCGGGGGTTATTTATGATACCTTGGCTGCGATCATCAAGGCTGGTGCGCATTATGGCGATTTGAAAAAACAGCAAGAGGAAAAAATTCAAGTTGAATATGTAAGTGCCAATCCAACCGGACCTCTTCACGTAGGGCATGGAAGAGGTGCGGCTGTGGGCAGCGCACTTGTCAATTTATTGCGTGCTGCAGGCTATGAAGTGCAGAGTGAATATTATATCAATGATGCGGGCAATCAGATTGATAATTTAGCCGCTTCGGTGAATGCGCGTTATTTAGAGCTGCTTGGGAAGAGTTTTGAATTTCCGGAAAACGGTTATCATGGGCAAGATATTATAGCAACTGCACAAAGAATTATAGATCGTCATGGGGATCAATACTTACAGATGACTGCAGAGGAACGTTTGACAGTTTTTAAAGAATTGGCTTTAAAAGAAAAATTGGCAGCGTTGAAGGAAGATCTAGCAGCTTTCAATGTACACTTTGATGCATGGTTTAGTGAACGCACCTTACATCAGGCAAATGCGATTCAAGAAACTTGTGACTTTTTGCTTGGCAATGGTAATATCTATGAAAAAGATGGTGCTTTATGGCTTAAATCAACTGCCTATGGCGATGACAAAGATCGTGTTGTGATTCGTGATAATGGTATTCCTACGTATTTAGCGGCCGATATTGCATATCATCGGAATAAATTAGAACGTGGATTTGATACTTTAATCAATATTTGGGGTGCGGATCATCATGGTTATATTTGCCGTGTAAAAGCGGCGATTGAAGCGATGGGATACAAAGCTAAGGCTTTGGAAGTTCTAATTTTGCAAATGGTGAGTTTGTATCAAAATGGTGAATTGGTTAAAATGTCAAAAAGGACGGGACAAAGTATTACGTTAGCGGAACTGATTGAAGAAGTTGGTACGGATGCAGCAAGATTTTTCTTCATTATGCGTTCCATTGACAGTCAGCTTGATTTTGATTTAGACTTGGCTAAATCAAAATCGAATGAGAATCCGGTTTATTATATCCAATACGCGCATGCAAGAATTTGCAGCATTTTTAGACAAGCAGAGGAAGCTGGGATGAAGATGAGTACGCAGCCTAACCTCACTTTGTTAACAGCACCATCTGAAATTGAGTTAATTAAAAAAATGGCTGCTTATGAAGAAGAAATTGCTTATGCAGCGAAGGAACGGGCACCGCATCGTATTGCGCGTTATGTACATGAACTTGCCGGCGCTTTTCATAGTTTTTATAATCAGTGTCGCATCATGGGTGTTGAAGCGGATTTGGCAATGGCCAGACTCGCACTTGTGGGTGCAGTGCAAACTATGATTCAGCATGCACTTGGTATTTTAGGTATCAGTGCACCAGAGAAAATGTAATGAAATTTTATTAAAAAAACAAAGGATACAAAGGAGCTATTCTCTTTATATGAATAAAAGCTAAGGGTGAGGGAAGTTTTATAGCCTTTGGTTTAGCATTGTCCAGAGATTTAGCCGTTTTTTACTCCCGTTTTAAAAGACGGGAGTCTTAGCGTGTAATCATCGGAGCAATCAAATAGTTTTTATATAGATCGTATAGTTTTTGGGTTCTAATTATGAGAGGGGATTTTTATTTTGGATTTTACACAAGAATCAGAAGTGGATATCGCATATTTTATTTTAAGTCAAGCAGGGGAGACAGTTTATTTTAAAGAGTTGATTATGGATGTTATTGATAAAAAACACAAACCGGTTCAATCCTTATCTAAATCAATTTCAGAAGTCTATACATTGATTAATATGGATAGTAGATTTCATTATGATGGGAAAGGCATGTGGGGACTCACAGAATGGATTCCGCAAGAAGTGAAACGTTCTCATAGCAGTGTAGCATCGAAAGCAGCGGCCAAAACAGGAACGAAACGTCGCGAAAAATTATTAGAAGAAATTCAAGATCATGATGTTGTAGTGAAAAACAGAGAAAATGACTAGGCTTGACAGAAAGCTATAAAAAAGGATACAATAGTGGGCGTGTTTTTAAAAGAAGTGTGTCGATTTTAGATTGATTCACTGAAGATATAGAAATAATGCAGGGGCAATGAATTAGGAGGATATTTCGCATGGCAAAGTATATTTTTGTTACCGGAGGAGTTGTTTCTTCACTAGGTAAAGGTATCACTGCAGCTTCATTAGGTCGCTTACTCAAAAGCCGTGGTATTAAGGTTACGATTCAAAAATTTGACCCGTATATTAATATTGACCCAGGAACAATGAGCCCATATCAACATGGTGAGGTTTTTGTTACTGAAGATGGTGCTGAAACTGATTTAGATTTGGGCCATTATGAACGTTTTATAGATATTAATTTGAGTAAAGGTTCTAATATTACGGCTGGGAAAGTGTATTGGTCTGTTTTGAATAAAGAGCGTAAAGGGGAATATTTAGGCAGTACTGTACAGGTTATTCCTCATATTACGAATGAAATTAAACAGCGCGTGTATGATGTGGCGGCTGATGATGAAGCAGATGTTGTAATTACCGAGATTGGCGGTACGGTTGGTGATATTGAAAGTCTTCCATTTATGGAGGCCATTCGCCAAGTGAAGAAAGAGGTCGGGAAACATGATGTATTGTATATACATGTAACGCTCGTCCCTTATATTTCTGCTGCGGGCGAATTGAAAACAAAACCTACACAACATAGTGTAAAAGAATTACGTAGTATTGGTATTCAGCCGGATATTCTCGTATGTCGTACTGAAAAAGAACTTTCTGTTGAGATGAAAGAAAAATTGGCTTTATTTTGTGATGTCGATGCAAATGCTGTTATTCAAAATAAAACAGCGAGTACAATTTATCAAGTGCCTTTAATGATGCAGGAAGAGGGACTAGATAAAATCGTATTGGATAAATTAAATATGCGGGATGCTGCACCTGCCAATATGGCTGAATGGGCTGAAATGGTTAATAAAATTAATCATCCAGAGAATGAAGTGACCATTGCTGTTGTTGGTAAATATGTAGAATTGCCTGATGCGTATATTTCTGTAACGGAATCTTTGCATCATGCAGGAATTTCAAATAATACCGATGTAAAAATAAAATGGATCAATTCAGAAGAAGTAGAAGCAGCAGGGACAGATTATGATGAAGTATTTTCTGATTGTAAGGGAATTTTAGTTCCAGGCGGTTTTGGTGATCGTGGTGTTGAAGGAAAAATTCGTGCGATTCAGTATGCACGGGAAAATAAAATTCCGTTCCTTGGTCTTTGTCTGGGAATGCAATGTGCAGTGATTGAATTTGCACGTCATGTATGCAATATGGAAGATGCACATAGTACGGAATTTGCCCCAGATGTGAAATATCCTGTCATCGATTTGATGTCATCTCAGATTGATGTGGAGGAAAAGGGCGGTACGATGCGTTTAGGTGCTTACCCTTGCAAAGTTGCTCCGAATACGAATACTTATACAGCTTATCAATCGGAACTCATCCATGAGCGTCATCGTCATCGTTTTGAATTTAATAACCTATACCGTAAACAGCTTGAAGAAGCAGGGTTGGTTATCGCCGGTACATTGCCAGATGATAGTTTAGTGGAAATCGTAGAAGTAAAAGACCATCCTTGGTTTGTTGGTTCGCAATTTCATCCTGAATTAAAATCACGCCCTAATAACCCACATCCTTTATTTAAAGATTTTGTTAAAGCCGCATTAAATCAATAATTTATGAAAATAAGCAAGACTGTTGGAGAATCCAACAGTCTTGCTTGCTAAAAGTGAGGTGTAAACAATGCGAAAGAAACTTATTATGGTGATATTAAGTGTAGTCATACTTGTGTCTGTGGGAATCCTGACGTTTGGAAATAAGACCGTAAGTAAGCAATCCGTTACAACAGGCAATAAAATTGCTGTGATTTATGTAGAGGGAGCGATTACCGGCGGACGTGGTACAAGCAGTATATTATCAGAGAATGGCGGAACGGATAATTTGATTAAACAGCTGCACGAGGCTAGTGATGATCCTTCTGTTCAGGGCATTGTACTTAGGATTAATAGTCCGGGCGGAAGTTCAACTGCAACCGAAGAAGTCGGTGAAGAAATTAAAAAAATTCGTGCGCAGGGGAAACCAATTGTCACTTCCATGGGAGATGTAGCCGCATCGGGTGGATACTGGCTGGCTGCTTGCACCGATAAAATTTATGCAAATCCGACCACCTTAACAGGCAGTATTGGTGTTTATATGCCATATTCTAATTGGGAAGAATTATATAAAAAAATTGGAATACGTCAGGAAAAAATTAAAAGCGGAGTTCACAAGGATATTCTATCGAGTGATCGTCCAATGACCGAGGAAGAACGTGTGATTTTACAGACCATGGTTGATGAAATTTACCAGGGATTTGTTGAAGTTGTTGCAGAAGGTCGGCATATGGAGCTTGAAACGGTGAAAAGACTTGCGGATGGTCGCGTTTATACTGGAAAACAGGCAAAAGAGCTTGGCTTAGTTGATGAACTTGGAAATTTATATGATGCCATTGATGGTTTGTCAGAAATGGCTGGCATACAAGGTAAACCGAAAATTAAGGAATATGGTAAAAACAATCCTCTTTCTATGTTAATGACGACAAGTGATAAAGCAGAAATTTTAAAGGCTTTATTAGAAACTATTCCGGCAGAAAATGATGTGAAATCTGTAGTGCCTATGGCAATACCCGCAAAATGGTAGGTGAAGAACATGAGTTATGTATTGGAACTTCTTTATGATATGTTAGTAAAGCCTAAAGCAGCTTTCAAAGTGATTGTTTGGGAAGGAAAAGTATCAAAGGCGTGTCAAATTGTCTTGTTTAGTACAGTATTTTCTAGCTTGGCAGCTTCGGCAGGGATTTTTGAGGGAACTTTTAAGGGCATAATTTTGGTTGCACAAATCGTTTGCAGTGTGTTGACTTGGGGGATTTGTGCTGCTGTTTGGCATTTGCTTGCAGAATTACTCGGTGGACACGGTTCAGTAAAAAGGTTGCTTACGGCAATCGGATTTACTTATTTTCTACAGCTGCTTATTATACCGATTTATTTAATTGCAAGCTTTTTGCCCACCTTTGGATTTTTGATTATTTTATTGGCGACACTTATCATTACAGTTTGGTCTGTTGTACTGGGAATATTGGCGATTCGGGAAGTTTATCAATTTTCTGGAGGTAGAGCTGCCTTTGTATATTTTTTACCAGTTTTGATGATGGGCGCTCTTGTTTTGATTCTGTTTTTTTCAGCAAGTGCATTTTTCATGTCTGCTGCAAGTGATATTCTTACAAATCCACCACAATTTTAATTGATCCTCTATTGAGAATTATCAACGCGAAAGGCAGACTAAAAAGCCTTTCGCTTATTTTTTATTTTGGAAATTCAAATCGTGTCTTTATTTATCTTATAAAATAAGAATTTATTTGTTACGAAAAAGTATCGTTTACGCGTAACATTGAAGGGGAGGAATAAAATAATTTACAATAAACCCTCTTTTTTAGGCAGGATTTTAATTTTACTAGTCGAAATGTAAAGAATAGGTAATTATATATACTGATGAATAGGGTGAGGTGGATAAAGAAAGGTGAGTAAATCAAAAGTGTTGGTCGTAGATGATCAGCCAGGAATTCGTCGTCTGTTGTTGGAAGTTTTTACGGATGAAGGTTATGATGTGAATATTGCTACAAATGGAAATGATGCGTTAGAAAAAGCAAAAGAAGTGCAGCCGGATGTGATTTTAATGGATATGAAAATGCCGGGGATGGATGGTATCGATGCGCTAAAGGAATTAAAAGCGTTGAATCTGGCTGAGCGTGTAATTATGATGACTGCATATGGAGAATTAGAACTTGTAACAAAAGCAAAGGAGTTGGGGGCATTTGCTTATGTTACAAAGCCTTTTGATATCATCAAACTTTGTGAAATGGTATCGGGGTATATTGCTGGAAATAAAGGCGAAATCAAGATTAGTTAAGAGTGGGCTGCTGGCAAAATAATTTGCGGCAGCTTCTTTTATTATAAAATACACAGGCAGGATTTTTAGTGTCATTGGCGAATTCCTCAATCAATAGGCAATAAGAACTAACTTTATAGTGAAAGGAGTGAGGTACGTGATAATTCATGCTGGTTGGTCTATCGCTTTGTATTGTCAACGTTGTGGGAAAATTCAAATACATGATCTGTCTTATTTTGCGGAAAAAGAGAATGTGAAAACGCTGCGATGTAGTTGCAATCATCCACAGGCGACACTTATGCGTACTGCTTCTAACTATATTAAGCTGCAAATGCTTTGTTCTTCTTGCAATCATTTGCATGAAACAAAATATAAAATGAAAAATCTTTTTAAAGTGAAGTTAGAAAAGATTTATTGTTCAAAAGATTTTTTTGAACTTGGTTATATCGGAAGGCGAGAGGCTATAGAGTCTATTTTAATGCGAACAAAACGAGAGTTTGAACGCATAATCAGCGATGAAGAACGAATTGAAAAGCAACAGCTTTTACTTGAGATTATAAATAGAATACATGATATTGCAGAACAAGGCGGCATTATTTGCCCTTGCGGCAGTGAGGCAATTGACGCTGACTTGTCGAAGGATTCCTTGGTTTTAGAGTGTTTACACTGCGGAAGCTATTGTACGATCTCAGCCAAAGATGAAGAAGATTTAGAAAAACTGCAAGAAACCGAATGTATTGAACTGACCCAAGGAAGAGTTTTGGTAAAAAATATTGACTTAGATTAAATAAAATTTTAAGCATAGATCATACAAAGATATATTTGTATTGTCTATGCTTTTTTTTGCTGTTTTTTCGTAATGTATATTTTTTGTCTTTATCGTGAACGCTATTTTTGAATCAAGTTATTTTCTAGTGAGGCGAAATAAATGGATATGAATAAAGGTAAACAAATGCGTATGCTGGGCATCGTTCTTGGCTTTGGTATGCTTATGGGGCTAGTATGGTGGGCTGTTTTAGAATACAGTGATTTTGAACCAGTGCGTGAACCTGCTTTAGAGGTTAGTGAATATAAAGAAATTGTTTCGAAGGCGCCAAGAGTAAAAATGCGGATGCACATTGTCAAGGATGGGGAAACATTATCGGATATTGCTTCTCTATATCAAGTAGATGTGGATACTTTACGCGGTGCGAATGAAAATTTGACCGATATCATCCAACCTGGTGATAAATTATTGGTTTTACCTCAGAAAGGTGTATTGTACACTGTAGCTGAAGGAGATTCTTTATGGCGCATTGCTAAATTATTTCAGGTTGAAGTAAAAAATATTCTAGAACAAAATGAAAAAACGGAAGAGTTCTTAAAAGTCGGAGAAAAATTATTTATTCCCGGTGCTAAACCAAGAGTCGTGGAAGCCGCTGCCGTGCCAGCTTCAAGACAGGTGACAAGTGGCTTTATCAGGCCTGCAACGGGGGTTGTAAGTTCACCTTTTGGCGCTAGATGGGGGCGAATGCATGAAGGGATTGATATTGCGGATGATTTAGGAACTCCGATTCGGGCAGCATTGGCTGGAAAAGTTACTTATGCAGGCTGGCTTGGCGCCTATGGGTATGCAATCATGCTGGAACATAGGGAAGGATATTCAACGTTGTATGGTCATTTACAAAGTATGCATGTGGTAAAAGATGAGTTTGTCAACCGTGGACAGGTCATTGGTGAGATGGGCAATACGGGGAATTCCACTGGACCGCATGTTCATTTTGAAGTACGGCATCGCGGGGAATTGATCAATCCGGAAAATGTATTGTAATCGCATAGTTTTTCTCCAAATGGAAATACTAAGTAAAAGTTGATTTTCAATTTGGGGGA
The DNA here is from genome assembly GCF_900086705.1 of Massilibacillus massiliensis. Taxonomy (NCBI): domain Bacteria; kingdom Bacillati; phylum Bacillota; class Negativicutes; order Selenomonadales; family Sporomusaceae; genus Anaerosinus; species Anaerosinus massiliensis. Next base: position 891,786 of record NZ_LT575483.1, on the reverse strand, counting down.
TTTTTATGAAAATATATTATCATTGTGAACTATGCGGTGCAGCAATTGGTATGTTAGATATGGAATATGTTGATGAAGTAAAATTAGGATTTGATTGCTTGACGAGTGAAGAACGTCAAGATATAATTGAAGTTGATCATTTTGCAAATACGATGCATGTAAAGTCATTATGTGATGATTGCGTGAAACGTTTGGGGTTGGATAGAGAAAAAATTAGATTACATTAGGAATATCATAATATTTATTTTCATAGATATAGTAGGGCTTTAGCTTTAGCTAAAGCCCCTTTTCGCATGGGTGAGGTGTAAAAATGGAAAAACTTTTTGAGTTATTGACGACAGATCCAGCAATTACGCGAGTGGTGGACTGTTTTGGCATGGAAAAAGAGCAAAGTTTGGTGTATGGTTTATCAGGATCTCAAAAGGCGGCAGTTCTTGCAGCCAGCTACAATCAGCACCCGCGTACGACGGTTATTATTACGAGTAATCATGCCTCTTTAGAGGTTTTAAAATCGGATTTAGAAATGTTATTACCAGCGGTTTCAATACTGGAATTGCCCGCGCTAGACCTGATTACATTTTCTGCGGCGGCAAAAAGTATTGAGCTTGCGGCCAAGCGTATGGATGTTTTAGGTCGGTTAATACGCAAGGAGAAAATGATTGTACTGGCAACGGCAGCGGCTTCGATTCAAAAGGGGTTGTCAAAGCTGGAATTTGAGCGTTCAAGTTTGAACATTACAATGGGGATGGAAATTGAACGGGATGAAATTTTAGAAAAATTAGTACAACTTGGCTATGAGCGGGTAGAACAAGTCGATAGTTTGGGTAAATTTAGTGCCCGCGGTGGCATTCTTGATATTTTCCCGATTAATAGTCAGGCACCGATCCGCGTAGAGTTTTTTGATAATGAAATTGACTCTTTACGTGAGTTTGATATAAATTCGCAGCGGTCGATTGAAAATATTACCAATGTAGACGTCCTTCCATTATTTCAAATGGACAGCGATGGCAAACCGGCAATGTTTTTATCTTATCTGGAACAAACAGCAACCATTATTTTTGACGAACCCACGAGAATTCGTGAACAAATGACAATGCTTGTGAAAGAAAATCCAGAGTTGAAAAAACGTATGTTTAACTGGAATGATATTACGAGTATTGCAAAGAATAAAAATGTCTTATATATATCGCTATTATTACAAAAATATCCTTATACTGAACCAAATGAAATTATTAGTGTAACTGCAAAGGCTGCCGCTCCGTTTCATAAACAGATGGAGATTTTAAGTAGTGAAATTAAAAGCTGGAAAGAACATAAGATGCATGTTGTCTTGTTCATGACAAATGAGCAAAAGGCGATGTCGATGTTGGAAATTTTAAAAGAGCATCAGATTGCAGCCGAATTTCAGCCAGAACTTAAAGCGCTGGTTGAGGGGTTAGTACTGGTTACTGTCGGCACACTTGTCAATGGGTTTGAGCTGCCGCAAGCACATATCGCTGTTATTACGGAAAAAGACGTATTTGGCAGACAGAAGAAAAAAGCATTGCCACGCGTAGCAAAAGCAGAGAAAATTACATATTTTAGAGATATCAATATCGGAGACTATGTTGTACATGTAAATCATGGGATCGGTAAATACGTCGGCGTAGAAACCTTAGATGTTGCTGGAATTCATCGTGATTATTTACATATTCGCTATGGCGGCGATGATAAGTTATTTGTACCTACGGATCAGGTGCATTTATTGCAGAAATATATTGGCTCGGAGGGCGACGTACCTCGCCTGCATAAAATGGGCGGTAACGAATGGAATAAAGCGAAATCTAAGGCAAAAGCAGCTGTTGCTGACATCGCTAAAGAATTAATTAAACTTTATGCGCAGCGGCAAATTGAAACTGGATACGCGTTTGAATCGGATACACCATGGCAAAAAGAATTTGAGGAAGCTTTTCCGTATGAAGAAACTGCGGATCAAATCGCTGCGATTGCTGAAATAAAAGCGGATATGGAAAAGCCGCGACCAATGGATCGGCTATTATGTGGTGATGTTGGCTTTGGAAAAACGGAGGTAGCGATACGTGCGGCTTTTAAGGCTGTGATGAGCGGAAGGCAAGTTGCGGTATTGGTTCCGACTACTGTGCTTGCACAGCAGCATTATCAGACGTTTAAAAGCCGATTTGCAGGATTTGGGCCGGTCGTGGATGTGATTTGCCGCTTTAGAACAGCAAAACAGCAAAAACACACCTTAGAAAAAGTAAAAACCGGACAAGTGGACGTTTTAATCGGTACGCATAGTATCTTAAACGCCAATAATGTACAGTTCAAAGATTTAGGCTTATTAATTGTAGATGAAGAACAACGGTTTGGTGTTGCACAAAAAGAAAAAATTAAAAAGCTAAGTAAGGGAATTGATGTGCTTACGTTAAGTGCGACCCCGATTCCACGTACGTTGCATATGTCGCTCGTGGGTGCAAGAGACATGAGCATTATTGAAACACCACCGGAGGAGCGATTCCCGGTACAAACTTATGTAGTTGAAAATAATGATGAGATTATGCGTGATGCGATTAAAAGGGAATTGAAACGCAGCGGACAGGTTTATTTTGTTTATAATCGGGTAGAAACAATTGATAAAATGAGTTCGCATTTGGCAAAGATGCTTCCCGATGCCAAAATACAGACAGGTCATGGTCAGATGCCGGAAGAATTGCTTGAGCAGGTCATGTTGGATTTCTACGAAGGCAAAGATGATATCTTGGTGGCAACAAGTATTATTGAGAATGGATTGGATGTAGCAAATGCAAATACCATTATTGTGTATGATGCGGATCGGTTTGGCTTGTCACAATTGTATCAAATGCGTGGACGTGTTGGTCGTTCTAATCATATGGCATTTGCATATTTTGTTTATCAGGCGGATAAAGTATTAACAGAGGTTGCGGAAAAACGATTACAGGCAATTAAAGAATTTGCTGAATTGGGTGCTGGATTTAAAATTGCTATGCGTGATTTAGAAATTCGCGGAGCAGGAAATTTGCTTGGCGCGCAGCAGCATGGGCATATTGCCACGGTGGGGTTCGAAATGTATTGCAGGCTGCTTGAAGAAGCTGTACAGGGATTGAAGAGTGGTGAGGAAAAGCCGATTGTAATAGAACCTGTTCTGGAATTGAACGTAGAAGCGTATTTGCCTGGCGACTATATTGAAGATGCCATGCATAAGATAGAAGTATACCAACGGATTGCCGCAGTTAGAAATCAAGATCACTTACAAGATCTTTTAGATGAATTGATTGATCGTTTTGGAGAACCGCCAGAAGCTGTAACCAATTTATTAGCGGTTGCTGAAATTAAAAATACAGCACGGACTTTAGGTTTGCAGTCTATTATTCAGCGGCCTGCCAAGATTGAATTTACTTTTAGTGAGCATCCAAATATTGAAGTAGAAGGCATTTTGAAACTGAAAGATTTATTTGGTGGTTTTGTAAAAATTATTGCAGGACCGCCAGAGGTAATTAGTTTGAAATTGTCTCCGAACTATATGAAAAAAGTATTAGAGTTTGTAAAAAAAGTATTAAAAACTTTAGCTCTGCAAGATAGGAAAAATTAGTTTTATCCCCTACGGTTGATGAATAAATTTCAATAAGTAGATATATACTATTATTGGAATCAGATGTCAGAAACTGTAGAAAAGGGGGGATAAGTTTGAAAGCAACAGGTATAGTTAGAAGAATTGATGATTTAGGAAGGGTTGTTATTCCAAAGGAAATTCGCCGGACGCTGAGAATAAGAGAAGGCGATCCGTTAGAAATTTATGTTGATCGTGAAGGAGAGGTCATATTAAAAAAATATTCTCCGGTAAGTGAATTGGGTGATTTTGCTAAAGAGTATTGTGATTCTTTATATGAAGCAATTGGAAATATCATATTAATTGCTGATCGTGATGCTATGGTAGCTGTTGCCGGTGCCGCTAAAAAGGAATTTTTGAATAAACCATTAGGTAAAATCGTAGAAAAGATTATGGAAGAGCGTAAAGCGGTACTTATTAATAATCCAAGTGAATACAAAAACGATCATGCTTGTCCGATTGAAATTGAAGAAGATGAAGAAGAGTCTTACAAGTTCACTGCAGAAGTGATTGCACCAATTATTGTGGAGGGGGATGCAATTGGAGCTGTTATTATTTGCTCCAGGCAGGCCAATGTCCAGATGGGAAATATGGAATTGAAACTTGCAGAAACAGCAGCAAGTTTTTTAGCAAAACAGATGTCACAATAAGGTTGCAGTGTGAAAAGAAATTGAAGGGGTTGTTGCAAAAATGTTTGTAACAACCCCATTGTTATTTGGAAGGAGGATCTTATGCACAAAAATGACTTTTTAAAAGGAGCATTTATTTTAACTATTGCTGGTATTATTGTAAAAGTCATTGGTTCTGTCAATCGTATTATTTTATCGAGGCTTCTTGGTGGAGAGGGTATTGGCCTTTATCAAATGGCATATCCGATGTATCAATTGGCATTGAGTGTTTCATCTGCAGGCATTCCAGTTGCAATTTCAATTTTAGTCGCAGAAAAGTTAGCCTTAAAAGACGTATATGGTGCAAAGCGAATTTTTCAAGTTTCATTGAAGGTTATGGTGATGACGGGGCTTATATTTAGTTTATTACTATATTTTGGCGCCGGATGGCTAATTGAAGCGCATATTGTACGTGACCAACGTGCCTATTATTCTATTGTTGCACTTGCACCGGCGATTTTTTTTGTTACGGTTTTATCCAGTTATCGCGGATTTTTTCAAGGGATGCAAAGTATGACGCCAACGGCTGTATCGCAAATTTTTGAACAACTATTTCGTGTGATTACGATGATTGTGCTGGCAGTTGTTTTATTGCCGTATGGGCTTTCTTACGCGGCAGCCGGTGCCAGCTTCGGTGCAGCACCAGGGGCGGTTGCTGGAGTCATTGTATTGCTTTATTATTATTGGCGTTACAAGAAGGAAAATAAAACCAAAGTCGTAATAAGAAATACCGATCATAAGCAAGAGAGCAGCTATCGTATTATTAAAAATATTATCAAATTGGCACTGCCGGTTTCGCTTGCGAATATTATGCTGCCGCTGACGGCAAATATTGATTTGTTAATCGTACCTGTTCGTTTAGAAACTGCTGGATATACGGTAGAAGAGGCCACTGAATTGTTCGGCTATTTAACTGGAATGGCGGTATCGCTGGTCAATCTGCCGACGATTTTAACCGCGTCGCTTGCAGCCAGTTTGGTTCCGGCGATTTCAGAGGCTTATACATTAAAAGATCAGCACGCAATTCGGCAACGGACGAAGACGGCATTTCGTATTGCAAATTTATTAGGAATTCCTAGTTTTATGGGACTGTTTTTATTAGCTTTTCCAATTTCAGAACTTTTATATGCAACACCCAATGCAGGGACTTGTATTGCGATATTGTCCTTTGGTATAATTTTACTTGGTATAGGGCAAGTTACAACCGGTATTTTACAAGGCTTGGGACATACGACGATACCGCTCGTAAATATGGTGATTTCGGCACTTGCTAAATTGGGATTGAGCTATTGGCTGACTGCCGATCCAGTTTTAGGGATAAAAGGTGCGGCATGGGCAACGAACGCTGATTTTGGGATAGCGGCGGTTTTAAACTTAATTTTTGTTTACCGTTATGTCGGGGTCGGAATTGACATAAAAGATACGTGTAAAGTGATCGTGTCAACTGCGGTTATGGGGTTGATTGTACTTATCAGTTACGATTTTGCTATGATACATATAATGAATAATACGTTCGCTACTTTGCTTGCGATTTTTGCTGGTGGAATGACATATCTGGTTTCCTTGATTTTGACGAGAAGCATAACAAGTCAAGATATGGTAAGTATTCCTGTGGTAGGTAAAAAAATCAGTGCTTTATATGATAAACTGAAATAGAGAAAGATTGAGGAGCAGAAAGAATGGGAGAAATTATAATTGTTGGACTGGGGCCGGGTTCGCTCGGCTTTATTACTTTAGAGACATGGGACAAACTAACGAGTGCTAAAACACTGTTGCTGAGAACAGCAAAACATCCAACGGTAGAAGAATTGCGAAAGCATAAAATAGAGTTTTCTTCTTATGATGAGATCTACGATACAAAAGCAACTTTTGAGGATGTATACCAGACAATTACGCAAGATGTAATTCGCAGAGCAAAGCAGGGGGAACAAGTCGTCTATGCAGTGCCTGGCAGTCCGCTGGTGGCTGAAAAAACAGTGCTTTTAATTCGTGATATGGCAAAAGAGGAAAATATAAAATTTCGTATTTTACCGGGAATGAGCTTTATCGAAGTATTATATGTGCAGTTGGGGATTGACCCCATTGACGGACTCACAGTCATTGATAGTGAGGATGCTGAAGGTTTGCCGGAGGGGTTGCCTACAGCGATTGTTGTAACACAAGTATATAATCAGCAAGTGGCATCAAATTTAAAACTCAGCTTGATGGAACGGTATCCGGATGATTTTGACATCACCTTACTACAGAATTTAGGATTAGAGAATGAAGAAATTATAACAATTCCGCTATATGAATTAGATCGGCAGCCGCATATAGACCATTTGACAAGTGTTTATGTCCCGGCCCTTCAGGAGCGCGAACAATCGTTTTCACTTTCACCAATTGTTGATGTAATGGCAAAGCTGCGTTCGCCAGAAGGCTGTGTCTGGGATATTGAACAGACACATAAATCTTTACGTCGTTATATCATTGAGGAAGTTTATGAAGTGATAGAAGCAATTGATCTTGAAGATGCAGCGCTTCTTTGTGAAGAGTTGGGGGATCTATTATTACAGATCGTATTTCATGCGCGTATGGCAGAAGAAACTGGCGCGTTTACGATGCAAGATGTAGTCGATCGTGTAACGGAAAAAATGATCCACCGCCACCCGCATGTATTTGGTGACATTTCTGTGCGGGATGCCGGGGAAGTTGTTTTAAACTGGGAGGCAATTAAAAAAGAGGAAAAGAAAGATGTGCGTAAATCAATTTTAGATGGTGTTCCTAAAGATTTGCCAAGTTTGATGAAAGCTTATAAATTACAACATAAAGCTGCAAAAGTTGGTTTTGATTGGGATAATATTGCACCGGTTTGGGATAAAATAAGAGAAGAGGTTGCCGAATTAAAACAAGCGATACAAGAAAATGATAAGGTGAATATGGAAGCTGAATTTGGCGATGTACTATTTTCCATTGTCAATTTATCGCGATTTCTAAATATTGATCCGGAAGTTGCCTTAAATAGGACGAATCATAAATTCATTCGTCGATTTTCTTATATAGAAAATAATGTAAAAAAGAAAGGGGAAAAATGGGACGATTTAACTATTGCGGAGTTGAATCGGTATTGGAATGAGTCAAAAGTATTAAATTTATAGGAATATCGCGAAATTTTGGCAATTTTTTTCCCAAATAAAGAGGAATAAACCAAGTAATAGCGAATTAAGCTATTCGTAATCATTTCATAGAGGAGGCTAATTTTGTGAATAAAACTGAATTAGTAGCTAGCGTAGCAGAAAAAGCTGGCTTAACGAAAAAAGATGCTGAAAAAGCGGTAAATGCATTATTTGCGAGTGTGGAAGAAGCATTAGTTGCAAATGATAAAGTGCAAGTCATTGGTTTTGGTACTTTTGAAGTAAAAGAACGTGAAGCTAGAAAAGGCCGTAACCCACAGACTGGCGCAGAAATTACGATTCCTGCATCTAAAAATCCTGTATTTAAAGCAGGCAAAGGTCTTAAAGACGCTGTTAATATGTAATAGAAATGAAACCAGGTTGATAAAGAACCTGGTTTTGTTTTTTATAAGGGATTCGAAGGAAAAATTGCGTTTTAATGTGTAGGACTATTTTCAGTGTGTTATTTTGTAAAAGTAGTAGCTCTTGTATTTTTATATCGCTAGCAGGGTATGTATTTATTTTGTTGAAAAAGAATGATATGATAAAGTTGTTTAGTGAAGATGCAGGAGTGATTTCATGATTCAATGTCAAAAATGTGGGAAAAGTATGCATGAAGAACAAGGGCTTGTCAATACGAATATAGAAAACAATGAGAAAATGATTCTCTGTGAAGCGTGCTTTAAAGCCTGTGTGGGTGTTGATTATAAAACATTTCAAATGAGAAAAGCGAATGCAAAACAAGGGTGTTTTGCAACACTGGTGTGTTTGCTGGTATCTGTTTATGCTTGGATGGAATATGGAATTCTCTATGGGATTGTTGGAATCATGATAACTGGTCTAATTTATTATTTTTCTGCAAAAATTAATTAGTTATGGAGGAAAGTATGCAACAGAAAATTTTGGTTGTGGATGATGAAGCTTCGATACGTGAACTCATAACATTTAATCTTGAAAAGGCTGGTTATCAGGTGATTGGTGCACAAGACGGTTTAGAAGCAATAGACTTGGCCTATGACAAAGTAGCGTTAGTCGTGCTCGACTTGATGCTGCCTAAGATTGATGGAATTGAAGTTTGCCGGCGTTTAAAGGCGCAGCCGCAAACTGCAGGGATTCCAATTATCATGTTGACGGCAAAAGATGAAGAGATAGATAAAGTTTTGGGACTTGAACTCGGGGCGGATGATTATCTTACCAAGCCGTTTAGTCCGAGAGAATTGGTGGCACGAATTAAGGCAGTACTGCGTAGAAGCGTAAAAGGAAGCTTACCTATGGGTCAGCTTAGCGTTGGAAATTTAAAGATGAATTTTGCCAGTTATGAAGTTTTCCTAGGGGATCAGCTGCTAGAATTAACGCCTAAAGAATATGAACTTTTAAAATTATTTTTAACTAATATGGGGAAGGCGTATTCAAGAGAGCAATTGTTAGATCAAATATGGGGTTATGAGTATTATGGCGATACGAGAACTGTTGATGTGCATATCAGGCACTTGCGTGCCAAATTAGGTAGTGAGCCGAAATTAAGTGAAGCAATTGAAACCGTTCGTGGTGTAGGATATCGTTTTACGAATATTAAATAAGAGGTCTATGAGGTTAATTTCATGAAAAGCGAAACAAAAAAAGTTGCGGTTATTACAGGCGGTACCTCTGGTATAGGGCTGGCTGCAGCGCGAATTTTTTTAGAACATGGATATCGCGTGGCTTTGATTGGAAGTACGGCAGATAAAGGTGACAGAGCCTTAACGTACTTGAAGGCACATGATAGCTTAGCGATTTTTATACAAGACGATATACGCAGTGTCGATGCGTGTAAGCGGGTAATTGGGCGGACAATTGAGCACTTTGGACAAATCGATGTATTGGTAAATTCTGCGGGGATTTATTATGAAAAATCCATTGAAGACATGACAGAAGAAGATTACATGCAAATTATGGATATTAATATAAAAGGGACATATTTTATGTGTCAACAAGCTGTGGCCTATTTGCGGAAAAGCGCTGCGGGTGCAATTGTGAATGTATCTTCAGATGCTGGGATCAATGGAAATTTTCTTTGTTCGGCTTATTGCGCTTCAAAAGGTGCTGTTACTGTGTTTAGCAAGGCATTGGCATTGGAATTAGCACCGTATCATATTCGCGTGAATTGTGTCTGTCCGGGCGATATTGATACACCGCTGACAAGAGCACAGCTTAAAAATCAGAAAGATGCAGCAGCACAGCTGCAAGAGATGGCCAGTGTTTATCCGATTGGCAGAATCGGCAGAGCAGAGGAAGCTGCAGAGGTCATTTATTTTCTCGCATCCAATAAAGCGAGTTTTGTTGTTGGCGCAGCTTGGAGCGTCGATGGCGGTGTGACCGCATATTAATATAGTTATAAGAGGGTGTCGCAGTTTAATGCGGCACTTTTTTTGTTGTATGAGGTCAATTTTATTGGTTTATACTAGGGGCGTGTCTGAAAACGATCAAAACGGTCACTGACGACGCTTTTTGCGCCATTGACCATTTCACTAGCTTTTAGACACACCCTAGGTTGAGATTATGTTTAATTTTTGAATTTTAACACAATCTTAACAATTTTATAACAAATATATCTTAGGATTCATGATATAGTTCCTGTATGCAAACAGAAAATCATGACGGAGGAGTTCTATCTATGGACTATAAAATTCAAGCGAATAAAGTAAATTTATTCTATGGGCAAATGCAAGCGCTAAAGCAAATATCTTTAAATGTAGAACCAAATACAGTTGTAGCTTTAATTGGCCCGTCCGGCTGCGGTAAATCTACTTTTTTAAAGACGCTGAATCGAATGAATGATTTGGTAGAGAACGTGCGCATTGAAGGCGACGTTTTGCTTGACAATATAAATATTTATAAACCTGATACGGATGTTGTTATGCTTCGTAAACGCATGGGAATGGTATTTCAGAGGCCAAATCCATTTCCAATGTCTATTTATGATAATGTCGCTTATGGACCTCGTATTCATGGAAGCACGAATAAAAAGAAACTGGATGAATTGGTGGAAGGCAGTTTGCGTGGCGCTGCTTTATGGGATGAAGTGAAAGATCGGTTGAATGCTTCTGCAATGGGAATGTCCGGTGGACAGCAGCAGCGTTTATGTATTGCAAGATTGTTAGCAGTGGAGCCGGAAGTTCTGTTGATGGATGAGCCGTGTTCAGCACTTGATCCAATTTCTACGATGAAAATAGAAGAACTTGTTACTGAGTTAAAAACTAAATATACAATTGTTATGGTGACACATAATATGCAGCAGGCAGCACGTGTGTCAGATTATACTGCATTCTTTTTAAATGGCAGCTTAATTGAGCACGATCAAACCGATGTAATTTTTACTCGGCCGTCTGATAAAAAGACAGAGGATTATATTACGGGACGATTTGGCTGAGATGACATAAAATAAGGGGGAATCTATTCTATGGTGGGGGTTACAAGACAAGCGTATATTGAGGAACTGGAAGCATTGAGAAAAGAGATCAGTAAAATGGGGATGGCTGTCGATCAAGGTTTGAGAGACTCTATAAATGCTTTGGTCAATCGCGATATACAGCTAGCAAAACAAGTCATGTTAAATGATGATTTAGTTGATGAAATGAATGTGAAAATAGAAGATAGCTGTATGCTGCTGATTGCCAGACAACAGCCAATTGCCAGAGATTTAAGAATTATTGCAACCGGGCTTAAAATTTCAACCGATTTGGAACGCATTGGAGATCATGCACATGATATAGCAAAAACTGCAACAGAGTTTGATGAACAAGCGTTTATAAAGAAACTGGTAGATATTCCTCAAATGGCAGAATATGCGGGCAAGATGTTACAAGATGCAATTCTCGCCTACAATACATTTGATGTTGCTTTGGCAGAACAAGTGTGTTTAGATGATGACCGAGTGGATATGTTATATGCAAAAACTTTTAGAGAATTATCCAAATTCGTTGTGGATGATCCGATTAAGGTAAAACAAGCAACGCAGTTAATTTTTATTGCTCGTTATTTAGAGCGTGTTGCCGATCATGCAACAAATATCGCCGAATGGGTAATTTATCTTGTGACGGCAGAACGGATTCGTAAAAATAGATAAAATCAAATGAAATGGTGAATGAGAAAAAGCGGTATAACTAGTAAAAGTACTAGTTATACCGCTTTTTATGATGAATGTATAGGCGTTTATGATTCAGTTTTTATTTTTAACGGAATATGAAAAGTGAAAGTCGTTCCTTGGTTTAATTGGCTTTCTACGGTAATTTTGCCGCCGAATATTTCTACGATGAAGCGTGCGAGTGATAAGCCAATCCCTGAACCGCCTTCTTCGCGTGAACGTGCTTTATCGGCTCGATAGAAACGTTCAAAGACAAAAGGTAAATCTGTTGGTGCGATGCCAATCCCGCTATCTTGCACGCGAATCCAAAGCATGTGATCTTTCTGCCAACAATTGAGTGAAATTTTTCCTTGATTTGGGGTATATTTTATGGCATTTTCAACTAAATTAATGATAAGCTGCATCATCCAGTCAAAATTTGATTCAAAGGCTGGAACATCATCGGCGATGTGGATAGAAAAATCTTGGTTTTTTTGTGTAATTTGCGGTAATAGTTTTTGTCTGACGGATTGAAAGATCGAATCAATATGGATGGTTTCTAATTGGATTTGTTTTCGATAATCATTTGTATCAAGTTTTGCTAGTTTTAATAAATCTTTGATTAATCGATGCATTCGCTCTGATTCTGTGTGGATAATTTGAATGAACTTTCGACTTAGTACAGGCTCTTCCAGTGCTCCATCTAGCAGTGTTTCAGCAAAACCTTTAATTGATGTCAGAGGGGTCGCCAGTTCATGAGATGCATTTGTGACAAATTCCACTTGTCGGTCATACACTTCTTGCATCACTGAGATATCATGAAAAACGCTAAGTACACTTGTCGTTTTATCTTCTGCATCAGCGAGCGGAGCGAAAAAAACTTGAAAAGTTTTTTGGGTATTTTGTATCTTAATTTTCATATGGATCAACTTACTTTGTCCTGATGCTAAAACTTCCGTCGCCGTGGAAGTAATCAGACTGTTGCCAATCACACTAATGCTATGCTTTCCTAACATTTTAGGAGAGATGTCAAAAAGTTCTTTGGCTGTTTTATTTGCTGTAGTGATATTTCCATAACCATCAAGCAGGATGACCGCATTGTCCATGTTTTCTAAAATTAAAGATAACTTTTTGGCTTCAGCATCAATTTCCATGATTTTATCTTCAAGACGAGAAGTCAAATGATTGATTGTATGCGCAAGGACTTCAATTTCATCGTTGGTCTGTAAATGAATACGCTCACTAATATGTCCATCGGCGATTCTTTCGGCAATGGCAGTAATTTGTTTAATTGGTTTTGTATTTTTATGGGCAAGCCATATCCCAACGATAATCGTGACAAAAATGGTCACCAGCAGTGCCGATAGAATGACCGCTTTAATCATATGGTAGCTAGATTCAATAGGCGTTAAGGTCATTGCAGTGCGAACGATTCCGGTGAGTTGATTGTTTTGATAAAAAGGGACTGCAACATACAACATATTTTGTTCAAGGGTAGTACTATAACGGATTGCTGTGGCATAATCGCTTTTGAAAGCTGCTTGTACTTCTTGACGTCCCAAATGATTATCGAGATCAGAAGCATTTTCCCAGGAGTCGGCAAGCACGTTTCCTTCTAAGTCTAGTATGGTAATTCTAAGATTTACTCGATCGCTGATTCTTCTGATCTCATTTTCTAAATATTCCTTTTTACTTGTATCATAAAGATTTTGCTCTAAGGTAATTTCGATTATTTTTGCATTGTTAATTAAATCGATGGTTTTTGCTTCTAAATTTTGCGTATAAAAGAAATGCAATAAATAAGCACCTAGCGAGGATAAGGATAAAACGGTTATAATAAGAGTAGAAAAAATAATGCGATTACGGATACCGAAAGGCAACATAAAAAACCTCCTTTATCGTTACGTTTATTAGTAAATTCGGATAGAAAGGATAAAAAACAAATCGATTTTCCAATTATAGCTTAACAAAAGGGCTACTTTATATTATAGTATATAAGAGATTAGTTGGAGGAACTAAATATGTATTCAAATAAAAAAAATTTTCTTATTGTTACTGCTTCTATTGGTGCAGGACATAATAGAGCGGCAGAAGCAATCGGCAATGAGATAAAAATTAAATATCCGCAGGCAGAGATACATATTGTTGATTTTATGTCTACAAAGACAGCTTATCTCAATGGAATTCTCAAAGAAGCTTATTTAAAAATGCTCAGTTTAGTACCCGATATGTACGAATTTTTATATAGTTTTACGCGTGGGAAATTGCAGGGCGTATCAGTGCAAAGTTTATTGGCTTTGGCCATGAAAAATGATATGGCTTCACTTGTACGGCGGTATAATGCAGATGTTGTGATTTGTACACATCCATTTCCTTGTGCTGCTGCAGCGTATTTAAAGAAGACAAAGCAAATTGATGCTGTCCTCAGTGGTGTCATTACCGATTTTTCGATTCACCAGCTGTGGGTTTATAAAGAAGTAGATCTATATTTCGTTGGGAATTCGGCGCTCCGCAGCGAATTGACGCAAAAAGGAATAGACGCATGGCGCATCTATGATACGGGGATTCCGATTGATACTTATTTTAACCAAAATTATAATAAAATAGAATTAATAGAAAAAATGCAGTTAGATGAAATCAGTCCGATCATTTTGGTTATGGGCGGAGGGCTTGGACTTGGTGGTGTGAATCTTGCCTTGCAAAGTTTAGAGACAATTGATGTTAAGGTGCAAATTATTGTTGTCGCTGGTGAAAATCAAAATTTGTGGCTGGACTTGAAAGCGCAGGCCGGCAAATCAAAGCATATGATTCAAGTATGGGGTTTTTCTAATAATGTACAAGAACTGATGGCAGTTTCAACAATTCTTATCAGTAAACCCGGTGCACTTACCATTAGCGAAGCTTTAGCGATGGAATTGCCGATGATTTTAAACGAACCTATTCCTGGGCAGGAAAAAGAAAATGCGGCTTATGTAGAAAGTATTGGAGCAGCGATCTGGGTAAAGGATAGTACTAAGTTAGCTGATGTAGTTGCAGGCATTTTGACAAATCCAGAAAAATTAATAGAAATGCGTCACAACGCAAGACAATTTAAAAAACCAAATGCAGCCAATGATATTGTTGAAAAAATTACGAATTATATTGACAAGCAAGAAGATATTGTAGCTGGTATGTAAGAAAAATCACCTTATGGATTGTGGAATAAGGTGATTTTATTTTTCGCTATAGGTACTTGTGGAATGACTTTGGATAGTATATTTAAAGTATTTTATTTACAAAAATCGTTAAAATTATCAATTTAATCATAATAAAACGTAATTGTAGTCGCTTTTAGTAAAATTCGACAGTAATTTTTAAATAGAGGTATACAATGAAATAGGACTATGGTATCATGATAACATAACAGGAAAGTTGTGGTGATGTAAATGGAACCTATAAAAATTACAAAGGACGGTAATGGTATCTCTAAATGCCCGAAATGTGCAAATACGCTAAGATATATAGAAGCACAGCCTGTCACTGTAGTTGATGGAAAGTTAAATCTTGTGGATAGTGAAGCACATTATAAATGTGATCATTGCCATTTAGCATATCGTCGTTTAGTACATACGGACTATTTTCAAGGTTACGAAGAATAAAAATAAAACTGCCAATTATTTTAAACGCATTAAAATAATTGGCAATTTTATTTTTATTTGGTTGAAGAGAATAGTTGTATATGCGATAATAAAGTCAAAAAGCTGGTGGAAATGATGAAACAAATTCTTGTGCGAGTTTTTCTAATGATCGGTATGCTCGGCAATATGTCAATCGCCTTTATGCAGCCAAACCTTGATGTAGATCTGTCCGTCGAAGTGAATCATAAAGGAAAACAAGAAAAATTACCAGAAGAATTTATTTTAACGAAACAAGATTACAATCGTGTTTTACAGGTGCAAAAAAATGACATGATACAGATTCGCTTGGCAGAGAATCCAAGTACAGGCTACACGTGGAAATTTAGACAGTTAAATACGGAGTGCTTTGAAGTATTGAATGTAGAAAGTTTCATTCCAGATCGATTGATTCCGATGGTTGGACAATCTGGCTTAAAAGTGATTACACTAAAAGCGAGGAAGATAGGTACCTCAGTAATTGAAGTCGTGAATTATCGGGATTGGGAAGGTGAAAACAAAGCAATTGATCAATTTTTGGTGACAGTAACGATTGTCGATCAGGCTGAAGAAAATGTTAAAAGTGAAACCTAGTGCATGTCTATGTAAGACAAATTGAATGAAAAATTGAGCCAGTTATGTAGACAAACGATTGTTATTGAAAGCATACATACAGAGAAAAAGTTTTGAATTAGACGGTTATAGAGTTGTCAAAATAAATATAAGGATTGGTTAAATGCAAAATTTAGGAATTATTGGTTACCCAATCGGACATTCCCTGTCTCCCCATATGCATAATGCTGTAATTGATGCATTAAATTTAGATTATACGTATATCGCAATGCCTGTTAAACCAGAAGATATAGAAGAAGCTGTTCTTGGGTTAAGGGCGCTTCAATTCAGGGGATTTAATGTTACCATTCCACATAAAATTTCTATCATGAAATTTTTAGATCAAATAGATGCAAGTGCTGAGGCGATTGGTGCTGTGAATACAGTGGTTAATCAAGAGGGCGCTTTGATTGGGTATAATACGGATTATATAGGATTTATTGCGCCACTGAAAAAAATGCAGATCGTTATAGCAGATCAGAATGCGATTATTCTTGGTGCCGGAGGTGCAGCAAGAGCTGTATTATGGGGACTCATTCGCGAGAAAGTGCGACATATAACTGTCGTTGGACGAAATATGGAAAAGTTAAACGCATTACGTGAGCAGTATAAACGTTATTTTACAATTGAAGTGCTCGATTGGAATGATCCGACCTATGAGCAGCGGCTGCAAACTGCAGCACTGATTGTGAATACGACTCCACTTGGTATGCATCCAAACGTAGACGCTTGTCCGCCAATTAATTGGTCTTGTGTAAATAAAAAAGCCGTGGCTTATGATTTGATTTATACGCCTAGTATAACGCAATTTTTGGCTAAAGCTAAGGCAAATGGCAATGCCATATTGAATGGAGAAAGTATGTTAGTCGAGCAAGGCGCCGTAGCTTTTAAGATATGGACGGCAAAGGAACCTGTTACATCGGTTATGTATGAGATATTAAGGAAAAATAAATAAAGAAAAACGGTTGTTTGTGCAAAGATAAGTACAAACAACCGTTTTTTAGTTTTGACAAGCTGTAATTTTTAAAAATGCTTGCGGTTTTATTTTATCGATTCCATAAAGGCAAGGTATTCTTCTTTTGTCATCCTTGGTTGATAATTTTCTAGAACTTGCTCTGCTTCCAGCGCATTATCATAAAGCAAATCAATGATTGTTGCTGCCATACATTCAGCGGAAATCAGATAAGCCATCTCAGGATCAGATACTTTGAAATCACGGGTATGTACAGTTCCCGTTACGCCTCCCATCCATGGATGGATGATCGGCATAATATGTGATACATCGCCCATATCTGTACTGCCAGAATTGTGACCAAGGTGAATGGTTGCGTTTTCTCCTAAGATATCGATCGCATTTGTTTCAAATAAATCCGTCATTTTATCATCATTTACAAGTGGTAAGAAACCAGGCATATCATGAATTTCGACTTCAGCACCGATTGCCATTGCACCGCCTTTTAATGCACGGTTGACTTTTTTGTTGGCATCCAGCATGGCATCTACGGTTTTTGCCCTAACGTAACTTTCCATGCGAATTTCGGATGGTACGACATTTACAAGATCGCCGCCTTTGGTGATGATTGGATGAAAGCGTACATAATCTTCATCTTTAAAGGTTTCTCTTTGGGCATGTACAGCGGTAAGGGCAATCAATGCGGCGTTTAAGGCATTGATACCTTCATGAGGTGCGCCCGCAGCATGTGCTTCCTTCCCGATGAATTTAACGAGTTTACCCACAAAACCATTACTTGTGCCGCCAACGTCAATGAGGCGTTTGTTTTCTCCGCTCATCGATACGTGCATCATCATTGCCATATCAATATCATCAAAAGCGCCCAGCCGAATCAATTCTGCTTTGCCGCCAAAATATTTTAATTTCCCTTGCTGGCGTAGTCGGTTGCGATATTCTAGCTCCACGTATTCTTCAGCCGGGACAGCAAATGCAACAACATCTCCATCAAGTTCGTCAATGACACCAGATTCTTTTAAACCAATCGCGCAAGCAAGCATTGCGGCGATTTGTGCATTATGCCCACAAGCATGTGCGGCACCGGTTGTTAAATCTGCTAATGGATGATCATGACAGACAATCGCATCGAGTTCACCCAGAATTGCGACTGTTCGTTTGGAGGCTTTGCCTTTTAATCTGCCTTTAACCCCGGTAATTGCATGGCTTGCAGAATAGTCTATATGATGTCGGTTGAAAAAATCTGAAACTTTTTGCGCGGTTTTAAATTCTTTAAAACCTAATTCCGGTTCTTTGGCGATGGAATCAGCCAGATGAAAGATTTCATCTTTATGTGCATAAATTGCATCACGCACTTTTTTCTTTAATAAGTTTTTCAATTGAACACACTCCTAAATGAATCGCTTGTTTCTTTATGAAATAGGCTTTGAATTTAATTTCATTATAGCAGGTAAAAAGATTTTGTGGGAACTTTTCTTTACATATTTACACAAAAAGTTGAAATTATTCATTGTTAATGTAAAAAAGAGTGGTTTTACCTAAAATTATTCTTTGACAGCATGAAAACAATAGGATATACTTTAATACAGCATTACTAATACAAATGTTTTTTGGTAAAAGATTTAGTTTACTTTATCAAGAAAAAGAGTGGTATATGTGTAATGAATAGGTCAGACAATGAAGTCTTCGTAATGGTAATAATGCGAGGGCTTTTTGTATTTTAGGAAAAGGAGAAAGTTTAAATGAGCTTGTTAAAAAATTGGAAAATTCATGTAATTGCTCTTGTCTTGGTAATCATTTCAGAAATGATTGGAATGAAGAAAATTCCTGTTGGTCCTGGTGTGTTATTATTTTTACCGATGTTATATGCGATGATTCTCGGTGGTTTTATCAGCTGGCCGAAGATGAAGGTCATACATGAGGGCGAGATGAAACACGCAACAGCAGTCCTTGGTTTATTAACTTTATTATTAGTCACCAAATTAGGGGTCATCATTGGTCCATCATTAGCAAAACTTGCCGAAGCCGGCTGGGCATTATCTATTCAAGAATTAGGTCATTTCTTTGGTACAGTTGTGCTAGGTTTACCGCTTGCGATTGCATTGGGATTAGGACGTGAATCTGTAGGTGCGACTTTTTCAATTGATAGAGAACCTAACATTGCAATCATTGCCGAAAAATATGGTCTTGATTCCGGTGAAGGTCGCGGGGTCATGGCAGTTTATATCTGTGGTACAGTATTTGGCGCAATTTGGGTAGGCTTAATTGCAGGATTTCTGGCTGCACTCCAAATTTTCCATCCATATGCATTAGCGATGGGATCTGGTGTTGGTTCTGGTAGTATGATGGCAGCTGCAACTGGAGCAATTGTCGCTGTATTCCCCGATCATAAAGATGATATTTTGATGTATGCAGGCGCAAGTAATTTGTTAACTACGATGGTTGGAATTTATTTTTGTTTATTTGTTTCATTGCCTGTTACAAATTATCTATATAAAGTGCTTACACCAATCCTTGCACCGAAAAGAGTTAGAGATGGAGGTGTAGACAAATGAATTGGACTGAGAAAATAGCGATATTTATTGTCGCTGGAATGTTAGCTGTTGTAGCAGCTGTGGTTGGTTTTAAAATTGCTGTTATGGATGCG
Source organism: Massilibacillus massiliensis (assembly GCF_900086705.1). Taxonomy (NCBI): domain Bacteria; kingdom Bacillati; phylum Bacillota; class Negativicutes; order Selenomonadales; family Sporomusaceae; genus Anaerosinus; species Anaerosinus massiliensis. The sequence continues at coordinate 872,360 of NZ_LT575483.1, read as the reverse complement.
TTGATTGGCAGTGCAATTTTAGTCGCAATTACCTTGATTGGGATTCTAGTTGCACAGATTATGCCTGGGAATTTACCAATGGTTTTTTGGGTATCAATTGTTGCGATTCTATCCACTACCTCACTTTCTCCGTGGGCAGAGACCGTTACAAAATATACGGCAAAGATCGATTTTCTAGCAATTTGTACGCTGGTATTATCTTATGCCGGATTAACTGTTGGTAAAGATTTAGTGATGTTTAAAAAAATGTCTTGGCGAATCATCGTAGTTGCCTTGGCTGTTTATACAGGTACATTTGTTTGTGCTACATTAGTTGCACAAGTTATGCTTCATTTGGAAGGCCTTATTTAAATTCTTGAAATCTTATTGATTTCAAAGTAAGAAGATTCTCTCTAAAAAGAGTACACGAATTTAAGCGATATAAAATCGCCTGAATTCTGTGTACTCTTTTTTTATTACGCTTTTATTGAAATATTTATGTAACCTTCAAATGTTTGCGTTTCTCTAGGATCAGATTTAAGTGCTAAATTATAAAATATTAAAAATAAAAGGAAAACATTAGTAATACATAGTACTTTTGTCTTGTTTTTGATAAAAGGCATAGAATTTTACAAATTCATGTAATATAATACATTCCGTTAATAATTTGGCTTTATTTACAAAGCTAGGGAGATGGAAAGATGTATTTATATTATAGGCTTCTTACGTTATGTTTTGTTCTATTTCTTTCAACGCAAATCGTATATGCTGCACCAACCTCAATCAATGAAAAAAGACAGGAAAGTCTTATGCAGCAGCAAGAACAAAAAATCAATGCGCAAAAAGCCAGCGAAGAGAGCCAAAGAAGAAGTCGAGAGAATATGGTGCAGTTGAAAAAAGAGACAAAAGTCCTTGGAAAAATAGAGCTGCCGGAAGAAGACCCTAGCTTTTATATAAAAGAACTTCATCTGCGTGGGGGCTATGTAGAAAAGTTTACTTGGATAGAAGAATATTTAAGGCAATATGAAAATGAGAAGATCGGCATACAAGGAATTAACCTTTTGCTTAAAAATATCAATGAAGCCCTTGTAAATAAAGGATACATAACCACTCGAGTCTACGTAAAAGAACAAGACTTATCGAGTGGTCTTTTAATGGTTGATCTCTCGGCAGGGACGATTGGTCAAATAAAATTTGCAGAGCAAAAGACATGGGGAACCTTTAAAAATGCTTTTTCGGTGCATTCTGGTGATCTTTTAAACATTCGTGACCTTGAACAAGGATTAGAGCAAATGAAGCGTGTTCCTTCTCAGGATGTGGACATTAAAATTCAGCCGACAAAAATAACTGGACAAAGCGATATTATCCTCACTGTAAAGCGTACAAAATCTTGGAAGATCGTTACCTCAATTGATGACTCTGGTTCAGAAAACACGGGGAAATTGCAGGCTACTACGGCTCTTGAAATCGATAATTTATTTTCAATGAATGATATTTTTAATATAACCTATAACAAAGATGCCGCCAGTGATGGAGAAAGACGCGGGACAAGAGCCAATAGTTTTTATTATTCTATTCCTTTTGGCAAGCAAACGGTATCGTTTAGCAAATCAAACTACGATTATCATCAAACGGTAACAGCAGCCGTTGTGCCATTTCTATCTTCCGGTAAAACAGAGAACTTTCAATTTAGTCTCAGCCATCTATTAAGCCGGGATCAAACGAGAAAAACAAATTTTGAATTTAACGTGATAAAGAAAAAACGCCGCAGCTTTATTGATGATACTGAGATCACCGTACAAAGGCAGCAAACTACAGCAATGCAGATCGGGTTTACCCACAAACAATATTTTGGACAAACCGTCTTAGATGCAGCGCTGCGTTATCAAAAAGGGGTTGCTTGGTTTGGCGCGAAACCAGGGCCAACCGATGGAATTGCTGACCAGCCGACGACAAAATATAACATGTACCTAATGGATATCAATCTCGACACTCCGATGAAAATCGGCAGTGTAAATGGGCAGTATAATCTAACAATTCGTAGTCAGCAAACGAAAAATTACCTGTATGGATCAGAATTTTTCAGCATCGGCGGTCGGTATACTGTCAGAGGTTTTGACGGGGAGCAGACGCTTTCCGCAGAAAAAGGACTCATTATACGAAATGAAATCAGATTACCGATTAGTAAAACCAGTCAAATCTATACAGCCCTGGATTATGGCAAAGTTGCAGGACCCTCTACAGAATATTTACTTGGCAAAGAACTATGGGGTACAGCACTTGGAATTAGAGGGAAAATCAAAGACACACAATACGATGTATTTATTGGCTGGCCTGTAAAAAAACCGGATGGATTCAAAACGCCTGCAAGAACCTATGGGTTTCAAATTACCACGCAACTGTAAAAACGAGTGGTATTTAATAAAGAAAAGTTTTATACAAGGAAGTGAACCAAGTGAAGAAAAAATTAAAAGTTTGCTGCAAAAAAATCATTGCTTCTGCCGTACTGATGACCTTTACCCTGCAGCCGCTTACCGTATTTGCAAATGTAGTTGCTGACCCTAATGCAAATAGTACGCAAAAGCCAGGAATCAATGAAATCAATCAAACTCCAGTTATTGATATTGCAGCACCAAATAGTAATGGACTATCACATAACCTTTATACGGATTTTAATGTAACGGCAAATGGTGTGATTTTAAATAATGCTACGCAACTTGCAAAAACTACGCTTGCTGGCGATGTACAGGCGAATGCAAATTTAAATGGGCTTGCTGCAAGCATCATTTTGAATGAAGTCACAGGGACAAATCGTACAAATTTAAATGGTATGCTCGAGGTGGCCGGAAACCGTGCTTCCGTTATCATAGCAAATCCCAATGGAATCACAGGAAATGGGTTTGGCTTTATCAATACAAATCGCGTAACTTTAGTTACCGGTACGCCAAATCTTGATGCAACTGGCGGGCTAAACTCCTTTAATGTAAGCAGTGGTGACATTGCAATTGAAGGCGGCGGTATCGGTGAAGATACACCGATGACGAAACTAGATATTCTGACTAGGGCGGCAAAGATCAATGCCGAAGTATGGGCTGATGAAATCAATATAGTCACCGGTAATAATAAAATTGACTATCAGACTTTATCAACTGAAAATATCCCAGAAAATGCAGCACAAAAACCAGTTGTAGCTCTTGATGTAGGAGCCGTCGGCGGAATGTATGCCGGAAAAATTATGGTTGTCGGTACGGAAGAGGGCTTAGGGGTTAATTTAGCTGGTGATGTATCTGCTAATAAAAATTTATCCTTGACCAATGCAGGGAAAATCGTTGTCAATGGCAATATAAGTGCGAAAGAAGTACTAACGATTACTGCTGGCGATGATTTTGTAAATAACGGGCAAATTTCTTCTAATCAAGACATTCATATAAAAGCGCAAAATATTACCAACACTGGTTTTATCAGCGCCGGTGAAGAAGATGAAGACGAAGATGAAGACGGTAATGCAACAAATACAAAAACAGTCCCAGCTGATTTTACTGCAGATGCAATGGAAAAAATTGATATTACAGGTGTGATCAGTGCCAGCAATACGATAACGTTGGCAGGGAAAAAAGTTGCCTATGAAGCGAGCAATGCAATCGCTGAAAATATTATAGTCAATCAGTCTGAACCTGATCCTACGGTAGAAGAACCGCAAAAACCTTTACCGGAAGACATAACAAAACCTCTTTTGCCTGATATACCTGATTATGCGCAAAGTGCAACGACAGACGCCGTTTCAAAACCAGAAAGCCTTGCCTTGACGGCAGATCAAAAAGCGTCGGGTGTTTATAAACCGATTATCGATAAGACTGCTAGTGGAATAGATCTTGTCCAGATTGCAACCCCGAATGCCAAAGGCATTTCAAGAAACCTCTATACCGATTTTAATATCAAATCCAGTGGTCTCATTTTAAATAATGCAACCAAATATGCCAAGACCCAACTAGGCGGCTATGTCGACTATAACAATCGTTTAGGCGGTATCAGTGCCAAAGTTATTTTAAATGAAATCACCAGCACAAATCCAAGCCAATTGAACGGCTTTATCGAGGTTGCCGGTGATAAAGCAAGCATTGTTATTGCAAATCCAAATGGTATGACCATCAATGGATTCGGTTATATCAATACCAATAATGCTGCGCTCTCTACGGGGATTATTAGTCGTTGGGAGAATGGCAATGTCGAATTTTATCCAATGGCAAATGGAGATATTCTATTACAGGGGGATGGCTTGAACGCCAGTAAAACAAATACAATAACGATTCTTGCCAAGGCATTTACCAATACTGCCTCTGAACTTTGGGCGCAGGATCTTATGTTGACAAGTAATGGAGACCTCATCAACACTGGAAAAATTGTTGCTGATGGTCAGATGACGTTAAAAAATAAAAATCTGGATAACAAAGAAAATGCACTGCTTTATAGTGGCAAAGATATGACACTAGATACAAAAGAAAATATCCGGAATAAAAATGCTGGTATAGAGGCAAAAGGCAATAGCAGAATCCGCGCGCAAAATCTTGGAAATCAAGAGGACGCCGGGATCTTTATCGGTGGAGATTTAGATCTTTCGGTGGAGCAGCTGCTAGCCAATCAACAATCTGTTATTGCTGCAAATGGCAAGGCAGATGTGATTGCAAAGAATATAAATAATGTGGAGAATGCTGTTGTATATAGTACAAATGATTTAAAAATCACGGCGGCAAATCGCATATTAAATCAATCGTCAGATATTGAAAGTCAGGGCAGTGTAACTTTGGCGGCCAATCAACTGATAAACGAAAAAGAAATATTTGAAACTTACTGGGATATCACCCATCAGACAATTTCTTATGGCATTACCCCTCGCCCGGATCATTACAGTGCGACGAGAAGATTTGCAAGAGAAATCAAAACCGGTACGATTCAAAAAGAAACTACTGATGCACAAATCTTAGCCGACAAAGACATTACTATTAACGCAGAAAATGTTACCAATCACTACAGCACAATTGCTGCAGGTCATGATTTGACCATAGATGCCCCCTATATAGAAAATTTTGGGTACCAAGGAACGATCATTACTACCGATGTCGGCAACGATACACACAACTGGAAATATAAACACCATGGGAAATGGCATCGCCATTGCCACATGGTCTATGGAACAACCGTTATTCCTTACTACAATCAGACGATCGTTGATGAACCAATTTCCAGACCCGGGGTTTTAAGCGGTGTGAACAAAGTCAAAATCACAGCAAAAATCATCGACAACAGAACCTTCAATGCTGGGAAAAATGTCATACAGAACAAAGTAGAAGATCTCACAGAACCCAACGTGTTAAATCAGTTACGAGGAAAAAGACAAGACGAACTAGCGATTGGAAGCTTAGCAATTAACAGCAAACTTTTTAATATCAATCATAATCCGACGGCAAAATACTTAATTGAAACCAATGGAAAATTTGCGGATTATAAAAGTTTTCTATCCAGTGATTACCTGCTCGAACGCGTCAAAGCTGATCCTGAAAAAGTAGCGAAACGTTTAGGTGATGGCTACTACGAACAAAAGCTTGTCACGGAACAGATCACCGAACTGACCGGAAGAAGATTTTTAAATGACTACAGCTCAGCGCTGGAACAATACAAAGCTCTCATGGAAGACGGTGCAGCCTTTGCAAAAGACTACAATCTAACGGTCGGTGTAGCCCTGACCAAAGAACAAATGGCAGCCTTAACCAGCGATATCGTATGGTTGGTTGAAGAAGAAATTAACGGCGAAAAAGTACTCGTTCCCGAAGTTTACCTCGCAGCCCTAAAACCAGGAGATCTAAAAAACAGCGGTGCACTCATAACCGGAACGGACGTAGAACTTGTCGCAAGTGATGATCTAAAAAATATTGGGACGATCAAAGCTGATAAAAGCTTAACTGTGACAGCCGGTAATATCACCAATGAAAATGGAACGCTAACAGGTTCTGATGTAAACTTGACTGCAAAAGAAAATCTAGACAATCGCAGTGCAAATATTACAGGTGACAATGTAACGATCACCGCAGGTAATATCATCAATCAAACCAATACAAAAAATGAATCCTATCGTGAGCTTAATCAAACAAAAACACTAGATACGGCAAATATTACAGCCAAAAACAACCTAACTTTAACTGCAGAAAATTCAATAAAAAATCAAGGCGCAAATCTAACCGCCGGTAAAGAACTCGTACTTACAGCGAAAAAAGATATCGACCTTGAAACTGTAGCAAAAGAAAGACACGTTGCCGTAGTTTATAACAAGTCTAGTGCCGAAGAAAATAAAATAGAGCACAGACAAGGCAATGTAACAGGGCAAAACATTACGATACATGGGGACAATGTAAATATACAGGGTACCAATATTGTCGCAGATGACACCGTAAACATTACCGGCAAAAGTGATGTAAATATCAGCGCTGTAAAAAATAGCGACGAAAGTGATGGCACCGTAGGCAGCCGTGGGGGAGAATACTTCAGACGACAAAAAAATAACGATGAAACCATCCTCAATGCAAGCATCGCAGCAGGAAAAGACATCACGATAAAAACAGGAAAAGACATCAACGTAAAAGGTTCTAATATCAGTAGTGAAGAAGGAAAAGTCACCTTAACAGGTAAAGATGTGAACCTCCTAAACGAAACTGAACACCATGAAAGTTTGAGAGAAGAACACACGGAAAGAAAAGGCTTCTTCTCATCAACGAAAACAGATATCTACGACTACCAAGCAACAGATGCAGTCGTAGGCAGCAGTATTTCAGGTGGACAAATAAAAGCAGATGCCGATCAAGATATCCATATCAAAGGATCGACAGCAGTCGCCGACAAAGATGTAGAACTAACAGCCAAAGGCAATATCAACATAGAATCTGCTGAACAAACCAGCGAAGATCTCTACAAAAAATCCGTCAAAAAATCCGGACTATTCAGCGGTGGCGGACTTGGTATCACCATAGGCAAACAAAGCCAAAAAGACAGCCAAGCCAACCAGACAATAGAACAAATCGGCGCAACCGTAGGCAGTCTAGAAGGTAATGTAGACATAAAAGCAGGCAAAGATGCCAATGTAAAAGCCAGTGACGTAATCGCAGGCAAAGACATCAACATCACCGGAGAGAACATTGCAATCGAAAGTGCAGATAATACCTATAATTCTCAAGAAAAACACGAATTCAAACAAAGTGGTTTAACAATAGCCTTAGAAAGTCAAACCATCAACACATATCAAAAAGTATATGACTCCGTAGAAAGAGCAACACAGGTTTCAGACGACCGTTTAAAAGCACTGTATGCTTATAAAGCAGATGAAGACTACAAAGCAGTAAAAGCAGCAGAAGATAAAGCGGCAAAATTAAAAGCGGAACAAGAAGCAAAAACAAAAGTAGAAACACAAAACAATAACAACGGTGATCCTACGAACCAAACAGGGAATCAGGATCAGCCGAAAAAACCAGCACAAAAAAGTGATATCTCCATCAGTGTAAGTCTAGGAACAAGCAAATCCGAAAGCAATGCAACCAGCCACACGACAGTTGCCCAAGGCAGTAGTATCACAGGCGGAGATAATGTAAAGGTCAAATCCACAAAAGGAGATATCAAGGTCAAAGGCTCAGATATCTCCGGAGAAAATGTAACCTTAGACGCAAGTGAAAATATCGAAATCATAGCCAGTGAAAATAAAAATACGAGCAACACCGACAGTAAAAGCAGTTCAGCAAGTATCGGAGCAAGCATCAATCTAGGTGATGGAAGTATTGGCGGAATCAATATAAGTGGTAGCAAACAAAAAGGAGAAATTAAAGAAAATAGCACCACCTATAACCAAAGCACAGTAACAGCCGATGATAACTTAACCATGAAATCTGGTAAGGATATCGACGTCATAGGTTCAAAAGCAAGCGGAGACAAAGTAAAAGTAGAAGCAGGAGAAAACCTAAACCTAGAAAGCCTGCAAGACCAAGAAACCTACGATGAAAAAAACAGCTCAGTCGGCGGAACGATTGGTGTAGGTACTTTCAATGCATCCGCAAGTAAAGGAAAAATAAATTCAGACTACGAAAGCGTAACCAAACAAGCCGAAATCCATGCAGGTAAAGGCGGCTTCGATATCGAAATAGGCAAAAACACCGATCTAAAAGGTGCGGTCATTAGTAGTGATGCTACACCGGATAAGAATAAGATCAGTACAGATACGCTGACTTACTCGGATATTGATAATAAGGCGGATTATGGTGCAAGTAGTAAAGGCGTAAATTACAGTAACGGCGGAGATACAAAATATAACGAACAAGGATTTACACCAAACGCTAGTACACCAGCCAATGGAGAAGCAAGCAGTACAACAAAATCCGCAGTAGCCGAAGGAACAATAGAAGTAAGAAGCAATCCAAATCAGGATTTAAGCGGATTAAGCCGAGATACAAGTAAAGCATTAAATGAACTAGGAAAAATCTTTGATAAAAAGAAAATCCAAGAACAACAAGAACTCGCAGACCTATTTGGCAAACTAGCCTTTGAAGAAGTGCATAAAATCAGTGAAGCACATGGCTGGGATGAAGGAAGTCCACAAAAAATAGCCCTTCATGCCTTCGTCGGTGGAATCATGACTGAAATAACAGGCAACGGATTCAAGTCTGGCGCAGTAGGAGCAGGTGTAAACGAAGCAGTACAAAAAGAACTAGAAAAATACTTCAAAAACCAACCAGATATGTGGCAATGGGCAAGTGCACTTATAGGGTCAGCCGCAGCCAAAGCAGTAGGTGGAAATGCACAAGCTGGCGGAAGTGTAGCAGCGAGTGGGACGAAGAATAATAATTTATATGAATCAGTTGCGCGTACTGCAATAAGAATAGGTGTTTTACCTAATCCAGAAAATATGCAGAATGATTATGTATATGTTGAACTAAGTGGAGACCTTCCATTTGTAGGATCACTTGGGGGCGGATATATAATGGATAAGAATGGGGAATTATATAGATTTTCAGAGAAAGGTTGGAGTCTAGGCTTGCCTATCCCACTTGTTGGTGCAGCGGGAGTAGGTAATGTTGATACAACATGGAAAGATGGAGGCGGAAACATACGAGATGCAATTGAAGGAATGAGTGCAAGTGGTGGAGGAAGTTCACTGGTATCAGCAAATGTATCTGTTGCAACTAATGGTGCACTTACTTTCGAAGTTGGATTTGAAACAAGTGCAGGTGTTACGTTTGCTACGAGAGATGCTGAGTGGGTGGGCAGTATTTATCAGGATAATTAATATTTACGTTTATAGAATTTTATACAATAAAAATTATGTCAAATAAATAATAGAGGAGGAGTCTCAAAATTTATAAAAAAATCAAATGGGTTATATGCGGTTTTATTGTTTTAAACTTCATTTCTATTTGGGGAGTAGGAATAATAAGTAGTATAGTAGCTTTGCCCGTAGAAGAGCAGGAATATTTAATAGAAAATGAAGTCAAGAATATAAACTTTGCTAAATTTTCTACATTATCAAAAACTCATTATAATAAGAGAATATTTTCAAGGTCACGAAATGATATATATGAATATCCAATAGCTTTTAATTTGAAGCAAGTAGAGGAAATGTGCCTGAATGAATTAAAAAAAGAAGAATGGATTATTCTAAAAGTAAACGTAATCAACGCTGAAAAAAAAGTTATAATTTTACAAAAACAAAATTTATATGCATTTTTAAGATTTGAAGAGAAGAATATTTTTTCTTTTCAAATAGGATACATAACTTTTGAAAAGAAAATCAATGGTTTTTCTTGATTTGGGATTAATGGGGTCAGGATTGAGTTATTAAATAAATTGACTTATTTAACTTTCTTATATAATTATCAAAGTTTTTTAAAGGTATAGTAAAATCACGAAGAGAATAAGAAGGATAAAAATAACTCAAAAATAAATAAGTCAAGCCTGACCTCGAAAGCTCCGAAAGCTCCGAAAGCTCCGAAAGCTCCGAAAGCTCAACGACTTTAGGACGGCGATTTATAGACGTATTTTCTGAAGGAGTAGCGCATGAATCTAAAGTTGGATATGTTCCATTAACAAATTTCATTAAGAAACAAGTATTAAAGGATGCTGAATTACTTGCGGAGAATAAAGTAGATGAGGTAAAGTGGCATTTTTATAGAAGCGCCATTACGGGGAAAATTGGACCATCACAACCACTCTTAGATTTTTTAGAACAACATGGTATAAAATATGTAATACATGATTAAGGAGAGAATGTTATGCTATATCCTTTAATGGATCCGCCTAATTTTATGTCTTATGATGATATGACAAGATCCGAAGCAAAAAAACATTTGGAATGGTATGTAAATCAAATACCAGAGCGATTAGAATTGCTTAGAAAAGCCTATGAGGAGACAGGGGGAGGTGCAAAAGAAGAACTAGATTATTCAGTTGAATCGTTAAGAAGATTATGGGAATGGTTTATACCTTTGATTTAAGGGACAAGGGGACAGGTTAAGTGTCCCACAAATGGAAAAGATGGTATACTAATAATGAAATATTTAAGTGAAATAGGAATAACAACGATTAGTCAATTGAAACAATTAAAAAAGGACAACGGGATAACGTAATTCTAAATATGAAAGAAAAAGAGGGAATGAGAATCGGACAATTAGCAAGGATAACTGGAATTTCTAAAAGTGTAATCGGCTAGATTGTAGTGGAACGGTAAACCTGTCCCCTTGTCCCTCCGTGGCTTAGGAAATTTAGAACAAACTCTACGATCAGAAGGTAAAAGTTTAGAAGAAATAGCAAGGACATTACAGCAAGCAAGACGAGACTTAGGAGTTCAATATAAAGATATGACTTCCCCAGAAATGCTCGAAGTAATCTATGCGCGGAACATAGAAAAATATGGTGATAAGTTAGGACCTACAGTTGATTGGCTTAGAGCAAGAGGGAAGTCATGGGAACAAATTATCGAAAGTTCTAAAACACCAGGGAAAGAATTTAATGATTTAGCAGGCATAAAATGAGGAGATTGAAAAATGAGTAAGAATATTATATTTCTACAAAATAACGATATTTGGCTAGAAGTTATGCAGTTAAATACTATAACTGGCGGTACTAAAATTTTGAAACGTACTGATGAATATAAAATCAGTGGACATTTTGGGGAGGTGAACAATGAAATTGTAATGTTTTACAGAAAAGATAAATATTTGTATCTTAATCTTAAAAACAGAGAGATATCATTGTGTGACAGTACTATTAACTTATCATTTGAAAGAATTGATAAGAATAATAAATTTTCAATTAATAGAGGGAATGATATTTTATACTCAGTGATATACCCATCATGTATTTATGATCCAGTAAATATTGCAGATTTTGATTTTAATAGTGATAGGGAAGAAGATCAAGATTTTTTCCTCTTTGTTTATAATGTTATGCAAAACAAAGATTGGCAAAGTCGAATCTATTTTTAATTGAGTGTATAGTATAATACTAAACAATATCAAATCCTATAAATCAAAGAGGTCAGTGGACGTAAAAATCCGCTGACCTCTCTCTTTCTCTCAGGTGTCGTCTCGTGATCAAAAATAAAGGGACAAGGGGACAGATTGCACTGCAACTAAAATTCGGACACTGTCCCTATGGGGAAAAATAACATTTTTTAACAATATTGTCTTCTATAACTGACAGGGGACATCCCCTTTAAACGAGCTTGAAAACGTTCATTGTTATAATAATATAAAAGATGACAAAAAAGGAACGTCCCTTAATGTTACTGATAAAATGACAAGGGGACGGAGAAAGTGTCTTCTCGAGACAAAACCACCGTCCCTTCGTCTTCCTTCGTCTTCCTTCGTCTTCCTTCGTCTTCCTTCGTCTTCTGGGAATATTTGAAAAAACAGAACGAGATAGAATCCTACAAAAGTTAAAAAATTCAGGATTATCAATAAGAGAAATAGAACGAGCAACAGGGATATCAAGAGGGATTGTAGCTAAAAGTTGACAAAAAAGGAACGTCCCGTAATGTCCTAGACTATCTGATGCGGGGGTGAATAATTGGTGACTTCCATGTAAGACCTAAACATTCTGCAGCTCTTAAACCTGTATAGTATGAAATAATAAATGGAATATAATATTCGGAATTGCTTACCTGGGCAAATACGTCTTTTATAGTTCTTGGGGATAATGCTTTGGATTTTTTTTGCTTTGGCATATATTTAGGTTTAATTACGTTCTTCAGAGGATTTTCATTAATATATCCACAGGTTAGGTGTGCGTATTTAAATGCACCGGATAATATTGCATATAATACATACCTTCGAGATGTAACAGAGCAAGAAGTCATAAATCGCTTCACAACTGCAGAAATAAAAGTTGAAATGACAAATCACAATACGGTTAATAATGAAATGGATCTCGATGGCATAGTAAATCATCTCGAAAATAAAGTTGATGAAACTATGCGGATGGCTGCTGAAGGAGTGCATGTTTAATGAGAAAATTATAAAATACAATTTATTTGCAATAATACAGCCAGAGCTTAAAAGTTTTGACTGTATTTTTTTTTGAATATGTTATTCCATTATTTAGGAAGGAAGTTGCGGGGGTTTGTCGAACGCTATATTTGTAAGTGGGGGTGAAATTATGGATGAGCAAGACATTATTGGACGTATAAGAGCAGACTTTATACAACTAAAGGTGGATGGAATTCAAAGTGTAATGGTTGATAACTTATTAAAATATATTGATACACTAAATCATGCTCAAGATGTAGAAGCAAAACGTTTCTTGGCGAAATTATCACATGAACGAGAGCTGGAGCAATATAAAGCGGAGAATCAATCTAGAATTTCTAATGTGGATCGCTTAGAAAAAGATCAAATACTTATGACAAAATCGGCAATTGAAATAGGTCAATATGCATTAAGGTATGCAATAATCATCAATGGTGGTGCGGGTGTTGCTTTACTTGCTTTCTCTGGAAACATTTTATCAAATGGTGGTAGTGTTAATAATTGTTTGGCAAGTAGTCTGCTGCTCTTTGCATTTGGAGTGTTATCCACAGCAATATCGAGTGGTGCTTCATATTTGAGTCAATGGTATTACGCTTCTTCATTTGCAAAGCAGAAAGATAAAATAGTAGAGGAAATCAATGCTGGCGAAAGGCATACTAATACTACTGACTGTAATAGTTGTCTAGATGAAAAGAAGGGGGATTTGTATCGCAATATAGCTATTGGGTTGGCAATAGCGGGATATGGATTTTTCTTAATAGGCATTATTACTACATATAGAAGCTTTTAAATAATTGCACTAATTCTTTAAATCGAGCGTTATTATTAAATGTTAATGGCTACAGCCTATTCGTGATGGACGAGGAATAATCAAATTAATGACAGGTTGATTAAAGAAGAGTAATACAAAAATTAAAATGGAGGAATTTAAATGAAAGTATACTCAAAAATTATTCATGTAATGGCAGATGGTACAGTTAGAGATTCAATTGAAGGCGTAGTAATTCCATTAAACGAAAAAACAGAATGATTTTATCGTTTAATGGTTGATTTAGCCAAAAAACAAAAAATGCTTGCTCAGTCACAGAAATAGAAAAAATATGCTGATAGAGTGGCTTACAGGTTGTTAAGAAATGTTAAGGTTCAATCAATAATATGCTAATCATAGTATGCAAAAACCAATGCTGATAAATTGCTAAGAAACCTTAAGATTTATCTTATTAAATCAATGCTCAAAGTTATAAATTGTTGGAGAATGTTTAAATTAGCTGTAAATAGTTACATACAAGGGAGTATGACGAGTGGAAAAAGAAGAATTCATAAGTAAAGCAAAAGAGCTTGGCTATACGGATGAAATGATTAATGAACATATCAGATTGAATGAAGAAGCTGAAAGACAGGGAATAAAAGTACCTTGGGAATTTGGTCTTGTAGAATTACCAGTTGATTAAATCACTTACAAATTAATTAGAGAGGTCTGAATAATGTCTAATCAAATTGAACAATTAAAATTTTTAAGAGCTGAAGAAGTAGCCGAAATATTACAAGTATCGAAATGGCATGCGTATAAAATTATACGAGATTTGAATGAAGAATTAAAGAAAAAAGGGAAGATCGTTGTTGCCGGAAGAATTTCAAGACGATATTTTGAAGAAAAGTTTTATTAAGTCAGTAAAAAATGCTTGCTCAGTGATAAGAGTATTGCTTTCAAAAATCAAACCTAAAGCTTGTCAAAACTTTACATTAGCTATTATTAGGGGAGGATATTACTGATCAGCATGAACCAAAGAAATTAAATATAAAGAACCTTTGATAGTTAAGGTGTAAAAGGAGAAATCATGTTTCTAAAGTTTTGGAATAAAGATAGAGAAATTACCCGCAAAATTCAGGCCATGGCTTGTTTTATAGAGAATGAGAAATTTGTGGATTATCCGTTGTGTTGGCAAGAATGTTCGTGTAGTGGAAGAAATGATTTGATTCATTACTTAAATAGTAATGAGAAACTATTTAGAGGGATCGTGAATATAGAGTTTAATAAACGGATTACAGGGGAAATAACAAATATACTATCTATCGATGGGATATCATGTTCGAGAAGTCCAGTTGAAAAATATGCCGATTTAAATGAATTTGCTTTGAGTTTGAAAAAAGACGCTAAAAAGTTATATAAAGATAAAAATGCGATTGAATTTATTACAGACCAAGACTTTGAGGACAATTGCAATTTTATAAAAGAAGAATACCATAAACTACATAGTATTGCCGTTCAAGGCTGGAATAACAAAAAATATATATTGAATGACAATTGCTCAGAGGGACAAGGGGACAGGTTTAGCGTCCCACAAATGGAAAAGATGGTATACTAATAATGAAATATTTAAGTGAAATAGGAATAACAACGATTAGTCCATTGCAACAATTAAAAAAGGACAACGGGATAACGTAATTCTAAATATGAAAGAAAAAGAGGGAATAAGAATCGGACAAGTAGTAAGGATAACTGGAATTTCTAAAAGTGTAATCGGCTAGATTGTAGTGGGACAGTAAACCTGTCCCTTTGTCCCCCTTTGTCCCACTAATCCCGTCAGAATAGAAATTCCATCACCAAATAGATTGCGAATACCAAATGGGAATGAGCCCGGAGTCAATTCAGAGTGGTTACCAGGTGGATATACAAGTGGTGGTATTCCAGAAGCCGTAATAGATCAACTGAACCCTGGAGAATATACGGTAACTACTATTAAATAATATAGGAGAGATGATGAAATGGAAGAAATAATATTTAGTAAATATGGGTGTGATATTTTTATACGAGATAGAAAATATTATCTTCGGCACGATATAGGGCACTTTAATATTGAAATGAGAGATGATGAAATTTTGGAAGAGGAAGCAATTAAAGCTCAAAAAAGTAAACAGAATTTGATTGAATTAATTGATAAATATACAAGGTGAAGCGTACTTTTGCCTAAGCAATAAGAAGGTCAGTGGACGTAAAAATCCGCTGGCCTGTGCGCCAACAAATTTGATGATCCAGACTTAGATCTTGCAAAAAGGGTTTTAAAGTCGAAAGGCCTTGATCCAGATGATCCAGAAAACATGACAAAGGGGACGTTCCCTTTTTGACAACAAAATAATAAAATTAAGGGGCGTGACAAAAAAGGAACGTCCCTTAATGTCGAGAATACTTGAACGGCTGGGACTTACTTCTGAAGAAGCAGTACTTGCTAGTGAAGAAAATATAATAAAAATAGTTGAAGAATATAATATTTGGCAGGCGCGGATAGTTGTTTTTTCACACACGCTACCAGAATTTGCAGAACAGGAAACGATGAATCCAAATTCCAATATAGTGGCACTAGGAAATTACTGGAAGGATGGCGTTTCCTATGTACAAGTGGCAAAAGATATGGAAGCTACATATTTTGAAGTGCGTAATTGGAGTCAATTAGTCGCAGAATTTGGTGAGACAAATATGTGGAAAATTAATCAAAAATTTTTAGAACAACAAGTGAATGCTGGAAAGAACTTTGTTTTTTCGCATAATCCATTTGAAGCTGACGGATACTTTTTAAATGAAGTAGATTACTTGATAAGCAGAGGATATACTTTTTGGCAGGAGGGTTCAATTTGGCATGCAATGAAGTAGTTTTAGAGGTGGTGTCTTATGAGCAATGAAAAAAATAATATAGCGAAGAGTATTTTCATGAAATATTGTGGAAGTCACTTTCATATGGAGAGGGAAGGCAACTATAAATATTATAAAAGTTTTGATGTTTCAGAAGAACAGGAAAGCTTATGGATTGATGAGTGTCAGAATGAATTGTTGAATGAAATTAAAAGTGAGGATGTTGTAAGTTTTAATTTTATAAAACTTGTGGGTATAATTAGTCAATATAAGCGTATTGACGGATTATGCGCATTATTGGAATTTGTAAAAATGAAAAATGGGAAATTAGACACATTTTCACAAATAAGAATAGCTGAAGAGATTATGGGTGTTGTGAAAGCATTTGATGCTAATGCAATGAATATTGACGTAATACGTGAAGCACAAAAGCTCGCTTCTGATATAGTGAATAATATTGATATAGATAATGTATCAATAGCGATATACTATAAGGATCTTGGATATTTAACAGATATATTAACAGAAGAAAATATAATTAATAGGATTAAAAATTTTAGAAGGAGATGGGATAAATATACAAGTTGACGGTTATTGTGAAAACAACACCTAAAAAAGACAACAAAAAGCAAACCTGAATAAATAGGTGAAATTTAGTTGCTTATTGAGATTTAACGGAGCCTAAGCTATATTTGAATTAGCTATTATTTAATGGTGGAGAGAATGCAAGTTGACGCGTACTTTTGTCTCACTAACTCAAACTTCGCACATCAATAAAAGCCTATGACAAAGGAGACGTTCCCTTTTTGACAACAAAATAATAAAATTAAGGGACGTGACAAAAAAGGAACGTCCCTTGATGTCTGGTGGTAATGCTCAAGCGGGAGCTAATGCAGCATATAATGGAGTGAAATATAATGATTACGTTCATAAACCAACTGCAGAAGGCTCGATAATTTATGATCCAGATAAAGGTTTTTATAAGATTCGCTACGATGAAAATGGCGAAGAAGACGATGAATACATGGGAAGTGACTGGTATCCAGATCCGAACCAACGGTATTGGCGTCAAGATAAAGATGATAATTATGGAACTATGGGCTGGGAATATGAAGCTGGAAATGAAAAATATGGTGGACCATATAAAGATCATGAAGTGGATGTTAAGTCATATTATGGTGTTAATATTGTAGATGATCATGGATATAAGGCAAGTGTAGATCTTAAAGGTAAATTAGACGAATATGGGAGAGTTGCACAAGATTTCCTTCCATTCTATGGTACTGGAGCTGGTTTGACTAGTAAGGGCGTTAAGACAGTAGAAGAAGTAAGTGCTTGGTCTAAATTAACAGGGATTGATTTGCAATTATTTGCTGAAGGTGGAGAAGCTGCGATATCAGCGGCCGGTAGCATAAATCCAAGCGATATAAGATTTACACAAAGTAGTATATCAGCTATATTTAAAGATGGTAGAACAGTTAGTGAATTAATTAATGGTTTAAAAACTGGAGAGATTAGCTCAACAAGTATTGCACCTATAAGAGTCTTCGAGAGAGATGGAAAATTTTTCACTTTGGACAATCGTCGGTTATATGCATATCAACAAGCAGGTATTGCAGTTCCATTTAGATGGGCTGCTGCTGAGGAAGTTGCCAATGAATCATGGGAATTTACTACTAAAAATGGCGGTGTAGGTATTCGGGTAAGGGGAGGTGAAGATTGAAATGAAAATAGAGGTCGTAAATACAGGTTTTAAGATAAACGAAACACCGTTAGAAGAAATAGATATAAAAAATTCTCGTGTAACGGTAATATTTGATGATGCTTTTGAAAAACGTCGTAAAATATCATTTTGTCCTTATCAAGGAGTTAAAATTACTACTATAGATTGCGTAAATGTTAATTCATTTTTGATAAATGGAAAACGTTCATTCAATATGTTAGAAGTAGCTGATTCACAGTGGTTAATTATTTTAAAAGAGAATTTAAGAAAAAATGATTACACGGCTGAATTTTTAGAAAAGGCTCATCATTATGTACTACCTTTTCAAGATACAATGCTAGAAATAATAGCTTGGGATAATTTTATAGTAGAATAATTCAATAGCAAAAGAGGTTAACGTGGACAAAGGGGACGTTCCCTTTTTTGACAACAAAATAATAAAATTAAGGGACGTGACAAAAAAGGAACGTCCCTTAATGTCTTTGGGGATCAATATACAAAAGTAAATGGAAAGAAAGCGCTAAAACCAGATATTGAATATACGACAAAAGAAGGGTATACGTATTTGACAGATGGTAATGGAAGAATCTCATCTGTTGAAGCGAAATTAGAGCTAGGAAAAGCGGATCGTAATACATATGCACAAAAAACAGTTGGCAGAGAAGATAGATTACCTACAGATGATGGTGGTCACTTAATTGCAAGTATATTTAAGGGATCAGGAGAACTTGATAATTTAGTACCAATGAACTCTACGCTAAATCGAAGTGAATATAAGATTTTAGAAAATACTTGGAAAAATGCTTTGAAGGAAGGAAAAACGGTAAATGTTAAAATCGAACCAAATTATAATAGTAGCTCGATAAGACCATCTAAATTTGACATTGAGTATACAATTGATGGTAAAAAATATAATAACAGTTTAACTAACTATGAATGAGGTGGAAGATATGGAGAATAAAAGAATGGAAACATTATACATGGAGATTGCTGAGTTACTAAATAAGATGATTCCAGAAGAATGGTCAAGAATTTTATTATACTCAGAAGTTCGAGAAGGTATGTCACAAGTGTATTTTTATTATTATCCTAAATTACAGAATAAGCCAATATATAGTTTAGATATTGTAGATATCTACGATATCGATAAACAAAATTATAAAAATATAGATCACAAGTTATATGATTGTTTCGAAAGACTCTGGGAGGAATTTAAAATACAGGGGCAAGAACCATGGACGCATCTCACATTTTTCCTAGATAGTACAGGAAAAATGAAAATTGACTATAATTATGATGATATATCTCAAATAAGCCCGGTAGAAAAACAAGATAAATGGGAAGCTAAATACTTAGGCATCTAATAATTCATAGTCAAAGTGGCGCGAAATTTTGTCTCAAAAATATAATAGGCCAGCGGAAGTAAAAATCCGTTGACCTATTTTTTCTCATGTAAAAGAACAGGGGTATTAACAATAAGTTTTAATATCAAAAATATCTTTCACGGAAAGCAAGCGAAGGAAAAACACCAAGAGATCGTTTAGACTGGAAAGAAACAAGAGACTATTGGCTAAATGATTCACCAATGGCAAGAGGTAATGCATTTAATGATAAGGCTGTAGACCAAGATTGGTACAAATATAATGAAGTTAACTTAAGCAATGGAAAGCGGCTGGATTCGTATGATCCTAAAAAAGGCGAAATAGTATCGAGAAAAGCAACAAACTTGGCGGATGTGGAATTATCAACATTTGAGGCTTATTTAAAAGAATTGAAGGGACAAGGGGACAGGCTTAGTGTCCCAAAAATGGAAAAGATGGTATACTAATAATGAAATATTTAAGTGAAATAGGAATAACAACGATTAGTCAATTGCAACAATTAAAAAAGGACAACGGGATAACGTAATTCTAAATATGAAAGAAAAAGAGGGAATAAGAATCGGACAATTAGCAAGGATAAGTGGAATTTCTAAAAGTGTAATCGGCTAGATTGTAGTGGGACGGTAAACCTGTCCCCTTGTCCCCAAATTTGACTTTAGTACAATGCAAATGGTACCTAAAAATTAGGAGGGAAATAAATGAATTATGAAATAATATTTAAACAGGAATTTGAAAATATAATGAATAAATATGATATGAAATATTTAAATGTTGATAATAATGAATTTGCAATAGTGGGTAAAGATTTTGCGTTGATTTTTATGATACATTTAGACGATATATTTATTTCTTATGTTATGCGAAATAGTCATAGAGAATTAGAAATATATAATTTTGATTCATTTATAGTTGAAAAATTTAATGCTATTGATAGAGAAAATATTAAAGAAGCTAATACAGTTGAAGAAAGGATAAAAAATAGATTGAAAATTATTACTAGAGGCTTGAGAAATCATTGGGATGGTTTGATGAAAGGTGATAAAAATTGGGTAGAGGATTATTTGGTGTATTCATTGGCTGGAAAGCCAAGAAAGGCAAATAAAAAAATTCTAGATATAATAGGAATTTAAAACGTTATATAGACAAGGTGACGCGTACTTTTGTCTAAACATAAAAAGGTCAGTGGAAGTAAAAATCCGCTGACCTATCTTTTTCTCTCAGGTGTTGTCTGTTGATCGAACAATAATTGAATAATATTAGTGACAAAGGGGACGTTCCCTTTTTGACAACAAAATAATAAAATTAAGGGACGTGACAAAAAAGGAACGTCCCTTAATTTTCACTATCAATGCTTTAGGAAAAATCTTTGATAAGAAGAAAGTACAAGAGCAACAGGAATTAACGAAAGTATTTGGTCAAGAAGCCTATAAAGCAATCGGTGATTTGTCATTAAAGCAATACAAAAAAGCACTTGATGATGCGGCGAAAGCAGATAAAGCCGGTGATAAAACAGCCTGGGAATTAATGGGGTCAGGCTTGAGTTATATAAAAATTGACTTAAGGGACAAGGGGACAGGTTTAGTGTCCCACAAATGGAAAAGATGGTATACTAATAATGAAATATTTAAGTGAAATAGGAATAACAACGATTAGTCAATTGCAACAATTAAAAAAGGACAACGGGATAACGTAATTCTAGATATGAAAGAAAAAGAGGGAATAAGAATCGGACAATTAGCAAGGATAACTGGAATTTCTAAAAGTGTAATCGGCTAGATTGTAGTGGGACGGTAAACCTGTCCCTTTGTCCCTCCAAAAGTAAATGGAAAGAAAACGCTAAAACCAGATATTGAATATACGACAAAAGAAGGGTATACGTATCTGACGGATGGTAATGGAAGAATTTCATCTGTTGAAGCGAAATTAGAGCTAGGAAAAGCGGATCGTAATACATATGCACAAAAAACAGTTGGTAGAGAAGATAGATTACCTACAGATGATGGTGGTCACTTAATTGCAAGTATATTTAAGGGGTCAGGAGAACTTGATAATTTAGTACCAATGAACTCTACGTTAAATCGAAGTGAATATAAGATTTTAGAAAATACTTGGAAAAATGCTTTAAAGGATGGAAAAGAAGTAACCATAAAAGTTGCGCCAATATATGAAAAAGATTCTATGCGCCCTGCACAATTTAGAGTTGATTATAGTATTAATGGTGAAAAATATAAAGCAGAGTTGCCTAATTATAAGGAGTGATAGATTATGGAAACTGATAGAATGGAACAACTATATCGAGAGATAGCTAATAATATAAATCACATAATCCCAGAAGAATGGAAAAATTTATATTTATATGCAGAGATAAGGGAGGGGTATGCTAGTGTATTTTTCTATTATTATCCACTAGGAAGTGATACACCAGTAAATTCATTAGAAATAACAGATAAATTTATTATTGATGATAATTATTTTTCAGATCTTGACCATCAGTTATATAATGTTTTTAGAAGACTTTCAGACGAATTTAAATTTCAGAAACAAGAGATATGGACAAATTTAACTCTAACCTTGAGCTGTAAAGGCGATTTTAAAATAAACTATGAGTATGATGATGTTTCCCAGATAAGTCCTGTAGAAAAAAAAGAAAAATGGAAAGCTAAGTATTTGGGGTTATAAAAGAATAGACAAGATGACGGCTATGTTTGTCTAAATTAAATTTAATTTAAAGAGTAGGAATGGCTAGCAGAAATGTTAGCCATTTTTGCTAACCAAACAAACGTCAACATAGGGATTGACGGGGTCAGGCTTGAGTTATATAAAAATGGGACGAGGGGACAGGTTAAGTGTCCAACAAATGGAAAAGATGGTATACTAATAATGAAATATTTAAGTGAAATAGGAATAACAACGATTAGCCAATTGCAACAATTAAAAAAGGACAATGGGATAACGTAATTCTAAATATGAAAGAAAAAGAGGGAATAAGAATCGGACAATTAGCAAGGATAAGTGGAATTTCTAAAAGTGTAATCGGCTAGATTGTAGTGGGACAGTAAACCTGTCCCTTTGTCCCTCTTTAGAAAATTCAGCAAGATATGATGGCTTTTGGGAGAAAACTGCTGCTATTACCCGATCTATAGTAAACAATCATACATTTGATAATGGTAATAAACGTACGGCAATGGCGGTAATTCAATCGTTAATGGAGAGAAATAATATATCTACCGGAGCTAGTATAGAGGGAATGAAGGAGGTAATCTATAAAATATCGACTGGTGAACTAAAAGATGTTAATGAAATTGCAAAAGCATTAAGGGGGTTTTAATATGAATTTAAGTTCATATAAAATACAATATATACAATTGGCAAATAAATTGGGTTTCCCCATAGATAAGAATGATTTTAAAGGTATTGATTGTTTCATTCCTTGCTTTGAGAAAATAAAGCAAGATTTATCATTAATCATTATCAAGGTAGATGGAGAAAGGAAGGAAAATATTTATACTTTTATTGTATCAGGTAAAATACTTGGTGAAAGGGAATCTATAAGAATGGATACTTCTGACCTTGAAGGAGGATTGTCATATATTTGTACTGAATATGCAAAAATTGCATGGGGCTTTAGTTTTTAAGATGACAAGGTGACGCGTTGCACTGCAACAAAAATTTGGACACCATTCCTATATGGGGAAATAAGTAAATGAAAAAGGCTAGTGACAAAGGGACGTTCCCTTTTTGACAACAAAATAATAAAATTAAGGGACGTGACAAAAAAGGAACGTTCCTTAATATCAGGAAATGAATGGGGTAATATTGAATGACAAGGGGACGGAGGAAGTGTCTTCTCGAGACAAAACCACCGTCCCTTCGTCTTCCCTTCGTCTTCTGGGAATATTTGAAAAAACAGAACGAGATAGAATCCTACAAAAGTTAAAAAATTCAGGATTATCAATAAGAGAAATAGAACGAGCAACAGGGATATCAAGAGGGATTGTAGCTAAAAGTTGACAAAAAAGGAACGTCCCGTAATGTCCCGTAATGTCCTAGACTATCTGATGCGGGGGTGAATAATTGGTGACTTATGAACAAGAGATTAATGAATTAAAAGAACAATTTGGGATAATGGATAGTGAAAAATTAATAGAAAAAATCAAATTAATAATTAATAATCCCTTGGTTGAGGTATCCGTTAAATCAAATGGATTATGTTTGATTGGGAATATAATTTGTTATTTATCTCCATATTTAGAAGAGGATAATGGCTATTCATATTTTAAAAAAGCATTAAATTTTAACCAGACTAATTATGATGCCATATTAGGGATCTGTTTTATATTTAATACATACCCTTATCCCTTCAGTACAATAGTAACGGAAGTAGAATATCTTTCCTATATTCAGAGACTCATTGAAGAGTTTGATTATATGGAAGAAAGACAAAGACTCAATACGTTACAATCTTTAAAAGGTTATTCATCTTATAGAACAAAAGTTATTGAGAAATATGGATATCCGATGAAGATTCAAGGAAACAAGTCAGTTTAGACAAGGTGATCCGTATGACAAAGGGGACGTTCCCTTTTTGACAAGAAAATAATAAAATTAAGGGACGTGACAAAAAAGGAACGTCCCTTAATTTTATTACGCAAATAGAGACAGGAGTAATAAAACCAACAAAAGAAGCTTTTTATAAAAAATCAAAAGAGATTGATGAAATGTTTGGAAATTTGTATAATCCTCCACACTAAATTATAATTTAAGGTGAGAATATATGAAAATGTACTTACTGGAACCAGAAGTTCCAGGAGGAATAGGAAAGAATTCTATATTAGAACATGAGAATGGTAGGATAAAAAAAGCTGTTCACTTACATTATGAGTTTGATGGATGGCTAGGTGATGATTTAATTACTACAAGTCCATTTTTTATTATAACTGAAAGGTTAGCCGATAAAATTCAGACTAACGATATTATTGGGTATGACTTTGAAGATTTAGAAACTAGTTTATCCGATAATTTTAAGGAATTGTATCCAATCAGGGTATTACCAAAATTTAGAATGTTGATTCCTTTAGGAATTGTTGAAACTGATAAACAATACATAATAAAATGGACAGGACATGATTTGTGTTTACGAAATGGAGCTGACTTTATAGTGTCAGAAAAGGCTTTGGTGATATTTCAAAAATACAACTTGAACTATTGTGATATTTCAGAATTAGAAACAAGGTGACGAGTACTTTTGCCTAAACAAAAAAATATAAGAGAGGGGACGTTTTGCACTGCAACTAAAATTCGGACACTGTCCCTATGGAAGAAATAACATTTTTTAACAATATTATCAGAAAACAAATAAATCTTATACTTATGTCATTAGATGAAAAGATAAGTGAAGATAATCCATAATTACCGTCACTTTGCCTCTTGCGAATTTATAACCACTGCAAATAAATCGGGAAGTGGATTATTAGGAGGAATATAGTGAGAAAATTAGAAAAAATATTACGCGACTATGAAAGTGCTTGCATTAAAGGAGAGGAAGCACAGGAAAATGGAGACTCTAAAAATTCTAATAAAAAATACAGAGTAATACAAAAAATTCGTAAAGAGTTAAAGGAAAACACGGAGTATGGTCTAGAAAAATTATTACCTTACTTGGAGCATCCGAGCCCATTTGTTAGATTGAAAACAGCATTTAGTATTATTCCGGTAGCACCAGAAAAAGCCAAAGAAGTGCTTATACAGCTAAAAGAAATTCGAGGATTAATAGGGTATTCTGCAGAAATGATATTGTCTGAATGGGAAAAGGAAAATTTAAAATTTGATTAAACAAAATGAACAATTAAGAATAGGCGAGTGACAGAATTGTGCTACATTAGTTGCACAATTCATGTTTCATTTGGAAGGTCTTATTTAGTATCGTTTTTCGTTTTTATAAGTTTATACAAGACAGGACTGAGGATAAACGCTCAGTCCTGTTTTTCAAAACTAGGCGAATTACTATAATACATTCTAATACACGTTCTGTATGGGTGTATTATTTTTTTGCCAACATTGCAGAAAAAAACATGAATAATGAAATATTCATATAGGAAAGAATAATAAACATAAAATCCTTGTGGATCCTTTAAATATATGGATTAGTGAAAATTTCAGCAAATAACTAAAATAGGTCTTAATAACTAAACTTTTAACAATTCCTTAACATTGTCTTAACACGAAATATGAAATACTGCGATAAAATGAGAGACATAGAAAAGATTTAAATATTTTAGGAGGTTCATGAAGAATGAATTTATTTAAAAAATCTAAAGTGTTAGCAAGTGCAGTTGCAATGATGGTAGGTGCAGCGATGTTTGCTGGCTGTGGCGGCACCGATACAAAAGCGGACAACACAGCAAAGCCGGCAGCGGTTGAAGGAACGGTGAGTGCTTCTGGTTCAACTGCATTGTTACCACTCTTGAAACCAGCACAAGAAGAGTTTCAAAAGCTTCATGATAAAGTGAATATAAATATTGCTGGTGGCGGTTCGTTTACAGGAATGAATCAAGTTGCTGAAGGGTCAGTGCAAATTGGTAACTCCGATGTAAATTTACCAGAAGATTATAAAGGCAAAGGGTTAGTGGATCATCAGGTTGTTGTACTACCATTTGTTTTTATCGTGAATAAGGATGTGCCAGTAACGAATTTAACAGCAGTACAAGTTGTTGATATTTTGACAGGGAAAGTTAGTAACTGGAAAGAAGTTGGCGGTCCTGATCAAGCGATTACGATTATCCATCGTTCAAAATCTTCTGGCTCAAGAGCTACGATTGCAGAAAAAGTATTGAAAGGTGCTTCATTTACAGATAAAGCAGTCATTCAAGATTCAAATGGTGCAGTGAGAGCAGCAATTGCAAATACACCTGGCGCAATCGGCTATGTTGACGCTCCTTATGCAGATCAAACTGTTAAAATTCTTGATTTTGATGGTGTGAAATACAGTCCAGAAGCTATTACAGGCGGCAAATATCCAGTTTGGTCTTATGGTCACATGTATACAAAAGGTGAAGCAACAGGCGCAACAAAAGCATTTATTGATTATGTGATGAGTCCAGAGTTTCAGAATACTTACGTTGAAAAAGCTGGTTTTATTCCAATAACAAAAATGTCCAAATAATCGATAAATATTCCCTCATTTCTTAGTAAGAAGGCCCGCTTGCGCGGGCTTTTTTACTAAAAGAAAATTGAGAAGGCAAAGCAAGGAGTAACAAAGTTATGAATACGATCGATCAAAACCATAAACTGACTTTAGCCTATGATAAATATGTACGGTATTTGTTTATTGCAAGTGCCGTTTTTATGACAATCGTTATTTTTTCTATTATATTTTTTGTTGGTAAGCAGGGGCTAATGACATTTAAAGAAGTAAGTCCAATTGAATTTTTCTTTACAAGCAAATGGGATCCTATGGAGCAGCAGTTTGGGGCACTTAGTTTTATCATTGGGTCAATTTCGGTTACCTTGATGGCAATTCTTATCGGAGCACCGCTTGGATTAGCTGGTGCCGTTTTTATGGCTAAAATTGCACCTAGATGGGTTCGTGAAATTATGCGTCCGGCAACTGATTTGTATGTGGCAGTTCCATCCGTTGTTTATGGATATGTAGGGTTGATTGTTTTGGTACCTTTTTTGCGTGAATTTTTCGATGTTAGTACGGGTTTTGGGTTGTTGGCAGCTGCAATCATATTGGCAGTCATGATATTACCAACGATTATCAGTATTTGTGAAGATGCCCTGCGTGCTGTACCACATACCTTGGAAGAAGCGAGTTTGGCGCTGGGCGCAACTCGTTGGCAAACACTTTGGCTGGTTGTGATTCCAGCTGCTCTGCCAGGGATTTTGACAGCAATTATACTTGCAATGGCAAGGGCGATTGGGGAAACCATGGCCTTACAGATGTTGATCGGGAATACGCCGCTTATTGCAACTTCATTATTTTCACCGACGTCTGCTTTAACAAGTAATATCGTCGTTGAAATGGGGAATACGCCATTTGGATCTGCTTGGGGGAATTCATTATTTTTAATGGCGTTGGTTTTATTATTAATCTCCTTAGGCATGATACTTTTAATTAGACGGATTGGTGCAAGGAGGTTGGCATCACAATGAATGCAAAGTTTATTGATCGGGTCGCGACCCTATGTATGTGGGTTGCAGGAACTATCATTTTAGGTATCTTGATGGCTTTTTTAGGTTACATTTTATACAAGGGATTACCAGTACTTTCTTTTGATTTTATTTTTGGAAAATCGAAAGAATTGGATACTGGCGGTGGAGTTGGTGCACAGCTGTTCAATTCTTTTTATATTCTGTTTTTATCTATGTTAGTTTCTATTCCTGTTGCAATTGGTGCGGGGATTTATCTTGCTGAATATGCAAAAGATAATAAATTAACCTATATGATTCGTTTAAGTACAGAGAGTTTAGCAACAGTGCCATCGATTGTTTTGGGTTTATTCGGTATGATTGTTTTTGTTAATTTCTTTCGTGTTGGTTTTAGTATTATAGGTGGAGCACTTACGTTAATGCTGCTTAATTTACCTGTACTGGTTCGGGTGACTGAGGAATCAATTCGTACAGTTCCCAAATATTACAGAGAAGCAAGTTTAGCGCTTGGTGCAACGAAGTTACAGACAATTTGGAAGGTCGTATTGCCAAATGCAATGCCTGGAATTATTACTGGTATTACTCTGACTGCCGGACGTGCACTTGGTGAGACTGCTATTTTAATTTTTACAGCAGGAACGACTGTATCCAGACATTTGTTTGATACAGATGTATTTGCCGCCGGAGAAACATTAGCAGTCCATATGTGGTATCTGATGTCAACGGGAATGGTTCCGGATCGCGATATGATAGCGGATGGAATTGGGGCATTGCTTATCATTATGATTTTGATTTTTAATTTGATTTTTACAATACCAACGAAAATCATTCAAAAACGAACAGGTACTTTGCGATAAACATATTTTTAAGGGCTTATAAGAATAAGTCCTTAATTTTTTTCAAAGTAATGATGGAAATAGGTGGAGGAAATGATGAAAGCAGATTGGGTACAGCGGCGGTTTATAAAATATTTAGAAAAATATAAAACGATATGCAGTAAAAGCAGACTATGTGTATCGCAAAATTTTAGTATAAAAGAGCGATTGCAATGGTTTTTGCTGCTTAGGACAAAAGCTGCTGTTTTTACAGCAGGTATCTGTTTATTGACAGCTGTCAGTATTGGTTTTTATTTGCTTAATCAAGAGGTAAAAGATTTAACACAAATCGCAATTGACAATAATAACAAAGTGGCGGAGCGAATTTGTGATGATATTAGCAGTTACATAGAAATCGAGAAGAATTTTTTGGTTGTGACAAGTGCAAATCAACGGGTTCGAAGTATGGATAAAAAAGTTATGCAGGAGCATTTGTCAAATGTGCAGGTCTATCGTAAAAATAACAGTATTGGTGTTGTTGATGAAACCGGACATGAGATTGTAAGAATTGATAATCGGCAATTAGCAGATGTTTCTGGGCAAGTTTACTTTCAGCAGGCGATGCAGGGAAAGCTAACTTTTTCTAAACCGATAAAAGATCATGAAACCAATCAGTTGTCGATTGTGGGTGCAGTTCCGATTTATGATGGAGGGAAAAAAGTACAAGGAATTTTGACTACAAATATTTATCTTGAAAATATTCAGCAATTAATTGAACAGGTACTTGCAAAGAATCCAAGTTATAATATTATTGTTGTTGATCAAAATTGTGTACCGATTTTTTATCAGCGGAACCAGCAAGCTGTACAAAAACAAGAGGCTGTGGATGAGGCATTTTTGACGGCGGCTGTGGAGCAAAAGAATGGTTCGATGCTGCAAACTATACATGGAGACGATTACCTTGTCGCATATCGGCCAATACCAAATACAGAATTTATTGTAGTGGCTACGTATCCAAAAAATTTGGCAGTCCAATCTTTGGTGATCGTTTTAGAAAAGTGTCTCGCGGCATTAGCTGTTATTGTTTGTTTCGTTATGTGTATTGCCGTGTATTGTACGCGCAAAGCGTTGTCGCCTTTTCATCAGATTGTAGATGGCGTAAATCAAATTGCCCAAGGTGCTTTGTCTCATCGTTTAACATATCGTGGGCGGGATGAATTTGGAACTGTTGCACAGGGGTTTAATTTGATGGGGAAAAATCTGCAGGAAATCGTTGGTTCGGTCAAACAATTAATTGGCGCTGTTTTAGTTGAAATCAATCATACAAATAAAGCTTGTGATGATTCTCATCAAGGCAGTATTGCCGCAGGAAAAGCCATACATAATATGCTTGCTAAAATAGAGGAGCAAGGACAAGAAACGGCGTCAACAAAAACAGCAATAGAAGCTTTAGTTGAGTTGACGCAAGAAGTGGCGGCGGGTATTCACAGTACAGCCACTACAACCAATCAATGTGAAAATATAACACAAGACGGAAAAATTATCTTAACGAATACAATGCATACAATGGTTGCATTAAAAAATCAGGTGAATGATTCCGTGGATACCGTCCGTGAATTAAGTAAAAATATGCAGGCGATTTCAGAGATATCGGAGGCGATTCAATCTATTTCACAGCAGACGAATTTATTGGCTTTAAATGCTGCGATCGAAGCCGCAAGAGTTGGTGAATTTGGTAGAGGGTTTGCTGTTGTCGCAGAAGAAATTAGAAAATTAGCCAATGATTCGGCCGTAGCGACAAAGAATATCACTGAAATATCGAAAAAAATAATTAGTGATACGGATAAAGTATTGTTCGTAATGCAAGATAGTGACCAAAAAGTAAAAGATGGTGTGAATATGATTCAGGAAAGTGATCAGGCTTTCACAGAGATTGCTGCGCATATAACAAATGCAAGTGGCAAGGCCGAACAGATTGCAGAGAAAACCAAAGAGCAGGTTGCATTATTTGAGCAAGTTATGATCGAAGTGAGTCATATTGATACTTTGGCACAAGGAAACATTGAAAATGGCGGCGTGATTGAAAAAAATGGACAGGAACAATTGATGCATATGGTTGAAATAAAAGAAGTAAACCAACGATTGATTGATTTATTACATAAATTAGAAGAAAGAATTGATAAATTTACCGTTTGACAAAATCAAGCATAATTTTTATACATGCTTCTCATACTAATTTGTAGAAAGGAGCGTGTTTTTGTGCGCAAAATAATTTGTTTGCTTATGATTGGAATCGTAGCAGTTATATTTGCCGGTTGTGACTTGATTCAGCCGCCTGTGAAAGAAGATCCAAATCAAACAACGCCAGAAAATATGCAACGTGTCGAACCCACTTTAAGTGTATATATGCATGAGACTGGGGAAACAAAGCAGATGAAGTTAGAAGAATATTTGGAAGGCGTTGTAGCTGGTGAAATGAAAAATGATTGGGAAATAGAAGCATTAGCCGCACAGGCGATTATCGCACGGACTTTCACTTTGCAAGCATTTGAAAAAGGAGATCTTACAAGAGAAGGAACGAATGCATCTACCGATATAAAAGAATTTCAGGCTTATAATGCAGATGCTGTTAATGAAAATGTGAAAAAAGCAGTGCAAATGACGCGAGGGAAAATCGCAACTTATCAAGCTGTTCCTATTATGGGTTGGTTTCATGCTTCGGCGGGCGGTCAAACAGCTATGGCGAAAGAAGGACTGGATTATAAATATGAGGAACCGCCGTTTATTCAATCAGTCGTTTCACCAGATGATTTAGCGCCTGCTGATATTCAGAGTTGGACGGCCACTTTTCCGGTGAAAGACGTAGTAGAAAAATTGACGGAATTAGGTCAGCCTGTTTCTACAATTACGAGTATTTCTATTGGAAATAAAGGTGTATCTGGTCGAGCAACAACGATTTTATTCAATGGCAATATAGAAGTGTCTGCACCTAAGTTACGTTTAGCATTAGGCAGTACAATTCTAAAATCAATGCTGCTTGAAAGTGTTGAAGTCGTTGGAAATGAAGTTGTTTTTAAAGGAAAGGGCTATGGTCATGGTGTCGGAATGTCACAATGGGGTGCGCAAAAGATGGCAACTGAAGGAAAAACTGCGGATGAGATTGTAAAATATTATTTTAAAGACATAAAAATTGAAAAACGCTGGGAGTAAAAGGAATACAAGTGTTGCAAAGATTATTTTGCAGCACTTGTATTATTTTTGTTCTAATTTTCTTGTCTATGCATATAGTTAAACAAAAGCATTGTAGGAGTGAGACGATTATGGTAAATGATAAAGCAGCCCCAGTATGGCGACATCAGATTAAATTAATTGATAGAGAGGAGCTTACGGTTGATGGTGTAAGCAGCTTGGGAAGTTATGATGAAAAGGAAGTTGTAATGGAAACAGCGCAAGGTACGATGGTTGTAAACGGCGAAGGACTCAACGTAAAACAATTGAACCTTGAAGCAAGCAATATTATCATCGAGGGAAATATCAAAGGTATACAGTATGAAGAAAGTCATAAAGAAAGACGTGGAATTTTGGACAGATTTTTAAAATAGGGAATTTAAACGCTGTAATTTGGAGGTGAGAAAATGGAGATCAATGCACAATTGATAAGTTTTCTCACGACACTATGTATTGGAATTATCTTGGGGGCTATTTTTGATTTTTATCGTGTTTCACGTAATATGTTTAAGCCCAGGGTTTGGATAACTTGGGTGTTTGACGCTCTGTATTGGCTTGTGGCTATCGTAATTACTTTTATTGGGTTACTTTTTTGTAATTGGGCGGAACTTCGCTTTTATATTTTTATCGGCATTATAGTTGGTACGCTTCTGTATTTTAAGATATGTAGCCGATATACGATCTTATTTAGTGTTCATACGATAAAATTTTGCATTTGGTTTGTCAAATATTTAAAAAATTTCTTTGTGAGATTTCTATTGCAACCCATTGGCTATCTGTTAGGGATTTTTTCTACACCGTTTTCTTATGTCAAAAAACGGTTTAAGAAGCGCAAAAAAACGCAAAATGATGCAGATATAAAAGACTAAAGACCTAATTTGAAGAATAATGTTGCAATTCAAAAAATATAACTTTATTATATAAAGGAAAATGATAAAAAATTAATGATGATAGAATAATTTTAATATATAATATAAAGAGAGTTAAAATTTGTGCAGAGGATGTTTAGGATGGTGACGGAATGAAGGGGAAACGCAAAATAAATTGGTTTCGAACCGTTTTAATAGTTATGGTTACGTACTTCGGGTACGTCGCTTTTAATCAACAAATACATATGAATGATATTGAGCAGGAACAAGAACTCGCGAATGCAAGATTGTCGGAAGCACAACAAATGAATCATACGTTGCTTGAAGAAAAAGAGAACTTGAATCGAGCAGAATATATTGAAAAAATTGCTAGGGAAGAGCTAGGCTTAGTAAAACCTGGCGAAATGCCATATATCTCATCAAATAAAAGTTAATTTGTGAGTGAATTTCTTGACACCTTTTACAGTCCAAAGTATAATATCCTTGTATGTTTTACAATATAATGTAATGTTAAATTATGAGGAGGAAATCTGATTAGTATGTCCATTGAAGTTGGCAGTGTGGTAGAAGGCGTTGTAACCGGAATTACAAATTTTGGTGCATTTGTTGAATTACCAGGAGGAAAAGTAGGTCTTATTCATATTTCAGAAGTTGCAGATGTGTATGTCCGTGATGTAAAAGATTTTCTAAAGGAACAGGATAAAGTCAAAGTTAAAGTGTTAACCGTAGACGAACGCGGTAAGATCGGTTTATCTATAAAACAGTTACAAGAACCAAAACCTGTTGCTGCACCCGTTGGTGCATCCAATACCGAATTTAGTTCTAGACCAGCACCGAGAAGAGCCCCAGCCAATGATTTTAGACGACCACCTCGTTTTAATACTCCTTCATTTGAAGATAAACTGTCGAAATTCTTAAAAGACAGTGATGAACGTTTAACTGATTTGAAGAAGAACACCGATTCTAAACGCGGCGGCCGTGGTGCACGTAGAGCTGAATAATCATTTTATTATATAAGCACTCCAATTTAAGGGGTGCTTTTTATATTTATTTTTTTAATGATATGTCCAATATTGTATTATTAATTCTTCGTTTGTCGGTTTTTTTTATTTACATGATGCCCTATTCAGACAATATTAGATTGCCATAATATGTAAAATAGATTATAGGCTAAAATCTGATAATTTAAATAATAGTAGGAGTGGTATCATGCAAAAAATGACGGTAATGGCATTTCCTAAGCATATAATGGATGTGGTAGAAAAAACGCAAACGCAAAAAGTTCCATCAAAAACGATTTGGCAACGAAGCAAAATAAATGTTGAAAACCTTTATTCTTACAGAATGGATTTATTTTTTTGTGGACTTGCTTTTTTATTGTCTCGTTTGACTTTGTTGGGAGATCTGGCTCCTTTTGGTTTGAGTTTTTTTGCTGCAACAGCGGAATTTGTAAAAGGACGCATGCTTCTCATTGCAGCTTCTACTGTTTTGGGCGTTTTATCCACAGGCAATTATACAGAAGCTTTGATTTATTTATTTGCAATCGTTGTGTACTTAAAAATGAGGACAAGATTAACGAAGCTGGATAAAAAAATGTTTGCCGTACCTTTGGTTATGTTTTTTTCTATTTTAGTGAGCGGGTTTATAATAAATTATATCAATGATCGAGTTCTGTATGAAAATCTTGTAGTTGTTTTTAATGCGACTTTATGTATGATTGCGACCCAATTGTTTGTGTATGGGATGCCTTTATTAACGAATCAAATAAAAATTTCTTCCGCATATGAAAAACCTACGAATGAGGCTATGATTTGTCTGATCGTAATTTTAGCGTTTGCAATTGCTGGCGTCGGAAAAATTATGATTTTAGACTATCAAATACAGAATATCTTAAGTTGTATGCTTGTCATGATGTTTGCTTTAGCAGGCGGCGCAGGACTTGGGGCAGCTGTAGGCGTTGTCATCGGGACCGTGATCGGGCTCAGCAGTAATCATGCGTTAACATTAATTGCATTGTATGCAGTAAGTGGAACCTTAGCAGGCGTGTTTAAACATCTTGGCAAATTTGCTGTAGTTTTAGGATTTATTTTGGGGAGTACAATGATTCATTTGACGTTTACACAATTGCCTATTCTCATGGAATCAATCACAGAATCGGTGATTGCGGCTTGTATTTTATTATTTTTACCAATCAAAAAAATTATGCAATTAGATAGGTCTGTAGCTGTAACTGATCCATCGTATGCATTGTCAGAGGGCAGTTATAAGCTGCAAAATGTTGCAGATATGTTCTATGAATTAGCAGCTTTATTAGGGATGAATCAAAGTAAAATACAAGAAAAAATACAACAGGAAGATTTGACTAGTTTTTTGACGACTGTAGGGGTAAAGCTTTGTGAAAATTGTACAAATCGATCGTATTGCTGGCAGGAAAATTATTATCAGACTTATCAAAATTTGCTGTCAGTTTTTCAACATTTAGAGAATCGAAAATTGAAATTAAAGGATATGCCAAAAAGTTTTAGAGAGCATTGCATCCATGTTGAAAAAATGGTAGAAGTCATTCAAATGTTGGTGGAGAAGAACAAGATCAATGCGTATTGGCAAAGTCAACTTGTTTCGCAAAAGCAGGTGATGAGTGAGCAAATTAAAGCTGCTGGAAATATCCTTTCAAATTTGTCATCTGAATTAAATAAATTACCGGAGCAACAAGATCATAAACTTGCAAGTCTTTTAAAACATAAAGCACTCAGTGTTGGCTGTATATTGGAAAATGTAAAAGTAATAGATAAAGATAAACCGCGACAGATAGAATTTGAAAAAAAAGCTTGTGGTAAAGTAGGGGAATGTGCGACGACAATTCTGCCACTTGTCGCAAGTACATTGAAAGAACGGATGACATTGTTTAGAAAGTGCGGTAACCAAGAGCTGAATAAGAAGTGTAAAGTATGTATGCGCGTTGCAAATCAGTTTAAAGTGAAGACTGCGGTTGCCAATATTCCGAAACATGGGAATGAAGTTTGCGGTGATAGCGTGAAAATTGCACCTTTAAATCAGGGAAAGATAAGCTTGTTGCTCAGTGATGGTATGGGGAGCGGAGCTAGTGCAGCAAAGGAAAGTAAAATGACGCTGGATTGCTTAAGTAAATTATTAGAAATAGGATTTGACGTTGATATTGCGGTCAAAACAGTAAATTCGCTTTTGCTCCTACAAGTGCCGGGTGAAAAATTTGCAACTATGGATATGGGGATTATTGACAAATATACGGGTGAAGTTGAGTTTTTAAAAATTGCTTCGGCGCCGAGTTATATTAAAAGGGTTCATGAGGTAAAGACGATTCAGTCATCTACATTACCGATCGGGATTTTAAACCAAATAGAACTTGAACCTGTAAAAGTGCAAGTGGATGTAAATGATATGATTATTATGATCAGTGATGGTATCGCGGATACGAAAGATATAAAATTGCGGAGTGAGGATAAAGAAGGTTGGCTTACACAGTTTATTCGGCGAAGCAGCGAGAAAAACGAAGAACGATTTGCGGAAGCAATTTTAAAAGAGGCGCTTAGAATTTCAGGTGGAACGGCGAAGGATGATATGACGGTGATGGTCGCAAAAATCAGTGAAGCGAGCTTGCTTTGAGTGTTTCAATAAACTGGATTTAGATGGGCAGGGCGTGAATGTCTGCGCCTTAAAATGGTTATCATCATGAAGTTCGGATGGTAACCATTTATTTTTTTTATCTGGGGTGCATGGATGTTTTTATAAATTGCAAAATTTTATACAATTCTAAGTGCATTATTGGATATAATGAAAATAATAAAGGATCCATCATTTTCATAAAATATCATGTTTTATTCTATAAATAAGGTCGTTTTATGATATAATGACATTCGTGTCAGATAAAATTTAGTGAGGCTTATAAATGTTAGAGAAGGTAAAATGCTATTGTAAAGAGAAAGGTTTGTTAGAGCTTGGTGATACAATCTTGATTGCTTGTTCCGGCGGACCGGATTCGTTGGCATTAGTAGATATTTTTCTGAAATTGCGGAATTCTTATCAGTTAGAGGTTGCTGTTGCCCATGTGGATCATATGTTTCGTGGAGAAGATTCAAGAGCGGATGCAATCTTTGTAGAAGAATTTTGCTTAGCACATCAAATTCCATATTATAAAAAGAGCTTTGACGTACCAGCTTATAGTAAGAAAATGAATCTTTCGCCGGAAGAAGCAGCGAGAATTGTACGTTATGATTTTTTAAAAGAAATTGCCAGTTTCATCGGTAATGCGAAAATCGCGACTGGTCATCATAAAGATGATCAGGCAGAGACCGTCTTGATCCATTTATTTCGTGGTGCAGGCAGTGCCGGAATTGCTGGAATCCGACCTATGAATCATGGTATAATAAGACCATTCTTGTCTGTAACACGTCAAGAAATTGAAGCGTATTGTAAAGAGAATAGATTAAATCCGCGGATAGATCAGACAAATTATGAAACTGAGTATCTGCGTAATCGGATTCGTTTAAATCTATTGCCGGAGCTTGTAGAGAAGTTTAATCCAGCGATCAAAGAAGCACTTTGCAAGAGTGCGGAAATTATTGGTGCTGAACATGCGTTTATCCGAAACAGTGTGGAAAGCATCTGGAATCGACTTGTAATTGAAGAGAAAAATAGATTCATTTTACAACGGAAAAAATTAAATTGTCTGCATATTGCGCAAAAACGTGAATTATTTCGGCTGGCAATTGAAAAAAAACAGGGCCATCTTAGAGGAATAAGTTTTACGCATGTAGAAAAAATGATAGTGTTGTCAGAAAAAGGTTCTGTTGGTACGAAAATAATTTTACCCGGCGGTTTGACATTGCAATGCAATTATCAGCATATGCTGTTAGGTACTTTCAATGAAAAGCAAAAAAAGCAGAATACAATGCAGGTGATCATAAACTTAGTGGGAGATACGCAGATTCCCAATCTGGGAATCATCGCACGAACCGAATGGGTGCATGCGCTAAATAAGATAAGAGATAAAAATGCAGTTATATTGGATTTCGAGCAGCTTGTACCGCCTTTGTTTATTAAATTTCGTCAAGACGGTGATCGGTTTCAGCCAAGCGGTATGCAGGGAAACAAAAAATTGAAAGATTTTTTTATTGATCAGAAGGTAGAGTGGCAATTGCGTGATTCTATTCCGCTCTTATGTGATCAGCAAAGAATCCTTTGGGTTTGTGGCTATAGACAAAGTGAAATTGGAAGAGTCGTGGAAAAAACAAAAAAATTTTTACGCGTTTCAATTATAAAAGATCAAAGTTAAAAGGAGTATAATGGTTCATGATTCATGATGTAGAAAAAATTTTATTTAATGAAGCTGATATTGCTTCGTGTGTTGAAGAAATTGGTGCAAAAATCACAAAAGATTATGAAGGGAAAGAAATTACGTTAGTTTGCATTTTAAAAGGTTCTATGATTTTTACTGCAGATTTAGCGCGGGCAATAAAAATTCCGGCAGCACTTGATTTTATGGTTGCATCAAGTTATGGTACTGGTACATCTTCGAGTGGTAATGTGAGAATTATCAAGGATTTGGATCATAGTATTGAGGGAAAACACGTGATTGTTGTAGAAGATATTATTGATTCGGGTGTTACACTGAATTATTTATTGAAAAATTTATCGGATCGCAATCCAGCAAGCTTAAAATTATGCACGCTTCTTAGCAAACCAGAACGGCGTATTATTGACGTTGATGTTGATTATATCGGCAAAATAGTACCGGATTATTTTTTAGTTGGTTATGGCTTAGATTATGCAGAAAAATACCGTAATTTACCGTTCATTGGTATTTTAAAGCCATCTATTTATAAGTAAAATTGACTTGTAATTCCAATGGCATAAATAATTGATTTAAAAGTTATAATGTAAGTGATAAGTATTTAAATGATATGATGTTACTTGATTGTTAAATATAATTTTTGATGATATAATTATTTTCTATGGAGACTTTATATTTATTAACTGTTCCACGGAGAGGGAGGGCGACTGATTGAATAAGTTTTTACGAAACGTAGGCTTCTACTTATTGATCATATTGATAGCGATTTCAGTTATTGATTATTTTTCAGCGAGAAGTAATACAAAGCAAGAGATAAGTTACACCGAATTTTTGCGTCAGGTTGATATGCAAGGTGTAGAAAAAGTAACAATTGTAGATAATTCGATAAAAGGAAATTTAACCGATGGCACAGAATTTACGACGGTTGCACCGGATGATCCAACGTTAATTGGCAATCTTCGAGATAAAGGTGTAAACATCAAAGCAGAAAAAACACCTGAACCACCGTGGTGGACAACGATTTTTTCCTCTATTTTACCAATGCTGTTGTTAATTGGTGTGTGGTTTTTCATCATGCAGCAAACACAAGGTGGTGGAAATCGCGTCATGTCATTTGGAAAAAGCCGTGCGCGCTTAAATAATGATGATAAAGCAAAGGTTACATTTAAAGAAGTAGCAGGTGCTGACGAAGCCAAACAAGAGCTTGAAGAAGTGGTTGAATTCTTAAAGCACCCTAAAAAGTTCAATGATTTGGGTGCACGTATTCCAAAAGGTGTTTTATTATTCGGACCTCCGGGAACAGGTAAGACTTTGCTTGCTAAAGCTGTAGCAGGTGAAGCAGGTGTACCTTTCTTTAGTATTAGTGGTTCCGATTTTGTTGAAATGTTTGTCGGTGTTGGTGCATCTCGTGTGCGTGATTTGTTTGAACAGGCCAAGAAGAATGCGCCTTGTATCGTGTTTATTGATGAAATTGATGCGGTTGGTCGTCAGCGTGGTGCTGGTGTCGGCGGCGGGCATGATGAACGCGAGCAGACTTTAAATCAATTGTTGGTTGAAATGGATGGCTTTGCAGCCAATGAAGGAATTATTATCATTGCGGCGACCAATCGTCCTGATATATTAGATCCTGCGCTTTTAAGACCTGGTCGTTTTGATCGGCAAATCGTCGTTGATAAACCGGATATAAAAGGACGTAATGCAATTCTTAAAGTGCATACAAAGGGAAAACCAGTGGCTGAAAATGCTGATCTTGAGATATTAGCAAGACGTACACCTGGATTTACCGGTGCAGATTTAAGTAATTTAGTGAATGAAGCTGCGTTGCTTTCTGCTAGACGAAATAAGAAAAAGATTTCTATGGCAGAATTGGAAGAATCCATAGAGCGCGTTATGGCTGGTCCTGAACGTAAGAGTAAAGTAATGAGTGATAAGGAAAAACGTCTTACTGCGTATCATGAGGCAGGGCATACTTTAGTCGGCATGCTGGTTCCGCATGCTGATCCAGTGCACAAAGTTACGATTATTCCACGTGGTCGTGCCGGTGGTTACACGCTGATGTTGCCAAAAGAAGATCGTTCTTATGCAACACGCAGTGAATTGTTGGCACAGCTTAAAGTTGCACTCGGCGGACGTGTTGCCGAAGAAGTAGTACTAAATGAAATTAGTACAGGTGCGCAAAGTGATATTCAAAGAGCTTCCAGCTTAGTACGCGGTATGATCACAGAGTATGGAATGAGTGAAGTATTAGGTCCGATTGCTTTTGGTAAAGGGCATGGTCATCAAGTATTTTTAGGCAGAGACATCAATC
The DNA here is from genome assembly GCF_900086705.1 of Massilibacillus massiliensis. NCBI lineage: Bacteria > Bacillati > Bacillota > Negativicutes > Selenomonadales > Sporomusaceae > Anaerosinus > Anaerosinus massiliensis. The sequence continues at coordinate 832,394 of NZ_LT575483.1, read as the reverse complement.
ACGAAAGAAATTATAGTGAAGAAGTGGCTTGTGAAATCGATAAAGAAGTAAGCAAGTATATTAAGACTGCTTATGATGAATGTCGTGATTTATTAATTGCAAATCTTGATAAGCTGCATGTAATTGCGAAAGCCTTGATAGAGCATGAAACATTGGAAGCTTCTGAATTGAAACAATTGGTGGAAACTGGACGTTTAGAGGAAAAGAATGAATCAGATAAACAAGAAGATTCCAATGATGGAACCCTTCAGGAAAAACCACAGACGGAAATTATTTCATCAGGGCAAAACAATGCAATTGATGTGAATATCATGAGTGAAACGGAAAATACAAATGGTCCGAAAATTAACTATATTATAAGGACTTAAGTAAAAAAGAAAGTGCAGTATGCACTTTCTTTTTTCGTTTAAAATATAGTATGTGATATGTAGTTTGCTTGTTTATTTGTATGTGGATTCGTTCAATCTATCTTAAAATATGGCATTTAAAATAGATTTGTTTGATTCTCTATTTACGGAAAGAAAAAAACTATTTTATAATAAGGTTAAAACAATAATAGAAGCAGGTGATGACATGAGTGAAATTTTAGTGCAATACACACGGGCTGGAAAAGTAGAGAGTATACACCGCGGTGATATCGTCGCAGTAAATACGAAAGGAAAAATTATAGACTGTATTGGTGATGCTCATAAAAAAATGTTTTGGCGTTCAGCTGCAAAACCATTTCAAGCATTGCCTTTTGTTGCAAAAGGCGGTGTAGAGCAATATGGAATTACACAGGAAGAATTAGCTTTGCTGGTATCTTCACATAGCGGAGAAGCAATTCATGTTGATTTAGTAAATCATATTTTAAATAAAATAGCGCTGGATAGCAGTGCACTGGATTGTGGAACAAGCAGACCAATGAGTTCAAAAGCTGCGAAGCTGTTGATTGAAAACAAACAAAAACCAGAAGCACTTCATAATGCCTGTTCTGGTAAGCATGCAGGGATGCTTGCTCTTTGTCAGATGCTTGGTATCTCCATTGCAGGCTATACGAAACCAGAGCATGAGGTACAGAAACAGATGCATGCATCTGTAGCCCAGAGTGCTAAAATAAGTCCAAGTGAACTTGAAATAGGAATTGATGGCTGTGGCGTCCCCGTTTTTTATTTGCCGCTCTATCATATGTCGCTTGCTTATGCAAGATTAGCAAAACCTGAGGAAGGTGCGTGGGGGTGCTATGAGGAAGCAGCAAGAAAGATTCGGGATGCAATGATTGCCTATCCGGAAGTTCTCGCTGGATCTGGACGAATTGATACGATTGTAGCTAACGTAACAAAGGGGCGAATTATTGCCAAAGTGGGTGCTGAAGCTGTTTACTGTCTGGCATCTGTTCCTGATGGAATCGGAATTACCTTTAAGATTGAGGATGGAAGCTACCGAGCAATTCATCCTACTGTGATAGGGATATTAAAACGATTAGAATTAATTAGTGAAACAGAATATCATGCATTAATTGAAAAATTTCCGCCAATATTAAAAAATCATCGTGGTGATATTGTTGGAACGATTGAAACAATGTTTTAAACTTTAATAAGCATCATGAAAAGACCTCACGAGAGATCCTACAGGTATAGGAAAGTTCGTAAGGTCTTTTATTTTGTATATAGATAATTTGTTAATTAGAAGGCATACCTTGTGGGGGCGCGCAGTCTTTATGATGCATTCCAAATGCTCTGTCTTTACTGTGCCAGCCTTGTTTCATCGGCCCACATTGTCTTGCAAGGTCTCTGGATTGTTGGTAGTCTTGATCGCTTATGCCAAGCGAAGCCGCAACATCTGACCAGCGATTATTGATTTTTTTCATATTGATAATTTCATCAATTGATTTATCCGCATGCTTTGATAATGCGATTGCCATGGAAATGTCATGCGGATGGTACCCTTTTGATAAAAAAGAATCGATTACAGTTTCAGCGACACCAAGATTTTCTGCCATATGCTTGCTCATAGTCGATTGCATAAGGGTTTGCATTTTTTCTTTTGTAACGCCAAAAGATTCGCTTACCTCCCGCCAATCATTGGTCATGGTTTTGGCATTTAGGACTTCACTTAATGGCTTATCACTTGCATAAGAAATAAATGCAGCCATGCGCAAATCTGGCATTTTCCATCCTTGATCATGATATGTAAGAATCGTCTGTTTATCAATACCGAAAGAATCTTGAATATCTTGTGCCATAACTTCCGGTGCAACAGGGCCTCTTTTTTGATCCTGTTTTTGCAGGACTTGTTTTGTGTTTGCATTTGCTATTGATTGCGGTAGTTGTGTAATACCGATGCCTGTTACGATGAATGCACTAGAGAGTGCTAAAACAATTGCTTTTTTTACTGAAGTTTTAAATTTAAAATTTTTAACGTTACGATCTAAATTCATGAGAAATCCTCCATTTATTTATATTTCTAGCAGTAAAGATAACTGCAGATTGAATTGTTAGTTTTAGTATAATGGAGAATTGTGACAATCGTATGACAAAATTAATTTAAACGTTCGGTAATTTTATAGAAAAAACAGTTTCCTTAAAAGGAATGCTGGTAACTTGAATTGTTCCATTCATTCCTTCTACGAGTTTTTTGGTAATCGCTAAGCCGAGGCCTGTTCCACCTTCACTGCGAGAGCGTGCCTTGTCTACCCGATAAAAACGATCCCAAATAAATGGTAAATGTGCAGCGGGAATTCCTTCCCCATGATCGGTTACCGTAAACGTGGTATATTGTAGATCGGATATGACTTGAATCGTGATAGCCGAATTTTCCGGCGAGTGACGAATTGCATTGCTCAATAAATTCGTAAGAATTTGTTCCAGGCGATTTGGGTCGGTATGCAATGTTTTTAAGGTAGGGTCATATTGCAGGGTGAATGATAGTTGTTTGATTTGGAGTAAAACAGCATATTTTTCTTTTATATTGATTAAAAAATCTTTAAGGTCAATTGTTTTGTATTGAAAGCTGAATTGACCAGATTCAAGTTTTTCTAAATCTAAAAGTTCACTGATAAGATGATTCATATGATTTGTTTCATTTAAAATTGTCTGTAGGTATCGATTTCGTTTTTCAACGGAAGGTACGAGTCCATCAATCATTGTTTCTGTTAATGCTTGAATTGCAGCAATTGGTGTTTTAAGTTCATGCGCTACGTTGGAAAAAAATTCTCGTCTATTTTTTTCAATGTTTTCTAGTGCGGTGGCCATTTGATTAAAAGTTTGTCCTAGATTTCCGATTTCGTCAATTCCTGTAGCGATTGTACGGCTTGTATAGTTTCCCTTCGCAAAGGATTGTGCTGCATCACTAATATTTCGGATGGGCTTCGTAAGGTTACGTGATACAAAAAAAGCACAAAGTGCTGCCAATGCGATAGAGGTAATAATAGAATAGACTAATAATTTTTGAATAGCGACCGCTGTTTTTGTGATTCCTAAGATCGGAGCATGCAAAAATAAGGCGGCTTGTTCATTTTGTGAAAATGGTACAGCAACAACGACTGAAGGATCATCTTCATTGCGTGCTTTTTTTATCCATGACAAGGGTTCACCTTTTGCTAATTCTGCTCTGATATCTATTTTGTCTAGGGGATGCCGACGGGGAGGCGGTGGTGGCGCATCGCATTGATTTTGTCCATGTTCTTTGTGCATTTGAAGACGATGATGCCAGCTCATAGGAGCGTCACCGATGATGGTATCATCTCTTGTAAGTACCCACATTTTTACCCCGGATAATTCACTCATGACTTCAAGATGCTTTTTCAAGTTGTTCGGATCATCAAGCGCTGTTTCTAAAAATCTAGTAGAGACGATGCCTTCATGAATCAGTTCAGTCCGTTTTGCTTCAATTAAATACTCGGTAATCAAATGTGATAATACGATACCGATGCTGGCGGTGATGATAATGATAATGACGATATGTGAGGTGAATATTTTTCCAAATAATGAACGAATCATTTTTTTACTACCTCAAAACGGTAGCCAAATCCTCTGGCAGTATGAATGTAATGAAATTCTGAAAGGTTTAATTTTTGACGCAATCTTTTTACAGTGGCATCAACAGTTCGAGCATCTCCATCGTAATCATAGCCCCACACATTTGTAAGCAATTGTTCTCGTGAAAAAGTATGTTTGGGATTGCGAATGAAAAAATTTAATAACTCAAATTCTTTTGGCGATAAAGAGATGATTTGATCCTGTATCGTAATCGCTTTGTCTGTATGGTTTATGATCATGCCTTTAATATCTGTCGTAAGATCCATAATCGGTAATGCTCCACTTCTTTTTAATACCGCTTTCACTCTTGCTACTAACTCACGCGGACTAAATGGCTTGGTTATATAATCATCTGCGCCTAGAGAAAAACCGATAATTTTATCATTTTCGGCAGACTTTGCAGTGAGAAAAATTTTTGGCACATTGCGCTGAATTGTCTGACATAATTCGAGTCCAGAAATTTTTGGTAACATTATGTCGAGCAACAACAAATCTGGACGTTCTTCGCATTCAAGGTCTAAAGCTTCATCTCCATCTTTTGCTGTGAGTACAGTAAAACCTTCTTTTTCTAAATAAAGTGCGACGATTTCACGTATCGTTGCTTCGTCATCGGCGATGAGAATTTTCATCGGTACAACCTCCAAAAGAATATAATATCTATATTATTATAATACAAAAAGAATGATTTTCTCCATAGAGAAAATCACAGACTGTAGACAAATCATATATTTGTGTCGATAACGTTAGAAAATAACCAAATCGGTTTCACTTATAAACTAGTATGAAGATAGGTTGCTTACCTGCTGTGATGTATGTTTTATACAAAATACTAGTAGCTGGTATTAAAAAAGATTTGCTTATCTTGATGTGATCATGTATTATTAGTTTGGTTAAGTTAGTTATTCGAGTTTATACTAGGGAGGAATGCAAAGTGCGTTCTAGTATATTAGACTTACTGAGAAATGCTTCAGGGTATATTTCAGGAGAAGAAATAGCAAAAAAAATGCAGGTATCGCGTACTGCTGTATGGAAACATATTCGTGAATTAAAACAAGCAGGGTACGCAATTGAAAGTCATTCACGAAGTGGATACAGTTTAGTTAAAATACCAGATTTGTTGTTGCCGAATGAAATAAAAGCCGTTTTGCAAACCAAGAGATTTGGTAAATCGATTCAGTATTTTGATGATCTTGTATCTACGAATAATGCGGCAAAACAATTTGCTATGGAAGGGGCCGAAGAAGGTACAATCATTGTCAGCGAAGCACAAAATGGTGGACGCGGCAGATTATCTCGCGGTTGGTACTCACCGGCAGGGCAGGGGATTTGGTTTTCAATTATTTTACGACCGAAATTTTTACCGCAAGATGCACCAAAATGCACCTTGATGGCTGCGGTTGCTGTAACAAGAGCAATTGAAAATGTTTTAGGTATTACATGTGGGATTAAATGGCCAAATGATATCTTATATGATGGGAAGAAACTTGTTGGTATACTGACGGAAATGAATGCTGAAATGGATTGTATTAATTACATTGTCATTGGTGTTGGCATTAATGTAAATCTTGCATTGCATGAAGTTCCAGAAGAATTGCAGCAAATTGTCGCTTCATTGTCAGAAATCACGGGAACCCATTTAAATAGAATCGAACTGTTCTCAGAAGTTTTAGCACAGTTAGAAAAAATTTATGATGAAGTAACGTATGAGGGGTTTGCAACAATTTTTAATGATTGGCGTAAATATTCAATTACACTGGGACAAGAAGTCAATGTCATTGGAATTGACACAAATTTTTCCGGAAAAGCCATAGATATAGATGACACAGGAGCTTTGCTGGTAAAGACAGAAACAGAAATGAAACGTGTTGTAGCCGGAGATGTATCCATTAGACCGCAGATATAATGATTAAATTACTTGGAGGAATTTCTAAGCATGCTATTAGTATTTGATATTGGAAATAGTAACATAGTATTAGGCACCTATAAAGATGACAAACTACTAAAACATTGGCGTATATCGACAGATCGTCAAAAAACAGGAGATGAATATGGAATGTTAATCAATAATTTGTTTAACTTCCAAGGCTTAAAAATGTCCAATATTAAAGCAATTATCATTTCATCTGTTGTACCGCCGCTTGTTGTACCATTATCTAAAATGTGTAAACGGTATTTTAATATTGATCCGTTAGTTGTAGGACCTGGGATAAAAACAGGTATTCGCTTAAAATATGAAAATCCTCGGGAAATTGGAGCTGACCGTATTGTAAATGCAGTGGGGGCCTATGAGAAATTTGGTGGACCTTTGATTATTATTGATTTTGGTACAGCGACGACGTTTTGTGCTGTAGCGCAAAATGGTGATTATCTTGGCGGAGCAATTGCACCAGGAATTGGTATTTCAAGTGAAGCATTATTCCAAAGAGCTGCAAAATTGCCGCGTATTGAATTACTTACGCCTAAAACAGTGATTTGTCGTAATACAGTGACGAGTATGCAATCCGGAATTATTTATGGATTTACTGGACAAGTTGATGAAATTGTTCGGAGAATGAAGGAAGAACTTGGTTGTGATGCAAAGGTTATTGCAACAGGTGGGTTAGCAAATTTGATTGCAAAGCAATCAAAGACGATTGATGTTGTGGAACATTTTTTAACGTTGTATGGTCTTAATATTTTATATAAACGCAATTCGTAGCCCATTTTGAGTGGTGATTTATCTAGTAGGGCGATATGCAAGGCTGCACTTTTTTATCATGATGAAAGCGCAAAATTGTATACGCCCGATTTTTGTTTTTGACAAAGAGGTGATAGTGTAAATGAAAATAGGAAATGTCGATATAGATGGCAAGGTTTTTTTGGCTCCGATGGCGGGGGTTACAGATCTTCCATATCGGATTTTAGCGAGAGAACTCGGCTGCAGTTTGCTTTATTCAGAAATGATCAGCGATAAAGGCATCAATTATCGTAATTGTCATACGCTCGAAATGCTGAAAAGTGAAAAGAGGGAACGTCCGCTTGCCCTGCAACTATTTGGCGCAGAGCCAAATAGTGTTGCAGAGGCTGCAAAATATGTCGATCAATTAGGCATAGCTGATATCATTGATTTTAATATGGGATGTCCTGCCCCCAAGGTTGTAAAAAATAATGAGGGGTCTGCATTAATGAAGGATCCAAAACTTGCAGCCCGGATTATAAAAGCTGTCGTAAAAGCGGTGAAAGTGCCGGTAACAGTAAAAATCCGCAAAGGCTGGGATGCAAAATCTGTCAATGCTGTCGAAATGGCAAAAATAGCTGAAGAATCTGGCGTTGCTGCAATTGCAATTCATGGCAGAACACGCGAAGAATATTATACAGGACATGCCGACTGGGAGATTATCGCGGAAGTGAAAAAAAATCTCTCAATTCCAGTCATAGGAAACGGTGATGTTCGAACATGTCAAGATGCGAAAAGAATTTTTGAAAAAACAAATTGCGATGCAATTATGATTGGGCGAGCTGCGCAGGGAAATCCATGGATTTTTAAAAGATTAAAACATTTTCTTGCTACTGGCGAGGAACTTCCGCCAACAACCATTGAAGAACGGAAGGAGATCATTCGAAGGCACTTAGACATGCTGATTGCGTATAAGGGTGAATATATTGGTGCGCGTGAAATGAGAAAGCATGCGACTTGGTATACGAAAGGTTTGCCGCATTCCGCCGAACTTCGTTTAAAGTTTAATCAAGCAGAATCTAAAGATGATTTTTGGAAAATATTAGATTCTATGATTGCGTAGTAAAATTGATAAATTTGGGTAAAATAGCTTCAACTTCAAAATTGAGTTGAAGCTATTTTATTTTTATAGGATTGTATATAAAAATAAGTTTATCATATCTACCTAGGTAAGTTGGTGAAAAAATGAAACGCATTATGAGTATTAGTCTAGGTTCATCTAAAAGAAATCATCAAGTTAGCGTATTGTATGGCAATGAAAAATTTTCCTTAGAAAGAATCGGAACCGATGGAGATAAGAGAAAAGCAATTGCACTGATTAAAAAATTTGATGGCGAAGTAGATGCATTTGGTTTAGGCGGAACGGATTTATACATATATGCGGGAGAAAAGCGATATACATTTAGAGAGTCGAAAGAATTTGTTCGAGCAGCGGGTACTACACCAATTGTTGATGGAAGCGGACTTAAAAATACTTTAGAAAGACATGTAATTGAAAATTTGCAAAAGAATAAAATTATAGATTTTACAAATTTGCCCGTTTTATTGGTCTGCGGTGTAGATCGTTTCGGTATGGCAAGCGCACTTAACGATTTAAATAGTGATGTTGTATTTGGTGACTTATTATTTGGTCTGGGGCTGCCTATCGCGATAAGAGATATTCGGTATCTGAATCGATTTGCCAAATTTTTAGCACCGATTGTTACACAAATTCCAATTCGTTACTTTTACCCAATTGGCAAGAAACAAGAAGAAAGCAAACCTAGATTTGCCAAGTATTTTCATCAAGCAAAAGTAATCGCTGGCGATTTTCATTTTATTAAACGCTACATGCCAGATCAGCTAGAAAACAAAATTATTCTGACCAATACAGTTACCCAGACCGATAAGGATTTACTTTGTAGCCGTGGCGTGAAGATGTTGATTACTACAACACCAAATTTTGATGGAAGATCCTTTGGCACAAATATGTTAGAAGCTATGTTGGTTGCAAGCAAAAATCAAAGTTGCCGAAAACTCACGCCAAAAGACTATGAATTTTTATTAAAAATGTTTGATATTCAACCTCATATACAAATATTTTAAATGGAATGGTTCATCTTGAATTTATGGGGGCGGTGCTATGGAAAACTTTGCCTTTGTTTTACATCCGTTAGAAGCAATGGACTTTGCACGGAAATATTCAATTGCCAGAAAGATATCTCCAACGATATTAGAAGGAATTTTAAAATATATTCCACCGATTAAAGTTTCGCATATTTCAGGAATTTCATCTGCATATAGCCAAGCAGAAGGCTGGTTTATCGCTTGTCCGTTGACTTCAAGACAGATGATCGATTTACCAGAGCCGTATGTTATAAACAAAATCATTAAAGCAGGTAGATTGGCTGAAAAGATGGGGGCAAAAATTTTAGGGTTGGGTGCATTTACCTCGGTTGTTGGTGATGCAGGTATCACGATTGCTAAAAACCTAGACATTCCGACTACTACAGGAAACAGCTATACAGTAGCGACTGCGATTGAAGGAACGAAAAAAGCTGCGCAGATTATGGGATTAGATTTAAAAAAAGCAAATGTTGTAATACTGGGTGCGACAGGGTCAATTGGTGCGGCTTGTGCGCAGCTGTTGGCTCGAGAAGTGAAGTATATAACATTGGTAGCTCGGAATGAATTTAAACTTGAAAAAGTGGCAGAAAAAATATATGCTGATTTTGGGTTAGCCGTTAGAATTAGCAGTAATAATAAAATGGCATTAAAATCGGCGGATATTGTGATCGCAGTTACCAGTGCGGTTGATAACGTGATAGAAGTAGATGACTTAAAATCCGGGGCAATTGTGTGTGATGTTGCCAGACCTAGAAATATTTCTCGAAAAGTTGCACAGTTACGTAATGACATTTTAGTCATTGAAGGCGGGGTCGTAGAAGTTCCTGGTGATGTAGATTTTGGTTTTTCTTTTGGGTTTCCGGAAAAAATGGCGTATGCTTGTATGGCAGAAACCATGATTTTAGCTCTGGAAGGTAGGTATGAAAGTTTTACATTAGGACGAGATTTAACAATAAGGCAAATTGAAATCATAAGCCAGTTGGCAAAAAAACATGGGTTTCAATTGGCGGGCTTAAGAAGTTTTGAACGTGCAATTACAGATTATGAAATTAATCAGATCAAAAATAATATTACAGCTGCCCGAAATGGCAAGGCAAGAAGGGATGCAGGCTGAGACTAGAATTAATTGACAAAGAGATTAAAAAAACATATAATGTTGAATAATTGGTAGGGTTGATATGACTTAAGGTGTCAAGTTATACTTGACACTATTTATATTTTCCCTAACTTTGTCGTAAAATGGATTTATTGTTACTCTAGTGTGCATTATTTAAAAATATCAACAGAGATTAAGAGTAAAAAAGGAGCGCATATAAATGGCTGAAAAGCAAGTAATGCTAACTGCAGAAGGACTTAAAAAGTTAGAAGAAAAACTTGAACACTTAAAAACAGTACGTAGAGGAGCTGTTGCTGAACGTATCAAACAAGCAATTGAGTTTGGTGATATCAGTGAAAACTCTGAATATGAAGATGCAAAAAATGAACAAGCTTTTATTGAAGGGGAAATCATGACCCTTGAAAAAATGCTTCGCAATAGCCATATTATTGAAGATGGAGCTGATAATGAATCGGTTCATTTAGGTTGTACAGTTATTATAAAAGATATTGAGTTCAATGAAGATCTCGAATATACGCTTGTTGGTTCTGCAGAAGCTGATCCTACTGAGTTTAAAATATCGAATGAATCTCCAGTTGGGCAAGCGATTATTGGTCAAAAAGTTGGGGATGTTGTAGAAGTACATGTACCAGCAGGTGTTTTACAATATAAGATTATCGAAATCAAACATTAATATTATAGATTGTAATTACTTATAGAAGGTTTGCTTGTAGAAGGTTAGGCTAGATGTAAGTGCTAGAGGAGAATGTTTAAATGAGTGAAGTAAACGAACAGCAGATTCAAGTTGAAGAATTAAATGAGATGATGAAAGTTCGTCGTGAAAAATTAGCGGCGATTGCTGAAAAGGGAATTGAACCTTTTGGTCGTCGTTATGATTATACACACCATGCAACTGAAATTATTGAAAACTTTGAAAAATTAGAAGGTCAGACAGTACGGATTGCAGGTCGACTTATGGCAGTTCGTGGCCATGGCAAGGCAAGTTTTACGACTGTAAATGATATGAGTGGTAAAATTCAGTTATATTTTCGCCAAGATGTGTTAGGTGAAGATGTTTACGCTAATTTTAAATTACTGGATATTGGCGATATCATCGGAGCTGAAGGTGTTGTGTTTAGAACGCAGCGTGGTGAAATTAGTTTAAAAGTAACTGACTTTGCAATTCAGTCTAAATCCCTTCGTCCTTTACCAGAAAAATTTCATGGACTAAAAGATGTGGAGACCCGCTATCGTCAACGTTATTTAGATCTAATTGTAAATCCGGAAGTGAAAGATACCTTTGTGCTTCGGAGTAAAATTATTAAGACCATGCGAACTTTTCTGGATGAAAGAGATTTCTTAGAAGTTGAAACGCCAATGATGCATCCAATCGCTGGTGGGGCGGCGGCACGTCCGTTTATTACGCATCATAATGCGTTAGATATGGATTTGTATATGCGTATTGCGCCAGAACTTTACTTAAAGCGTTTGGTTGTTGGTGGATTTGAAAAAGTTTATGAACTTGGCCGTGTATTTAGAAATGAAGGTATTTCAATCAGACATAATCCTGAGTTTACATCGGTAGAAATTTATCAAGCTTTCGCTGATTATAATGTTCTAATGGATTTAACAGAAGACGTTATCATCTATATTGCGGAAAAAGTTTTAGGTACAACAAAAATCAATTATCAAGGCACTGAGATTGATCTTAGTAAAGGTTGGAAGCGAATTAGCATGAGTGATGCTGTTCTTGAAGTGACTGGTAAGGATTTTGGTAAAGTTGCGACAATAGAGGAAGCTAGAGCAATTGCTGATGAACTTAGTGTTAAATATGAAAAAAATCATGGTATCGGCGGAATTTTAAATGCTGTATTTGAAGATAAGGTAGAGGAAACTTTGGTTCAACCTACTTTCATCACTGGGCATCCAACAGAAATTTCTCCACTAGCAAAACGTAACAAAGAAAATCCGGCAATTACAGATCGTTTTGAAATCTTTATCTATGGTAGAGAAATGGCGAATGGTTTCTCGGAATTGAATGATCCGATTGATCAGGAAGGACGTTTCTTAGAACAGGTGAAACAACGTGAATCTGGTGATGATGAAGCGCATATGATGGATACGGATTATATCACTGCACTTGAATTTGGCTTACCTCCAACAGGCGGACTTGGAATTGGGGTTGATCGCTTGGTAATGTTATTGACCGATAGTGCTTCGATTCGTGATGTATTGTTATTCCCACATATGAGACATAGAGAATAGAGTGTTTAAAAAAGCGAACCTTTGGGTTCGCTTTTATTTTGCAATGCGAGAGCAGATACTTCACAACGAAAACAGGCAAGACGGCGCGAGATGAATCTTAAGGTAGTACAGAATCGAAGACCGCAAAACCGACTTAAACTCCCTACGGTCAGACATAAGTCGGTTTTACTCCGTACAGACTCTGATTCATCTCATTGCCTTCGTTGGACTGTTTTCTTATGTAAAGCATCTGCTCTCTATACTGTAATTTAGAGATAACTATATATAGAAGAAAGAAAACAAGGAGTGCGTTTCAGTGGGCTGAAACATTGCCGTGCGGAGAGTTGATTAGTTCTTTATTGAAAAAATTAAAAAAACTTTAAAAAAGTGTTGACATAATCGAATAAAACGTGTAACATAATATAAGTCGCTGATGAACAAAGCGCGGCGATAAAAAAAGATGTTGACAACAACTTGAACGTTGTGTTAATATAAATGAGCTGACAACGAAGCTTGCCAGCAAGTGTTCTCTGAAAACTAAACAATGTAGATGTAATAAATGCCAGATGTGCGGTGTCTATCGTAAGATAAACACAAAACAAAAACAATTTCTTTTAAAAAGAAACAAGATATTAATTGAGCCTTTTAGGCTTTCTAATAATAAATTTATTGGAGAGTTTGATCCTGGCTCAGGACGAACGCTGGCGGCGTGCCTAACACATGCAAGTCGAACGGAGAATTAGCAATAATTCTTAGTGGCGAACGGGTGAGTAACGCGTAGACAACCTACCCTTAAGATGGGGACAACAGATCGAAAGGTCTGCTAATACCGAATGTTGTTAAAGAAACGCATGTTTCTTTAACTAAAGATGGCCTCTATTTATAAGCTATCGCTAAAGGATGGGTCTGCGTCTGATTAGCTAGTTGGTGAGATAAAAGCTCACCAAGGCAACGATCAGTAGCCGGTCTGAGAGGATGAACGGCCACACTGGGACTGAGACACGGCCCAGACTCCTACGGGAGGCAGCAGTGGGGAATCTTCCGCAATGGACGAAAGTCTGACGGAGCAACGCCGCGTGAGTGAAGAAGGTTTTCGGATCGTAAAGCTCTGTTGTTAAGGACGAATGTATAGATTGTAAATAATGATTTATAATGACGGTACTTAACGAGAAAGCCACGGCTAACTACGTGCCAGCAGCCGCGGTAATACGTAGGTGGCAAGCGTTGTCCGGAATTATTGGGCGTAAAGGGAGCGCAGGTGGGAATGTAAGTCAATCTTAAAAGTGCGGGGCTCAACCCCGTGATGGGATAGAAACTACATTTCTTGAGTGCAGGAGAGGAAAGTGGAATTCCTAGTGTAGCGGTGAAATGCGTAGATATTAGGAGGAACACCAGTGGCGAAGGCGACTTTCTGGACTGTAACTGACACTGAGGCTCGAAAGCTAGGGGAGCGAACGGGATTAGATACCCCGGTAGTCCTAGCCGTAAACGATGGGTACTAGGTGTAGGAGGTATCGACCCCTTCTGTGCCGGAGTTAACGCAATAAGTACCCCGCCTGGGGAGTACGGCCGCAAGGTTGAAACTCAAAGGAATTGACGGGGGCCCGCACAAGCGGTGGAGTATGTGGTTTAATTCGACGCAACGCGAAGAACCTTACCAGGACTTGACATTGATTGAAAAGTATAGAGATATATTCCTCTTCTTCGGAAGACAAGAAAACAGGTGGTGCATGGCTGTCGTCAGCTCGTGTCGTGAGATGTTGGGTTAAGTCCCGCAACGAGCGCAACCCCTATCCTATGTTGCCAGCACGTAAAGGTGGGAACTCATGGGAGACTGCCGCGGAGAACGCGGAGGAAGGCGGGGATGACGTCAAGTCATCATGCCCCTTATGTCCTGGGCTACACACGTACTACAATGGGCTTAAATAGAGGGAAGCAATACCGCGAGGTGGAGCCAAACCCACAAACAAGCTCTCAGTTCGGATTGTAGGCTGCAACTCGCCTACATGAAGTCGGAATCGCTAGTAATCGCAGGTCAGCATACTGCGGTGAATACGTTCCCGGGCCTTGTACACACCGCCCGTCACACCACGAAAGTCAGTCACACCCAAAGCCGGTGGGGTAACCGTAAGGAGCCAGCCGTCTAAGGTGGGGCCGATGATTGGGGTGAAGTCGTAACAAGGTAGCCGTATCGGAAGGTGCGGCTGGATCACCTCCTTTCTAAGGAGATATGAAAGTTTAAATGTACTTTCGTAATCCAAGGTCGACACATTTGGCACTACATTGTCTAGTTTTGAGAGAATACGAAAGTATGATCTCAAGATGTTCTTTGAAAACTACACAGAAGAAAATAAAATGTATGAAAACCTCTCTATATTTTAGAGAGTGAATTAACGAGCATTTTAGGATTCAAAAAAGATTAAATTAAGCATTTAAGTATAAACTTAATGGCTAAATTGATTTAAAGCAAAAGCTAGGACTGGCTAGAAATAGACGAGTCCGGTGNTCTCATAGAGTAATCTAGTAAGACCCCTTGAAGAAGACAAGGTTGATAGGCCAGGAGTGTAAGTACAGTAATGTGTTCAGCTGACTGGTACTAATAGGTCGAGGGCTTGACTTAAAAAAAGCCAGACACCAGAAGGTGTCTAGAAGAAAGAAACTAAAATGCAAGAATTCATACAAAAATAAAACTTCTGTATAGTTTTCAGAGAATAACTCTGAAGAATCCAGTGACGATGCCTAAGTGGATCCACCTGTTCCCATACCGAACACAGTAGTTAAGCACTTAGAGGCCAAGGATACTTGGGTGGAAACGCCCTGGGAAAGTCGGTAGTTGCTGGTTAAGTTGAAAAGCCAATCGAATAGTTTCGTTTGGCTTTTCTCATATGGTGGCTGTGGTGAAGTGGTTAACACGCCGGATTGTGGCTCCGGTATGCGAGGGTTCGATCCCCTTCAGTCACCCCATTTATTTTACAGGGGTATAGCTCAATTGGTAGAGTAGTGGTCTCCAAAACCATTGGTTGAGGGTTCAAGTCCTTCTGCCCCTGCCAACTTTATATTGTGATGTTTTATAACACGGAGTGGTACTCAAGAGGCTGAAGAGGACGGTTTGCTAAATCGTTAGATGGGTAACCATGCGTGGGTTCGAACCCCACCCACTCCGCCATTTAGAGAATTAGAGGTTATATCGGTTATCGATATAACCTTTTTGTATTCCGGGAATACTGTAAAACATATAAATTATTTGTGACTTTGGGATTAAATTTATAATGATGTAATAGATGGTAAAATGACTTAAATTGGAATTTGGTGAACGATTTTTTATGATTTTCTATATAGACTTAGGAGCTTGTTTTTTGATATAATGGGGATAATGAATTCTCTATAAATAGTAATTATTGTTTATGATCTTTTATTTAAGCAAGAATATGACTTTATATGATAATAACATTTGTTTTGTGATCTTTAAATATGTAACAAAGTATGAGATATTTAATGAAGAGGTAAATCTAAATTTTTGTGATAAGAATAAAGTAAGTTTATCTGAATTCAAATGGAAGCAATGAACTGCAGTATAATTTTGGACACTAGTGAAACTGCAGGGAGCTAGTAGTGTAACCGGCCATTTTTTACGAATGGCTTTTTTTTATGCCCTAATATGGGAAAAAATAGTTGAAATGCCAGATGGAATATATAAATTAATTTATTTATGGAGAGGAGCTGATGCGGGTGAAGCAAAAAATAATCGTATATTTTGCATTGATTGTGGCCTTAAATGTGACAGGAGTTGCTTTTGCAGAAGAAACTTCTGAAGAAGTTCCTATGTGGGCATATGAGAAGATCAATGATTTAATAGCAAAAGGATATTTACACGTACCTGTTCATGGAACTGATTTATATACGCGTGATGAGATGGCTAGATTGGTGGCAAAAGCAATTAGTGATATGGAACGTGATGCGGAAAAATCAGTGGAAGGATTGACTGCAACAATAGAAGGAGAGTCGGAGGACACCCAGTCAAAACTTGAACGAGAAACGACGTTGGAAAAATTAAAGGTTGAATTTACCCCGGAATTAAAGAAATTAGGGTATTTTTCTGAAGAAAAGATAAAAAGAGATTTAAGGGCGGGGAAAAGAAGGCAAGCTAAGAAACCTCTTACGATAACTGGCGAGATTCGATATAATTATGCATTTCAAGATGGGGCTAAAGGTGCTAGGTTTGATGATGATAGTAAGCTACGAACTAGAGTAAATTTTGACTATAACTTTGATCATAATTGGCATTTGTATAGTATGTTGGAGAGTAATAAAGCGCTTGTCGGGAATTCTTCGGCAAATGGGAAACCTGTGATGGAGCGTTGGTATGCAAGAGGGAGAAGCGGTATAACTGATGTAACTGCTGGTTCATTTGGTTATGCAATGGCAGAGGGCAATATTTATGATAGTACGTTTCAGGGCATACAAGGGCAGTTTGGGGATCAAGTAAAATATAAAGCCAGTTATGGAAAAATTGACGAAGCAGATGAAGTCTATACCTTGACAGCTAATTACCAAGATTATGACTATCAATTGGAAAGTGGTATATATGGTTTTGAGATGAGCAATGGAGAAAGACGTAATATTTGGACTGTTGCGGGGAATTATGATTTTGAGAATTTTACGGTTGGTGCAATGTATTTGAATGGAAATCAAAATAGTAAGAATGAGGATGGTTATGTGTTGACGGTTGGCCATGGAAAGTTAAATACATGGCGGCCAGGAACTTATAGTCTTTATGCAAAGTATTATGACCAACCTGCACTTACCTATGTTGCGCATACGATGACAGGTCTTGGCAACCGAATGCAAGGCTTTAAAGGGTATGGTGCAGGCGTGGAATATACGGTTTATGAAAATCTTGTTGCTGGATTAGAATATTATGATTTGGAAGACAAAGTGACAGGTGAAAAGGGGCAAACAGTATGGACGCAGGTTACGTATTATTTTTAAATGAGTAGAGATTAGGTGAAATAAAAATGAAGGTGTTTCAAAAAATAAAAGCACGTCAGGCTTATTTGGCAGTGGTTGGGTTAGGTTATGTTGGATTGCCTTTGGCAGTTGCTTTTGCTGAAAAGATAAAAACGGTTGGTTTTGATATCAATGAAGATAAAATTACAATTTATCAAAAGGGGCAAGATCCAACGCAGGAAGTTGGAAATGAACGTTTGATGAAGAGTTTGTTGGAGTTTACAAGCGATGCTAGTAAATTACAGGAAGCACGGTTTATTATTGTGGCGGTACCAACGCCGATTAATGGAGATAAAACGCCTGATTTGTTGCCATTAAAAAACGCTTGCAGCGTTATTGGAAAGCAGCTGGTGCAAGACACAATTGTTGTTTTTGAATCTACTGTGTATCCTGGTGTTACAGAGGATATCTGTGTACCTATTTTAGAAGCAGAATCGGGACTTGTCTGTGGCGTTGATTTTAAAGTCGGATATTCACCGGAACGAATTAATCCTGGCGATAAGCTGCATAGAGTGGAAGGTATTGTGAAGATTGTTTCTGGAATGGATGAGGAATCTTTAGAAGATATTTCGGCAGTTTATGAATTAATTATTGAGGCAGGTGTTTATCGAGCACCAAATATTAAAGTTGCAGAAGCTGCAAAATTAGTAGAAAATGCGCAGCGGGATATTAATATTGCTTTTATGAATGAATTGGCAATGGTGTTTGATCGTATGGGAATTGAAACGAATGAAGTGATTCAGGCAATGAATACGAAGTGGAATGCTTTGGGCTTTTACCCAGGTTTGGTAGGCGGACATTGTATTGGTGTCGATCCCTACTATTTCATCTATCAAGCAGAAATGCTGGGATATCATTCTCAGATCATTGCAGCGGGTCGGAAAATAAATGACGGCATGGGAAGTTTTATTGCACAGGTTATTATTAAGAAATTGATTCAGGCAAATAAGAACGTAAGTAAAGCCAAGATTTATATTATGGGAATTACATTTAAAGAAGATTGTCCAGATGTACGAAACTCAAAAGCAGTAGAAGTTTGTACGCAACTTAGTGAATATGGAATTCAAGTAAATGTAGTGGATCCTGTGGTAGATCAGAAAGAACTAAAAAGGAAACTTGGAATTTCTATCGTTGACATGAAAGAAATAGCCGATGCAGATTGTCTTGTTTTTTTAGTTGGTCATAAGGCGTTTCAAGAATTGCATGCAGATACCTTGGAGAGTTGGTTTGGAAGCGATGATTCTGAAGAGAACAGTAAGATTTTGATTGATGTAAAAAGTATTTTTCCTTCGAATATTTGGCGAGAAAAAGGATATGTATATTGGAGTTTATAAACTTGAGGAGGTGAGTCTGTGCGGCACAAAAATTTATGGCTGCTATTTGGACTTCTTTTTATTGTAAGTTTTTTTTCTATTTTTTTCTTCAAAGACAAAATGACAGCAAAAACTGTTGAAGAATATAGTCAGATGAGTGATTTTAATACGATATATCCTATTACATCTGAAATTGAAAAAGCGCGAGGCTTTTTAAAAACAGATCCAGAAGCGGCGTCGGTTATTACAAATCAAGTGAATGGTAAAAGACAAATTGCGCTTACATTTGATGGAATGGCAGATGAGAAGACAATGGAGAAAATTCTTGATTTGCTGAGAAAGTATAAAGTGCAAGCAACATTTTTTGTTGAGGGGATCAATGTTGCTGATCATCCTAAGGTGATCACTGCGATCGAAAATGCTGGGCATAGAATTGGCAATTATACTTGGATTGGTTTGAGTCAAGTAGAGAAATTGACGCAGGAACAAATGCTGATAGATTTTTCTCGTACACAAAAAGTAATCAAGGTTACAACCGATCAGATGCCAACGTTGTTGAAGGCAAGTAAAACAGTTTATACACCAATTTTATTGCAGACAGCAAAAGCTTGTGGGATCGAAAGCGTTGTAAAAAACGGTGTGTTTTTGCCGAAAAATCAGCTTCATTCTTTAGAAGAAGCAAATGCTTTTTTGCATACATTAAAACCTGGCAGTATTGTGTCAGTGCAACTGGGCACTCCTGTTGATGTGTACACGTACGAAGCCGAGAAATCAAGTGATACAGCAGCTGTGGATAAACAACCAAGTGTAAAAGATCCAAATCCTCAAATGAATCTGAAAGATGAAGAGATAACAGATGAAATAGAGCGATTTTTGATCGCATTGCAAGTGCAGAAATATGAGGTTACTTTGGTGGAGGATTTCCCTAAAGTACAGTATGTTCCTTCCGCAAAAAAAACTGCATGGGTACATCTAATGCACGAGATTAAAACGCAGGTAGTTTCTTTATTCAGTATACAAACTGCATATGCAGCGTCTAACGATACAATTGAAAATCTGCGTTTGAAAAACGATGGAAATTTTGCAGAAGAAATGAAAATTATTCCAACGACAGAACAAGCAATTATCTATACTTTTGGTGGTTTGGCGAAAGAAAATGTTGTTGAAGATGTGCTTGAAAGACTTGATAAAAAGCAGATTAAGGCTACCTTTTTTATCTTGGAGCGTGAAATGCAGCAATATCCAGAGGTTGTGCAAAAGATTATTGCTCGTGGGCATGAAATTGGGATTGCTGTTCGTCCTAAAGATAATGCTGATTTTACGCAGATTGTAAATGAGATTTCAAGTGCTCGTAAAATGTTAAAAGATCGTTTTGGTGTTGAGACTAATTTAGTTAAACAGCCTTGGGGTGTGGTTCGTGATGAAACTAAGGAAGCTGTTGCTGCGCTTGATTGTCAATTGATTGGTCAATCTGTAAATGTTGTACAAAGTAAGCATAAGGATGCGCAGTCCGCAGATCAAGTGATGGCAGAGATTTTTGGAAAGTCGGTCTATTCTTTATCGCGTGGACAGATTGTTCATTTTCGGATGGATTATTATACAAAGGATGCTTTGATTGGCGATATGTTAGACATGATCAAAGTTCGTAAGATTGATAATATTGCATATACTGCATTGGATGATGATCCAGCCTATAATTTACAGAATGACTCAACTTATAAAATTGCTTCTGTAGGCAGTGTACTTGCAAATAAAAAAATGCTGTATGCATATCCAGTGGATTTGGAACGTGTTCCGTTGGAACTACGGCCGGAAAATCATGAAGTGCATATAAA
Organism: Massilibacillus massiliensis; assembly: GCF_900086705.1. Taxonomy (NCBI): domain Bacteria; kingdom Bacillati; phylum Bacillota; class Negativicutes; order Selenomonadales; family Sporomusaceae; genus Anaerosinus; species Anaerosinus massiliensis. The sequence goes on along the minus strand of NZ_LT575483.1, from coordinate 812,058 downwards.
TGAGGAGAATTTTAAGGAAGAAATAGCGAAGCGATATATTGGTTCACCGGAAGTTGATGCTGATGATCGTATGCTTGGTTTTTCACAACGTGAAATGCGAAGACTTGATTTGAGTGGAACCATACGTACAGATGAGAATGTGATTTTCTTTACGTTTGATGATTGGGGAACGGATGCAGCAGTGAATAAGTTGTTGTATGTATTGCGCAAGCATGAAGTTCCAGGAAATTTCTTTGTCATTACGCATAATGTTTTAAATAATACGAACCTTTTACGTGCAATTGCTATGGAGGGACATGAAATCGGCAGTCATAGCAATTTGCATAAAGCGATGGTGGTACGCGATAAAAAGACGGGCAAACAGGTGCAGCCTCAAACACGGGAGGAATATCGTGAGGATCTTACAACGTCTTATCAAAGATTGGCTTCTGTTGTTGGTGATGTTGAGGTAAATGGTAAATATGCTTTAACGAGATATTTCCGTCCACCTACTTTAGCAGTTAGTAAAATGGGCTTTGAGACGCTCTTTGATACAGGGTATACGTATATTGTTTCTGGTTCTAGAAGTACAGAAGATTATGCAGCAGAGAATCTCAGTGATTTAGTCGACTCAATACAAGATGGCATTTATGATCAAAATGGGCACGTGAAAAAAGGAGCAGTTCTTGTGATGCATATGAGTGATTATGCCAAGTATACAGCGCATGCCTTGGATTTGATACTAACAGCAAACGAAGCAAAAGCCGACGGAGATCCGACAAAGTTTAAAGTAGGCAGATTGGCCGATTATATAAAAGATGATTATACGCAGGCACGGCATAAAGTCAATTGAGTTGGATTGCTAGGGTGGGCAAAAATAAAGTTGGTTTGCGGGACTAAGCGGTAGAGGGGTAATAGAGTAAGTAACTAACGAAAAGGGGGATTTGTGTTATCGGTAAAGAGGAGATAAACACAATGTACAGTTTGTTATGACGAATTTAAATCAAAATGAAGGACAGGAGAAAGAGGATATCCTGCTTGTTTTAAAACCAGATCGACGTTTGCTTTCTAAAGTTCCTGATAAGACGGGGTTACGAACGGTTATAGATCGGCGCAGTACAAAAGTGCAGCAGGCAACCGATGATTTTTTTTCTTATATGGAGCGAGAGAAAGCAGGGCAGCGTTATGTTGTCTCATACGACATTATCATTACGTATGAGACAAAGCAGCAGGAGAGAAAAACATGCCACGGTAAAGGGGTTGATTTGTCTGCAACTGGAATCTTGATTGAAATACCAGTTGATTTTGCACAGGAACTGCAAGAGGCTGCGAAAATTCGGCTAAAGTTTGAAATTGTTCCTGGGACAATGCCCGAAGGCTATGAAATGAAAGTCGATATTGGCGCAAAGTACATTCGTCTGGTAAAGCCTTCTGGGGGTGAAGTTTTCTGTGGTCTGGAATTTGAGGAGAGTTTAGCAGAATATGCAGTAAGAAAAAGAAATCGCTATGTTTTGGCGATTTCTTCGGCGTGTTTGTTCTTTATTACATTTTTTATTGTTTTAATGCGGGCGGAGAGTGTTATTTATTTTAAATTTAATCAATATCTGTATTTTTATAGTATTATTGCAGCAACATTTTTATTGACGCGGTATTTATTTGGTTCATTTTATCGAACTACGCCCATCGATAAAAATTTTACACCGGGTGTTACGATTATTATTCCTTGTTTCAACGAAGAAAAATGGATCAGAAGGACGATTCTAAGTTGCTTAAATCAAGCGTATCCAATCGATCAATTGGAGGTTTTGGTGGTAGATGATTGTTCCAATGATCGGTCTGTGGAAAAGATCAGAGAAGTGATAGAGGAAATCAAGTCTAAAGAGGAACGGTATGAGGTTGCGCATAGATTAAACTATATTGTGCAAAAGGTGAATAAAGGAAAACGTGAAGCCTTGGCAAGAGGGGCACTCATGGCAAAACATGATCTCATTGTATTTGTAGATTCAGACAGTTTTTTAGATCCGTTTGCTATTTTAAATATTGTGCAGCCGTTTAAAGATAAGAAGATGGGGGGAGTTTCCGGCAGAACCGATGTTGCCAATACTTATACAAATGTATTGACAAAGATGCAGGCGGTTCGGTATTTTATTGCGTTTCGAATTATGAAAGCCGCAGAAGGATATTTTGATGCGGTTACATGTTTATCAGGTCCGCTTTCTTGTTATAGGAAAGATTTAGTACTAACCTATTTAGATGCATGGTTAAATCAGAAATTTTTAGGTCAGCGGGCAACCTTTGGTGATGATCGCAGTATGACGAATTTTATCTTGCGGCATCATCGGACTGGATATCAGGATAGTGCGCTATGTTATACAATTGTGCCAAATCAATATAAGCTGTTTTTAAAACAGCAAATGCGCTGGAAGCGGTCATGGCTTAGAGAATCTTTAATTGCAGCGAGTTTTATGTGGAAGAAAGAGCCGTTTATGTCGTTGTCTTTTTATATGGGACTCATTGTGCCAATCGCGGCACCAATTATTGTGTTGTATAATTTAATTTATGTACCGTTGATGCATCGAGTCTTTCCTACAACGTTTATTCTAGGGATATTTTTTATGGCGATGTTGATGAGTATGGCGCAGTTATTTCTTAGAAAGAGTTCTACATGGATTTTTGGATTTTGGTTTTGTTTGTATTATGAAGCAGTTTTGTTGTGGCAAATGCCGGTTGCTTGGTTTACTTTCTGGAAATCGACTTGGGGAACGCGTATGACACCAAGTGATTTAGCTGAACTAGCAAAGCAAAATGAAAGAAAGCAGAAGAGGGCGTAGAGAATGGAAAAAGATTATACAGCCCGAAAAGATAGAAGAAAAAAGATACGTACAATTTTGCAGTGTGGAATGCTGATCATTTTAATTGTTGTATCAGTGCAGGCTTTGTTTACATTCCAACATTATCGCCCTTATGCAAAGAGCGATTCGGTTATAGCAGAGGGCGAAGAGGATACAGGATTTATCGCATTATCCTATTTTGGTGTTGAAAGAGTTGGAAGTCAGCAGTTAATTGGTGTGAACCGTTTGCAAGAACATTTGAAAGCATTGAAGGATTTAGGGTATGTGACAGTTACGCAGGAAGATATCATTGCGTATTATCAGAATAAAAAAAAGTTGCCAGAGAAATCATTGTTTTTGATCTTTGAAGATGGACGCCGAGATACGGCGATTTTCTCACAAAAACTTTTAGAAGATTTGAATTTTAAAGCGACGATTTTAACCTATCCAGAAAAGTTTGAGAAGAAAGATCCGAAATTTTTAGTTCCGGAAGAATTGATCGATTTAGAGAATACCACGTATTGGCAAATGGGAACGAATGGTTATCGATTGTCATTTATCAATGTTTTTGATCGTTACCATCATTATCTAGGTGAGCTTGATCCATTGCAATATGCGATGGTATCACCTTATTTAGGCCGCAGATACAATCATTATTTGATGGATTATATTCGTGATGCTGATGGTATCCCGAAGGAAAGCTATCAAAGAATGAAAGATCGTATCAGTTATGATTATGAAGCATTACGTGATCATTACCAAAGTTCTATTGGTTACGTACCACCTATGTACATTTTGATGCATTCTAACACAGGTAAGTTTGGTAATCATGAAAAGGTAAGCGCGGTAAATGAAAAATGGATACGCGAATTATTTCAGATGAATTTTAATCGTGAAGGGTTTAGCTTTAATCAATTGAATAGTAGTATATATGACTTAACGAGAATGCAGCCGCAGGCGTATTGGTCTGTGAATCATCTATTGATGCGGATTCGATATGATATAAATAAAGATTTAGCCTTTGTACAGGGCGATGAGAAAAAACAAAAAAACTGGGATACGATAGAAGGCGCTTCGGAGTTTAGGGACGAAAGTGTGATATTAACCTCAATTCCTAAGGAACGTGGTTTGTTGCGATTGAAAAATAGCGATGCGTATCGTGATCTAAAACTTTCAGTACAAATGAAAGGCAATAAATTTGGATTGCAAAAAGTATACGTTAGAGCAAGTGAAAATCTGCAAAGATTCTTGGCTGTCAGTATCGTAAATAATGTTTTATATGTAACAGAACAGAATGAAGGAAATGAAATCGAATTGTTTAAACTTGATTTGGACGTTCATGATGGAAAGCCCAAACTTTCAATTGCAGAGGATGAAAAAGCAGCACAAGTACGTGAGTTGGAAGCACGGATACGTTATGCAGACTCTGTGGAAGAAGGCAAAATTTATACGGAGCAGCTGAAAAATAAAAATTTAGAAAAAGTTCCAACATTGCAGGATGGTGCAGAGGTTTATGTACCGCAAATTAGTGTACATGAAAAAGGTGATCGCAAAGTAAGCATCGCTGTTAGAAATAACCAAATTAGTGTGACTATCAATGATCAAAATGTTGTAGAGGATTTGGACGTATCTGTTACCGCAGCCGGTTCAGTTTATCTCGCATCGGCATGGGGCGGCTACGGATGGAGTCAAAGAAATTTAGCGGATGATGTTTATGATGGGATTTTTGAAAAGCTTATTATTACAGAGAATCGTGCAGAAGACGGAGCAAAAGAAAACATTCTTTTTGATATGACATTGCATGGTTTTGAAGGCTTTGTATTTAATGCCAAGAAGTTTTGGGAAGTTATCATAAACTGGTTTATTCAATACCTGTAAAGATGAGAAAGGAGTAAATCGGTGAAAAAAGTAATTTGTTTGGGCTTAAAAACGGTTGCGGTAACATGTACATTGATTGTGCTATTTGGTTGCTACGTTTATAGTGAGAGCGATGTAAATGCACATGCAAGGAAAAAAACAAATTTGTCAGCATGGATCACGTCCTGGGATTTTGATATGGGAGAGAAAGAACTTAAGAAAATAGAAGATAAAGTAGAGAAAGTTTCTTTTTTTGGTGCGTATTTTAACGCACAGGATCAACTTTTTATTCCAGCGGAATTTGCTGAAAAAATCAGTGCGATGAAGACGGAAAACGATCATTATGAAACATATCTTACGTTTGTAAATGATAAAGAAAATGAAGATGGTTCTGTTATTTTTAAAGATATAGATGTGTTGAAACGTATTTTTTCCACGGAAGAATCGATGGAGCAGCATGTTGACGATATCATTGCATTAGCGTTGCAAGGTGGATATGATGGAATTGAGATGGATTATGAAAGAGTATGGAGAGACGAAGCATTAGAGAAAAATTTTCTACGGTTCTTTTCGAAACTTTATGAAAAGGCTTTGCAGCATAATATGAAAGTGCGTCTGGTGTTGGAGCCTGGAGTCATTTTTTCCGAGGATAAATTTATAGAGGGACCAGAGTACGTGGTTATGCTGTATAATCTTTACGGAGTGCATAGTGGACCTGGGCCGAAGGCGGATAGAAAGTTTATTGAAAAAACCATTGATAAAATGGCTGTTTTGCCAGATAAAAAAGCTGTTGCTTTTTCTACGGGCGGATGTAAATGGGGCAGCAACGGAGAAAAAAAGTTTTTGACTGAGGCTGAGGCAGTAGCGCTCGCTGAAAAATATAGGGCGAAGCCTAAGCGGGATAAGGACAGTCAATGTATGGTTTTCTCCTATCAAGATCAAGATGTGCACTATGACGTTTGGTATGCGGATTATAAGACATTAAATTATTGGGTTTCAATTGCGAAAGATAAAGGAATTTATCAAAGTAGTATTTGGAGACTTGGCGGAAATATAGCAGTGCATAAAATTAAGTGAGAAATTTTAAGTAATCAATGACCATAGAACAATGTTTGTTTATATATTTAAACAAATTATGAATAGAAAATTATATTTTTAATGAAGAATAAATTTTATATTGTAATATTTTTGTTGTATGTTATAATACAATTATATTATAAGCTCAATGGAGCGCTTATCAATTTTTATATTGATAAGTGCTTTTTGCATTTTTAGAGGTATGTGTATTGTATTCATTGTTTTTAATTGTAAGTTTAGGAGGAGAGAAATATGTCGAATGATACGTTGATAAAAGTAGCAGAATCCATAGATAATTTAATGTGTACAGATATGGCATCAAGGGGAATCATTCATCACTTATATCGTGCGGCGCGAGCGTTAACAGAAAATCCGCTTAGCTATACTGTGGCAAAGGCCTGCTTGGAGAAAGTCAATCCTATGGATAAAGTGCTGATTGTAACAGGCTGGATTGATCAGCCGCTCGTTTCGCCGGATCGTGGTGAATCTGATGGTCCTGCGGGCGCGGTTGCTTTAGCAAGAGCGTTGAGTGTAGCTTGTAAAGCGTGTCCGATTATTATGGTCGATGAATGTTTAGTGAAATCTATAAAGAAAGTAGCGTGTGCTTCGGGATTTGAGTGTGTGCCGGTAGAGCACTTAGAATATGCGATTAAGTTAAATCGCCTCAGAACATTGTCGGTGATTGGTTTCCCAAGAGGACATGAAGCTGGAAAAAATTTCGGTAAGGAAGCATTAGAAAAATATGAACCGAAATTGTGTATTTCTATTGAACGTGGTGGTATGAATGAAAAAGGGGTTATTCATAACATGCTGGGTGCAAATACCGGAGCTGAGCAGGCGTTTATGGATTATATGTTTCAATATGCGAGAGAAAAAGGCATTTTTACTGTGGCTATTGGTGATGGTGGAAATGAACTTGGCATGGGAAATATTAAAGACATTGTTGAAAAGAAAGTACCAAATGGTTGTAAATGTCAGTGCTCCTGCGGTTTAGGAATTGCCGCTGCAACGAAGGTAGATTTATTATTGACATCTTCTATTTCAAATTGGGGTGCTTATGCAATTGCGGCAATGCTTGCGGTAATGAGCGGGCAAGGAACAGCATTGCAGACTCCGGTGGAAGAAATGCGTATTCTGGAAGCTTCAGCACAGGCTGGTTTTCATGATGGTATGTATGGATGCTTAGGTACGAGTGTCGATGGTTGTCCTGCGGAATCACATGTAGCCATGGTTACGCTGATGCGGCAAGTAGCGCAAATTTAATGGTTGACTAAAGAGCATGATTGTTTCATCAGGGATGAAAGATGCTGATAAAATAAATGTAAAATTAAGAAATATTTTATTAAAAATATAACAAATTTTGCTGTTCATATTTAGGAAATGTGGTAAAATAGCTAAGTGAAGTGTTTCTTTTACTTTATAGGGTTCATGACTCATGAGTTATGAACTTTTTTGTTTCTACTATTGAATTTAGGGAGGACTAAAATTGAACGAATGGTTTAAATTTAAGGAAAGAGGGACGAATCTTTCTACAGAGGTGCTAGCAGGGGTTACCACTTTTGTTACAATGGTTTATATTGTGATTGTAAATCCAGCAGTGCTTAGCAAAACAGGTATGGATTTTAATGGGGTCTTCATTGCAACGATTATTGCGAGTATGGTTGCAACTTTAATCATGGGAGTTTTTGCTAATTGTCCAATTGCAATAGCACCCGGTATGGGATTGAATGCATATTTTGCGTTTGCTGTCGTTATTGCTGCCGGTGTACCATGGCAGACTGCTTTGGGCGCGGTATTTGTTTCGTCTGTTATCTTTTTGCTTCTGTCTTTTACAAAGTTTCGTTATGTTTTAATTGATGCGATTCCTATGAGTTTAAAACAAGGCATTACCGCAGGGATTGGTTTGTTTATTACGTTTATCGGATTGCAAAATTCAAAACTTATTGTAGATTCACCAGCAACTTTAGTTACTTTTGGAAATTTATCAGAACCGATGACACTGCTTACGGTGATTGGTTTAGTCATTAGTTTGCTGTTGATGGTTTATAATGTAAAAGGTGCGTTGTTTATTGGTATGCTTTGTACAGCAGCCATTGCCTATTTTCAAGGTTTGGTTGTCGTTCCTGACCGTTTATTTGCAATGCCGAGCGGGTTAGAACATACGGCAATGCAAATGGATATAGCAGGTGTGTTTGATAGTAATTTATATGCAATTATCTTTACGTTTTTTATTGTTACATTATTTGATACTACGGGAACGATGCTGGGGATTGGTGAACAAGCCGGTTTAATTAAAAATGGTAAGTTTCCACAAGTGAAAAGCGCATTATTAGCAGATGCTGTGGGCAGTACATTTGGTGCTTGCTTAGGGACAAGTCCTACTTCTGCCTATGTAGAATCGGGTGCTGGTGTTGCCGCTGGCGGACGTACCGGCTTTACTGCCGTTGTTGTTGCAATTTTATTTGCGCTTACTTTATTTTGTGCACCAATTGCTCAAATGCTAGCTGGAGTCGCTGCTGTAACAGCACCGTCGCTTATTATTGTTGGATTTTTAATGATGAATGGTCTTCGTCAAATTGATTGGTCTAATATGGAAGAAGCTTTCCCGGCTTTTTTAGTCGTGTTCCTTATGCCGATTAGCTATAGTATTGCGACAGGGATTGGAATTGGTTTCATTTTTTATCCTTTATTGAAACTGTTGCGAGGTAAAGGCAAAGAAATTCATCCGATCATGTATGTGTTTCAAATTTTATTTATTATCCAAATAGGATTTTTGAGTCATTAATGAAACGGTGATGGTTCAGCTTCGTTTTACATGAATATAAAAAAAATAACGGATCTGTCAATGATTGCGATTGATGGATTCGTTATTTTTATGTAGAAACTATAAGGCTTTAATGGTATGATTAAAGTAATTGTGTTTTTACATAGATTTGTCTTAGGAGGTTTAGTATGCATTTTTCCTTTAAAAGAATGAGTGTTATATGGATCGTTATTTTTACAATGGTCATTGGAGTAAGTTATCAGCATGTTTCGGCAGCTCCGTTTAAATGGAATGATAGAGAAGATTTTTTACAGAAAAAGAGTTCGAATATTGCAATTATGGGTAAGGCTACAGCGACAAAAGAACAATGTGTGAAATATTTGCTAAGGCATAATCCCAAACCTGCAATTATGGTTTCTCCGGAAAAATTAGTGGATTTTTATTATGAAGAAGCACAAAGAGAAGGTATAAAACCAGATGTTGCTTTTGCGCAAGCTTTGCATGAGACTGGCTATTTTCGTTATGGCGGTTTGGTGGTAGCACAGCAGAATAATTATTGTGGTTTAGGTTCGGTTGGTGCTTCTGCTAAAGGTGCCTGGTTTCCAAACTCACAAGTAGGTGTGCGGGCGCACATCCAGCATATTCTCGCCTATTCCAGCAAGATTCCACCGAAGACAAATATCGTTGATCCAAGATATCGTCTGGTTACGACAACGAAGAATTTTGGCAAAGCAAAAAATTGGACAGACCTAAATGGCGTATGGGCAATACCGGGCAGAGATTATGGAGAAAAAATCTTGAAAATCCATCGTGAGATCTTACTTCAATAGGGGAATTGTGCCTGGTATGATAAAACGTTGTTGTTTTTGTATACGAGTAAGTAGTCAAAGGTTCATGGCGCATTCGTCATGAATTTTTGTTTTTATTAAGATCATAAGAGAAAGTGTTTTAGATATGTATGATTGGGAAATCCTATGTAGCGAATTACTTTTTTATCGTTGATAGAATTTCATAAGTGGAGGAGTCAGTGTTTATGTTAGTACAAGAGCTTATCAAGCAGGGCGAGAAGGATACAATTGCTGTTATTGATGGAGAAAAGCGAATTACGTATGGTGAATTAGAATCTATGGTAAAAAAATATCAAAGTTATTTTTATCGTTGTGGAATTCGTGCAGGAGAAAATGTTGGGTTGTTATCAAGAAATTCAGTTGAGTATATATATTGCTATATGGCGGTTGTGAGTTTAGGTGCTGTCGTGGTACCGATCAATTTTCAATTGAGTGAACGTGAGATTGCTTACATTGTAAAAGATGCTGAGATGAATTTTTTTATTACAAATCAAAGTGTTGATTTAAATCAAGCATTAGCAAATCAAGCGTATAATAAAAACTTAACGCTTCTGAGAATCTCTGATATTGTTTGTGCTGTCAAAGAGCAAGACGCCGCCACGGATGAATTCTTGCAGCGTGTAACAATGACGGATCAGGATACTTGTGTCATCATTTATACTTCGGGTACAACTGGTAATCCTAAAGGAGCGGTGTTGTCTCATCGAAATTTGACGAGCAATGCCAAGATGTTTAAAGAGGCATTAAATATTTGTAGTCACGATAATATTTTATGCGTATTGCCAATGTATCATTGTTTTGCTTGGACTTGTGCGGTATTAAATCCTTTATTAACTGGAGCGACCATTACAATTATTGAAACTTTTGCACCGAAAGAAACCCTAGAAGTGATTAAGACAGAACGTATTAGTATTCTTTATTTGGTGCCATCGATTTGCAGTTTGTTTACACGATTGGCAGATGTAAATGATTTATCCACGGTTCGTTTCATTGTTGTTGGCGGGACAACATTGCCGTTGAAAATCGCTGAAGATTTTACAACTAAATTTGGAATTGAATTATTAGAAGGATATGGATTATCTGAAGCATCACCTGTTGTTGCTGTGAACCGTCCAGGAAAAGTCAAAGGGGGTTCAATAGGGTTAGCTTTGCCTGGTGTTCGCGTTGCGATTGTAAATGAGCAGGGAGAGAAAATGCCAATGGGACAAGTTGGTGAATTGATTGTACAGGGAGAAAATGTAATGAAAGCGTATTTTCATTTGCCAAAAGAATCAGAACGAGTTCTTAGCGATGGATGGCTTCATACGGGAGATATGGCTTATCAAGATGAGGACGGATATATTTTTGTTGTAGATCGTCTGAAAGATATGATCATCAGCAATGGGGAAAATATATATCCTCGGGAAATTGAGGAAGTGCTATATATGTATCCGGGGATTATTGAAGCGGCGGTCGTTGGTGTAGCTGATAAACTCCGCGGACAGGCGGGGGCTGCGTTTATTGTTATGGAAGAAGGAAAGAGTCTTCAAAAAAAAGCGTTAAAAGAGTATTTGCAGGCAAATTTAGCGTTGTATAAAATTCCGCGGGAGTTTCATGTAGTAGATGTATTACCGAAAAGTCAGACAGGAAAAATTTTAAAAAGACTGCTTGTAGAGTAAGGCGGTTTATTTGCTCCTGCAGAAATAAATGAAGTAGGCGATTCGTGGGATTGTATTGATTAGACTTAGCCCGTAGAATATGATAAAATATTGCGATATAAAGAAATTTTTTTAAAGGACTGATAAATTAACATATGATTAGTACAAATGGTTTAACTTTACAGTTTGGCAAACGTATTTTATTTAAAGATGTAAATATAAAATTCACGCCGGGAAACTGTTATGGTGTGATTGGCGCAAATGGTGCCGGTAAATCCACTTTTTTGAAATTGTTAGCGGGAGATATCGAACCGACGAAGGGCAGTATTGATATTACCCCGGGTGAACGTTTGGCAGTGCTAAAACAAAATCATTATGAATTTGATGAATATGAAGTTTTAAAGACAGTTATTATGGGACATCACAGATTGGTTGAAATCATGGATGAAAAAGATGCTTTGTATGCAAAACCTGATTTCTCCGATGAAGATGGTATGCGTGTATCTGAACTTGAATGTGAATTTGCTGAATTGGATGGTTGGGAAGCGGAGCCAGAAGCAGCTCGCTTATTAAATGGGCTTGGTATCCCAGAACCTTTACATACGGCTAAGATGGCAGAGTTAAGTGGTAAAGAGAAAGTACGTGTGCTTCTGGCACAAGCATTGTTTGGCAATCCTGATATTTTGTTATTAGATGAACCGACAAATCATCTTGATATCGAATCGATTAACTGGTTGGAAGATTTTTTGGCTAATTTTGAAAATACAGTCATTGTTGTATCTCATGACCGTCATTTTTTAAATCAGGTTTGTACACATATCGCAGATGTTGATTTCGAAGGAATTCAATTATATGTCGGAAACTATGATTTCTGGCTAGAGTCCAGTCAGTTGGCGTTGCAGTTAGCCAAGGATGCGAATAAGAAAAAAGAAGAGAAAATGAAGGATTTACAAGCCTTTATTCAACGATTCAGTGCAAATGCTTCTAAATCAAAGCAGGCAACTTCACGTAAAAAGTTACTAGAAAAAATTACGTTAGATGATATTAAACCATCTACGCGTAAGTATCCATATATCGCGTTTAAACCGGAGCGTGAAGCCGGAAATCAGCTATTGCAGGTTGAAGGGCTTACGAAAACAATCGATGGTGAAAAAGTATTAGATGATGTGAGTTTCTTTGTGAATAAAGGAGATAAAATTGCCTTTGTAGGACCGGATGGCTTAGCAAAGACCACTCTATTTAGAATTTTAATGGGTGAAATTGAAGCGGATGCTGGGACGTTTAAATGGGGCGTAACAACGACACAAGCTTACTTACCGAAAGATAATGCGACATATTTTGAAGGAATAAAATTGAGTTTGGTAGACTGGTTAAGACAATACTCAGTCGATCAAGATGAGTCTTTTATTCGCGGTTTTTTAGGCAGAATGTTATTTTCTGGTGAAGAATCTTTAAAAAGTGCGGATGTATTATCTGGTGGGGAAAAAGTACGCTGTATGTTATCTAAAATGATGTTGAGCGGTGCAAATGTGCTTTTATTAGATGAACCAACGAATCATTTAGATCTTGAATCTATTACGGCATTGAATGATGGGTTAACGAATTTTACTGGTACGATGTTGTTTGTATCGCATGACCATCAATTTATTCAAACGATTGCAAATCGTATCATTGAGATTACGCCAAAGGGCTTGGTAGATAGAACGATGACATACGATGAGTATTTAGAAAATGCTGAAGTAAAAAAACAATTGGCTGAAAAATATTGTGATTAATTTTCAAAAATTAAGAAAGACGAAATTCATTATGAATTTCGTCTTTTAGCATTTCATTATAAAGCAATTTCGATGTATACTAATAACATGATGCACGGTAGTAAATTTTCTTGAATGGAGCAAACGCGTATGTTGATGGGTAGCTTTTTAAAATATAGTAAAGAAGCAAACAATCAAAATATATCTACGGATCGATTAAAGGAAATTATTTCGGTTTTAAATAATCGCGAAATTGTCCATGGGTTGACCCCTAAAAAACTGCGTTTAATTTTGGAAGATTTGGGGCCAACATTTGTGAAATTGGGACAAATTATGTCGATGCGGCCTGATATTATGCCACAGGAGTACTGTGATGAATTGATCAAATTACGTGCTGAAGTCACGCCTGTGCCTTTTGAACAGATTATCAAGGTCGTAGAGACAGAGTATAATATGCCACTTTCTGATGTGTTTGAAAAAATTGAACCGGTTTCACTTGGCTCAGCTTCAATTGCGCAGGTTCATGAGGCCGTTTTGCTAAATGGTAAAAAAGTAGTCGTTAAAGTGCAAAGACCCGGAATCTACGAGATTATGGCGCAGGACATTGTATTGCTTCGCAGGGCTGCTCAAATTTTAAAAATTATCAGTGATACGAGTAGTGTTCTTGATTTTAATATGATTATTGAGGAAATGTGGACAGTTGCCAAGCAAGAGATGGATTTTTTAATGGAGGCAAACCACAACTATGAATTTACAAACTTCAATCGTGATGTAGCGTATGTGTCATGCCCGATCATCGAACGTAATCTAACGACAGCGCATATTCTTGTAATGGAGTATATAGAAGGCATCCCCATTGATAAAGTGGACGAGCTGGTAGAGCTCGGTTATGATATGACTGAAATCGGTAAAAAACTGGGTGAAAATTATGTGAAACAGATTGTAGATGATGGATATTTTCATGCAGATCCTCATCCTGGAAACATATGGATAAGAAATGGAGATATTGTTTGGCTTGATTTGGGCATGATTGGTAAATTGTCATATCGGGATAAGACGATGTTTCGCAAGGCCGTTCTTGCAATTGTAAATAATGATGCCTATGAAATGAAAAATGTTGTACTTTCTATTGGAATACCAAATGGAAGAATTAATCATGCAAAGCTATATGCAGATATTGACGATGTCATGAATAAATACAGTAATCTGGATTTTGGCAGTTTGGATATTGGACAACTCATTCGCAGAATGCTTGAAATCGCAAAACGTCACAATATTAGTTTTGCTCCGGGAATCAGTATGTTAGCGCGTGGTGCGATTACGATTGAAGGCGTTCTTAGATCCTGCTGCCCGGAGGTAAATCTCGTAGAATTATTGTCAAAGCATATGAGATCGGATTTCAAACGTAATTTTGATTTGATAGAACAATTGCAGCATACACAGAAATTGTTATACAAATTTACGCGAAAGACAGTTGATATTCCAGGGCAGTTGTCGGATATATTAAAAATGACAATTAAGGGACAGACAAAGGTAAATTTAGATTTAACTGGCTCGGAAGAACCAATTAAACAGTTCGACAAGATGATTAATAAGTTGATCGTTTGTATTATCAGCTCTGCCTTGTTGCTTGGCTCAAGTATTATTGCTACAACACAGATGTCACCTCAAATTATGGGCATTCCATTGCTGGGCGTGTTCGGCTATATTGGCGCGCTGATTTTATGCAGTAGATTGTTATATAGCATATTGAAACATAAATGAAAACGGATACAGAGAAGCCTTTTTCATATCTAGGTAATATTATGCCAAGAAAAGCAAGGCCACTGAAAAAGTCTGTATTCCTCCAAATTTAATCAAAAAGAAAGACCGTTGAAACGCATAAATGCGTTATAACGGTCTTTTTCACTGTCCTATCTGGAGGTGGCATACCATATGGAAGCTCATATTTTACTATGATTATCTTCTGAATTTTCTCCATATGCTGTAACAAATTACAGCTGCAAGTATTACATTTGCACACACAACACCATACATAAAAGCGTAGCCATTCCGCTCTGCTACCATGCTCAGTAATATTGCCGCAAGGCCGACACTAATATCTAAAGACCAGAAATAAGTAGCTGTTGCAACACCAGCTCGTTCCGCAGGAGCACTCTGAATCGCTAAGGTCTGAAAAGCAGGGCTCAGAGCTCCGAAACCGATCCCTAAAACAGCTGCGGAAAAAAGTAATCCGGTTAACGTAGTAACCGAACTAAATAAAACAAGTCCGGCAATAAAAAATAAAAATCCTGGATAGACTGTAAAATCTGCACCTTTATAATCAAAAATCCGTCCAATAAAAGGGCGTGTGATGACAATCACTAAAGCAAATACCATGAAAAATAAACTTGTAGCAGTGCTAAGTCCTAAGGTTTTTGCATATAACGGAATAAACGTCAAAATACCTCCATAAGCAAAAAATACCAACCCACCAAGAAACGCCATCGGTAAGGATTTTTTTTCTACGAAATCCTGCAGGTTCCAGCCCTTTTTTTCTCTTAAAGCAGGTTCTGTAATTGCAGATTCCAACTTTTTGCAATTACTAACTCCTATTGTAAAAAGAGCTACGATTGTTAAAAAAATAAATAAGGCAGAGGCTCCCCATTGATGAATAATGAGTAATCCGATAAGAGGTCCTACAACCATTGCCAAGTTTGTTGAAACAGCAAAATATCCGATACCTTCACCTTTACAGGAATTGGGCAATATTAAAGCTGCCATCGTAGATGCTGCGGTTGTACCTAATGCAAATAATATCCCGTGCAACAAACGCAATAAAAGTACTGCATGCAGAGAATTTGCAAAACTGAAACCTGCCATAACTAAAAAAAACAGCCCGGTTGTAACAAGCAGCAGCTTTTGTTTATTCACTGTATCGATCCAGCGGCCTGCGAAAGGCCTGCAGCAGACTGTCCCGATTTGAAAAAAAGTCATTGCCAGTCCGGCCTCAAGCTCTCCCCCGCTCAGTTCATCCATAATAAAAATTGGCAATGCTGCTACCAGAATATATTGTGATATGAATTGAAAAAAATTGCTGCAACTCATCATAATAAATTCTATCGTCCATAATTTTTCCTTTGACATAAAAACAAGATACTTCCTTTCATTCGTAACGATAACCTAAAATACTATATCGAATTTGTAAATATTTGCTTTAAAAAAACATTTACAAATGGAAAGCCATATTAAAGTGCTTCAGCTATTATAGCACAAAATACCTGACCATGCTTTTGCTGCATTACCCAAACTACTGTTGGTGATGATGCCATAGAATCGTCCTCCTAATTTGTAAAATATTGAATTTGTTTAAATTATAATATAATTTAAACAAATCAGTATGCACGATTGCGTATAATATTCACGCAAAGGAGAGTAGCTGTATGGAGTACATAAGCTGCTTTTGAGGAATGTTTGTCAACGGGCGTGGATTTTGAAACTTAAATGAAAGGCGTGGTGTTTTTTACTTTATTTAAGAAGCGCTGGGAGCCTAAATACTGAAAAAATTACAAAAGAGGTCAGCGGCTGGAAAGAGCTGCTGACCTCTTTTGTAATTGGCACCTTATGAAGTAATTATAAATTTTAAGCGGAATCTTTTATTTCCTAAATATGCGGAAATTTGATAACTGGAATTATCAGACTAATGTTTATATAATAACAGCAGATGGAGGATGTAAATATGGTGATTCAAAATAAAAGAATTTTACAGATTCTAAAATTATTAAATCATAACAATGGAAGTGTTACAGGAAAATATTTAGCGGATTTAATAGGCGTGAGCAGTCGTACAATTAGAAGTGATATGAAAGAAGTAGCATGGCTGCTGAGAGGGCAAGGTGCTCATATTGTTGCTGAAACAAGAAATGGATATACATTGGCAGTAGATGATGAGGAGACATACGAGGCATTGCTATATTCTATTCATAGTGCAAAAGATTATAAAGGAATCAATGTAGTCCCGTCTGATTATCATGATCGTATTTCTTTCATTATTGCCAGAATTTTACTGAATTCATTATATAATAAGGTCGTCAAGCAAGAGGATCTATCAGATGAATTATTCATCAGTCTATCCACTTTGAAGAAATATCTAGGTGATATTAAAAAGAGTGTAGAGCGTTTTAATTTAAAACTTACAACGGATCGAAAAAATGGTATAAAGATAAGCGGCGATGAAGCTCAGATCAGGTATTGCATATCGGAATATATTTTTAATCGAGATGATCTTTTAAATCTACCCAAGAATCAATTTTTCAATGATTTGTTTCCGAGCCAAGAAATAGAAGCCATAAAGCATATTCTACTGAAAGTCATTTTAAAACATAATATTCATTTGACGGATATTGCTTTCAAAAATTTGTTGGTACATATTATTATAACGATGCGCAGAGCTGGCAAGAAGAATACGGTAGAGTATACTGCAAATGAATGTTTGAGACTGGAGCAATCAAGCTATTTTATTCCGGCAGGGGAAATTCTCGACATCGTTGATCAACAGCTGGGCGTGGATATCAAAAATGAGATATATTATTTAACGCAGCATTTTATTGCGAGTCAAAAATTTATAGAATCATCAAAAAATAGTGATGAGCTGAAAATTTTAATTCGTTCAATATTAAAAAAAATAAATGATAATACAGAGATTGACTTGTCCAATGATGATGAATTGATTTCTGGAATAACAATACATCTGATCGCTGCGATTAGCAGGCTTCGATTTAATATGAATATAAGAAATGATATTTTAAAGTCAATTAAGACAAATTATCCATTGGCTTTTGATATGGCATTGATTGCTGGAGAAGTTATCGAAAAAGAAGAAAACGTAAAAACAAATGAAAACGAAATTGGATATTTGGCTATTCATTTTGGTGCGGCCTTAGAGCGTAATAAGCTAAGCAGTGAAATGGGAAAGACCGCTGTGATTGTTTGTGGGACAGGCCTTTCATCGGGTCTCTTGCTCAAAAGTAAACTGCAAAGAAGATTTGGCGCTATATTACAGATCAAAAAAGTCATGAGCTGTTATGAACTCGACGAGAGAATTCTACGACAGACTGATTTTGTCTTTACAACTGTACCGATACACCAGATCAAATCTGAAAAAATTATTCGTGTAGAGCCTATTATGACCGAATATGACCTTACAAGAGTGGAGAAGGAAATCAATCAGGTATGTACAGAGAAAATTGATGTAAACTGCAATGAATTTTTTAAGGAAAATCTATTTTTCTCGGCATTAGAAGCGGAATCTTCCGAAGAAGTCATAGAAAAAATGGCAAATGGGATGATAAAAAACGGTTATATGGATGAAAGTGTGAAACAATCAATTTTCGACAGAGAACGTATGGCGTCTACGGAATTTTCCAAGTTTATTGCGATACCACATTCTTTGGAAAATCATATGGATAAACCAGCGATTAGTGTGGCGATATTAAAAAAATCTATTGTGTGGGATAAAGAGAGGGTGCAAATTGTATTTCTACTTGGGATACCACAGCGGTTATACCATACATGGGAAGATATATTTAAAAAAATATACGATAATTTCATAGAGGGAAACAGTGGAGAGGTTTTATTAAAATCACCTTCTTTTGATACATTGATTACAGAATTAAAAAAATAAAAGTAGGAGGTACTTATGTGAAATCTGACAATAAGATTTTAGATATGAATATAGACTTAGATTTTATATTTATTAATTTTACAGCAAATGATGATATGGAAGTCATTAGAAAAATGGCAGAAAATTTAAATGCAAAGGGGGTGGTAAAGGATAGCTTTGTTCCAGCTATTTTGGAAAGGGAAAGAAATTTTTGTACAGGACTGCAATTTGATGAGGCAGGTATAGCAATTCCTCACACCGATACGCAGCATGTCAATATACCGGCAATCAGTATAGCAGTATTAAACAATCCGATTATTTTTCAAGGCATGGGAATGCCGGGAACAAAGGTAAATGTGGAAATTGTATTTATGCTGGCAATCAAAGAGGCCCACAGTCATATGGAGTTTTTACAGACCTTGATGACAGAATTCCAGCGTGAAGGCGTATTACGGAATTTGATTACAAGTAAATCTAAGACTGCATTATTGCATACATTTAACATGTTGTTTAGCAAGTAGCAGGAAGTGTCATTGTTGATTTGGGGTTATCGTAGTGGCAGACGTATAGAAGGGATTACGGTACAGGATAAAACTTAAGATAAAATAAGGGGGCGTATCAATGAAAAAGATTCTCGTAGCATGCGGAGCCGGTGTTTGTACATCGACGGCAGTGTTAAACAAACTGAAAAAGATTTTAGATGATCATGGCTGGAAAGGCAAATATGAATTATTTCAATGTAAGATTGCAGAGGTGCCTTCTAAATCGGCAAACTGCGATTTATGTATCGCAACGACGATGGTATCTGATGTTAAATGTCCTTTTATTATGGGAATTGCTTTCCTGACAGGAAGAGGGCTCGATGATGTTGTTAAGCAGATTTTAGCGGAATTAGAAAAGTAACTGGATAAATTTAGCGATATGCTGGAGAGGTGGAAAATATGGATACAGTATTGACTGCTTTTAAATTTATACAAGGTTTGGGGCCTTCGGTTATGATGCCAATCATCATCTTTATTTTAGGAGTTGTGTTAAAAACGGGAGTAGGAAAGGCAATCAGAGCAGGGCTGACCGTGGGCATCGGGTTTATTGGGCTGAATCTTGTCATCGGTCTTATGAGTTCAAGCCTGGGGCCGGCAGCTCAGCAAATGGTAGAACGTTATGGTTTGAGTTTGTCAGTGATTGATGTAGGCTGGCCGGCAGCCGCAGCGATCGCATTTGCATCTACTGTTGGGACCGTTATTATTCCTTTATGCTTGCTGGTTAATATTGTGATGTTGTTTACCAATACAACGCAAACTGTGGATGTTGATATCTGGGATTATTGGCATTTTGCTTTTACCGGGGCTTTGGTTGCGATACTAACAGACAGCCAGATGCTTGGAATTATAGCGGCGGTGTTGAATATGATCATCATTATGGTGATTGCCGATTATACAGCGCCTGCTCTGGAGAAAACCAATGGGCTCGCGGGAATTTCTCTGCCGCATGGATTTAGCGGCGCATATGTACCTGTTGCGTGGATCATCAATAAAGTGATTGACATGATTCCGGGTGTAAGAGATATTAATATTGATTTAAATAAAATACAAAATAAATTTGGTGTATTTGGCGAGCCTATCCTGGTAGGCACTGTATTGGGGCTGATCATTGGCGTCGTTGCAGGGTATGAGATCGGTCCGGTGCTGACACTCGGGATAACTTTGGGCGGGGTGTTGGTTCTCATTCCTAAAATGGCTGCAATGCTGATGGAAGGATTGCTGCCGATATCGGATGCTGCATCTGAATTTATTGAGACACGCTTTAAAGACAGGGGCAAAATTTATATCGGGCTTGATTCGGCGATTGGGATAGGGCATCCGATCACGTTGGCAGTTTCTTTGATTCTTGTACCTTTGACGGTTTTTATGGCAGTTGTGCTTCCGGGAAATAAAGTTCTGCCATTTGCAGATCTTGCCGTTATTCCGTTCATGTTTGTTTTGATCATCCCAATGGTGAACGGAAATGGCTTTAGAGCTTTAGTTACCGGAATTATCACAATCGCAGCGGGACTTTTGATCGCTACCGATCTTTCACCGCTGATGACTACGGCGGCGGTCAATGCCAAATTCAAAATGCCGGAGGGGGCTATGGCTATTTCCAGTATTTGCGATGGTGCGAATCCTCTTACCTGGGCGATTGTGCATATCAATGATATCGGTATTGCAGGAATCGGTTTGCTGGCTATTGTAGCAATCGGTATGGCGATCATCAACAGGAATAGGATCATCAGAGAAGCACGGGAAATACATGCGGCAAGTGATAATACGGGGATGTGATCGTATGAAAATCTATGTTTGCCGCAAAAGGGAGTTTATGTTTCAGGTGATCCTTCCGGTTTTGGTTGCTATTGGCGGAGGTATTTCCTGCATCGTCGGCGCTTATTTATACCCGGAGCATCTGATCCTTGCCCTACTGATCAGCACGATCTGCTTGTATACGATTTATAATACGTTTCTGACCGGCAGTTACCCGGATAAAATTATCATTGCCGATGATCATATTTCCTTTTCTTCTATGGGCAAAGTGCAGCGGTATAAATACTGTGATATACGGTATTTTAAAGTGCGAGAATCAAGATATTCTTTGGCTATGTTCGTGAGAATCAATAAACCTTTGTTAAATAAGGGAAGATTTTGGATTCATGCAAATAGCTTTCAAGATGGTGATGCATTATATAAAAGCATTGTGGAGCTGGAATTTAAAATACATCCGAAATCGCTGAAGAGCATTGCATATCATCAAATATAGTAAATGAGGTAAAAGAAATTGTTTGAAAAAGAAAAGCAAAAAATGATTGAGACGGGGATAAAAATTGATCGGTATGGACTGATTGCTCTTTCGGGAGGAAATGTCAGCTGGCGTATGACTACTGGAGAAATTTTGGTGACTCCCTCAGGCATGATATATGAAGACCTTGTTAAAGAGGATATTTTAGTTGTCAATATTGACGGCATGATTTTAGAAGGCACCAGAAAACCGTCTGTGGATACGGTGGCTTTGCGGTATATCTATAAACATATGCCAAATGTAAATGCAATCATCCATACACATCAGCCATATGCAACGGCTGTCAGCCTTATTGCCGATGAGCTGCCGTGCGTTCTTACTACATTAGCCAATTCGGTGAGAGGCAGTGTAAAGGTTTGTCCGTTTAGTTCGGCTGCCAGTGAACAAATGGGAATTGAAATGGTAGCCAATATAGAAGATAAGCTTGCGGTGATCTTAAAAAATCATGGTGTGATCGCTGTTGGGGCGGACTTAAAGCAGGCACTTTGTGCATGTGTTTATTTGGAGGAGGCAGCGAAAACTTATTTGGCAGCCAGAGCTGTAAGCAAGGATATTGCCCTTTTGTCAGAAAGTCAAATTGAACAGGCTGTTGCGGTCTTTGAGCATTATGGGCAAGGAAAATGAGAGTTGATGAGAGCAGGCTGTCAGAACAGGTTATGTCATTGTATAAAAGTTAAAAGGAGGAATCCATATGCTGGTATCGACAAAAGAAATGCTTCAGGAAGCGAAACAAAGGGGCTTTGCAATACCGTCGGCCAATTTTGTCGATCAAATATCGGCGAAAGCGTATATCAGGGTAGCTGAAGAAATGGGGCTGCCGCTGATCTTATCTTATGCACAAGCGCATTCAGTTTATCAGAATATAGAAGAAGCAGCTATGATTGGAAAATTTTATATTGAACGGGCAAGGGTTCCAATTGCGCTGCATCTTGATCATGGTACTGATGCTGTGTTTATCAAAAAGGCAATTGAGGCTGGCTTTACTTCGGTTATGATTGACGCTTCGACACAGGATCTCGAGGGAAATATAGAAATGACGAAAAGCATTGTGGATTTCGCGCATAGAAAAAATATTCCGGTAGAGGCTGAAATAGGACATGTAGGAACAGGCATCAATGTCGGACAAGGAGAGACAGATGCCGGAGATGAAAGTATCTATACTACGGTAGAAGAAGCAAAACAAATGGTACAAAGAAGTGGTCTTGATAGTTTGGCTGTATCAATAGGAACGGCGCATGGACTGTATAAGGGGACACCGCAAATTAATTTTGCAAGGTTGCGAGAATTGGCACAAGCGATAGAGATACCGTTGGTATTGCATGGCGGGTCATCATCCGGTGATGAAAATTTAGAAAAATGTGCATTAGAAGGTATTGCTAAAATTAATATCTATACGGATTTTGTTGTGAATGCTTATCAAAATTTACGGGAAGGCAAAGCTGCGGATTATTTTGAGGTGAAGAAACTTCTGGTTCAAGGCATGGAAAATATGTTGAAGCACTATTACAAGGTTTTTCATACCCGAACAATAGGATAAAAGTAGCAGTAATAAAATAACCAACCTCCTAAAATACGTAGACTTAAGCGAAATAAGTTTACGAATTTTAGGAGGTTGGTCAGTTTTTATTTTGGGGAAACTTTCAGCAGACAAAGATCAGAAAGACTGTAGGTTTTATAGGATATCCTTTTGATTCATTTATGTCATTGTATCAAAATTAGGCAGTGGAAATTTTATGTAAAAGGTAGTGCCTTTAGAGGAAGAATCAATTGTAATAGTAGCATTATTTTTGCTGGCAATTGTATAACAAATTGAGAGACCAAGTCCAGTTCCATTTTCCTTTGTCGTAAAAAACGGTGTACCGATTTTTTCTTTGATCTCGTCTGGAATCCCAGGGCCTTCGTCTTTAATTGATAAAATAATATTTTGTGTGTCTTGTTTTGTTGCAATGGTTATTTTTCCACCGGATTGCATTGCTTCTAAACCATTTTTTACAATGTTTAAAAGCAGCTGTCTGATTTCTTTTCCGTCAAGTAGTAAATCAGGAATTTCATTTAAATCAATGTCGATAAAATTGTTATGTGTAATCGCATTCGTCTGAAGTAAAGGAAGAATTTGTCTGATAATACAGTTTATATTTGTAGACTCAACTTGACTGAGTTTGTTTTTTGCCAGAGATAAATATTCTGTAATGATTAAATTGGCTCGATCTAATTCCTCGATCATCAATTCAAAATAAGATTGATAGGTTTTCATTTCGGCTTTTTTGCTGAGCATTTGTAAAAATCCGCGAACTGACGTCATTGGATTACGAATTTCATGACCAACACCAGCTGCAAGTTCGCTGGCAATATTGAGCCGTTCTAGTCGATAGATTTCATTGGCGAGTTCGTGAACTTGACTAATATCGTTGATTGTGAAAATGATAGCAGGTTTGTTTTTAAAACAAATTTTGCGTGCGGATAATAAGCCGATACGTTGTGGAGGTTCTAAAGCGACCCAATTGAATGTCATCTCAATATTTTCAACAATCGCATTGGCTTCTAATTTTCTTAGGATGTCGCGATGTAAATCGGGTTTGGCATCGAGTGCTAAATCCAACCAATTTTTATGATAAATATGATCATGAGACAGACCTGTGGCAATACAAAAACTTTGATTTGCTTCCATAATTTCGCCGGTTAAGGAGGAAATAAAGGTGATAATTGGTAGCTGATCGAATGGATTTCCAACAATGCTGCTATCCAGCAAAAGTTTTTTAAATATCGTTTTTTCTTGAATTACATCTGTAATGGAAACTAAAGTTTGTTTGCTATGCGGAATAAAAGAGGTTGTAATATAAAGGGTTTTACGGATACCCTTCGCAGTTTTAACTTCAATGGTTTGATAATTGGGCAGTCTTTCCTCAGCAGGATGCTGGTGATTATAATGAATGAGATAACGATAAGATTTTTTTGATATCCGTCCTAAATAACTTTGTTTACCTTCATAATCTTCACTGCTGATATCAAAGAGTTTTTCACAACTTTTGTTTAGGGAAACAATGCGCATGTTTTCGTCAAAAATAACCATCGCAGTGCTATTATAGTAAAACGCATCATAGTATAGTTTGTGTAAATCTTGAAAGTCAGGTAAAATGATATTTTGAGATAATTTTTTTATACTTATTTTTATATTTTCCAAGGTATTGTTCGCATCTTGCTTGGAAAAAGTTATTTCAAAAATGACTATTGAGTCGTCTACAGAGATGTTTTTATGAAATTTAATAGACAGATATTGCAGCTGACGAAATTTATATAATTCATGAATCAGCCAATCTGGTAAATTGAATTCTTTTAGATCTATTTCTTGTGTAAAATTTAATTGCTGAAAGAGTTGCTCTCCGGCTTCGTTGATCGTTAAGATGCGGTTTTTATAGTCGACTACAAAAACAGTAGCAGGTAAATTATCAACAAAAGTTATATGATCATCATGATAGGCAGCCAATTCTGTGTCAAGAGCTTTCTTGAGGTACCGTTTGTTCATAAATATATCTCCTAAACTGTTTTTTTTAAGTATTTTTATTTTCAATAAGTATTATATACAACATGTACCAATAAATACCTTTCAATTATGAGAAAATTGGTAATTTTTTTTTGCATATGAGAGAATAAGAGAGAGAAAAACCTTTCTAGATAATTGAGAGTTATTATAGTCATATTTATGATATAAATGTTATTTTATGCAGGGTAATCTGAAAAAAACAAGAATTTAATTTTTATATGTTATAAATACAAAGAATTACTTAGATAAAGGAGTTTTGATATGCAGGATTTTGCAAAATATAATACGCTGTTTTTTGATCTGGATGGAACCTTATCCGACTCAGCTTTAGGCATTATTCGTTGTCTTCAATATTCGTTGGAGAAAGTGGGAATCATGGAGACTGAAATAGAAAAATTGCGTTGTTTTATTGGACCTTCTTTAACTGAAACCTATATGGAAGGTTACAAAATGAATGAACAAGAGGCAATGCGAGCGACGGCTTTTTATCGTGAACGTTTTGAACGTGAAGGCATAAAGGAAAATGCAATGTTTGAGGGCGTGGGTGAAATGCTAGAAGCGCTAAAAAAACAACAGAAGACACTTGTGCTTGCTACAGCTAAGCCAACCGAACATGCAAAAGAAATCATATCCTATTATCAAATTGATCATTATTTTACAGTTATAGCGGGAAGTAATTTTGACGGAACGCGTGAACATAAGGGCGAAGTTATTGACTTTGCCTTGTCTCAGCTTGAACATGTGGATCTTCAGCGTACGCTTATGATTGGAGATCGCAAGCATGATATTTTAGGAGCTCGTGAAAATGGAATCGCTGCTGTTGGTGTTAGCTATGGATACGGCAGTATGACTGAACTGACGGAATCAAATCCAAAAAAAATTGTACATTCAGTTGCGGAATTAAAGAAACTTTTGGTAGGAATGTAAGATTGCAATTTATGGCTTATGATTTTACATAATATTTTGTTGAAGGATGAAAGTGTAAGGACGGAAAGCGTAACCTCTAAGAAGCCGGTTGAATAGAATAAACAGAAAAGAATCGGAAAAATAAAACTTAGAGGGATAGATATGATAAAACAAAGTTTTGTAAAAAGAATGCGACAATTGGTCGTGGGGATAGAACAGCGTGTTCCGTTACTCAACGGTAAGATGATAAAAGCGATCAATTTTGATAATGCTGCTACAACGCCTCCTTTCATATCTGTTATGAACGAAATCAACGAATTTGCGTTATGGTATTCATCTGTGCATAGAGGTATGGGGTATAAGTCTATTTTATCTTCGGATCTTTATGAAAATGGCAGAGCAACAATTAAAAATTTTGTTGGGGCAGATGAGAAGAAAGATACCTTGATTTATACGAAAACAACGACAGAAGCAATTAATCTTTTCGCAAATGCTTTTCATGCTGTATATCCAGATGCAGTGATTCTTAGTACAGAGATGGAACATTTGGCAAATGACTTACCTTGGCGGTATAAATTTGCTATGGATTATGTAAAAATCGATGCAGTTGGTAAATTAGACTTAAATGATTTGGAAAATAAATTAATTCAATATCGTGGCAAAGTAAAACTTGTCAGTGTGACTGGCGCATCGAATGTAACTGGGTATATCAATTCAATTTATGAAATCGCGAAACTTGCACATACATATGGAGCGGAAATTTTAGTGGATGGTGCACAGCTTGTACCGCATTGGGCAGTTGATATGAAACCCTTTCATCATATGGAACATATAGACTATTTGGTGTTTTCAGCGCATAAAATGTATGCTCCTTTTGGTATTGGTATATTCATTGGGAAAAATTATATTTTTAAGAAATGTCAGCCCTTTCTAAAAGGAGGCGGCGCCGTTGAATTGGTTACGCATGATTTTGTAGATTGGGATAGTGCGCCTTATAAAGAGGAGGCTGGTACGCCTAACGTAATTGGGGTTGCTGCTTTATTAAAAGCGATTGATACATTGAAAAAAGTGGATATGCAGCATGTTCACCAATATGAGCAGCAGGTGATTGAACATATCATTTGCGGTCTGAGAAATGTGAAAAATATTAAATTGTTTGGTTGTCCGAAAAAACAAGGTGATAAAGTGAGCATTATTTCATTCACTTTACCTGATATTGAACATCGATTAATTGCAAAAATTTTATCGTATGAATTTGGCATTGCTGTGCGGAGTGGATTATTCTGTGCGCATCCTTATGTGCAAAAACTATTAGGATTGACAAAGGAGGAGATCGAATATTATCGTAAACATGATGATATTCCTTTCCCCGGAATGGTTAGAGTCAGCCTTGGTTTGTATAATACACATGAAGAAGCCGATATTTTGATTCGTGGTGTTCATCAAATTGCAAATCATACTGCACAGTATATCGAAAAATATCGTAAATTGGAGCAGTCCTCAGCTTATGAGCAAGGGGAAATTTTTAATCATAAGCGTCATTATTTGCCGTAATTTTAAAAATATGTACAGATAGAGGGACGCGTCCTTTTGTCATCGACACAAAAGGACCAAAAGGTCTAGGCCTCAACCCTCCAAAATACTTGAAAAAAGACCAACTTGCTAAAATCTGTAAACTCACTTCGTTCAAACAAACAGATTTATTCACGCAAGTTGGTCCTTTTTCATCCTTCGGAACGTATTTTTCCGGAAAAGGCCAGGTACGAAAAACAAAGGAGCGTCGCATTAAAATGCGCTTTCACTGACCCGCCGTCCATCTGTCTATAAGCTAAAAAATAAAAATTTTTTATTTTATAAGATTTTAGATAGGATTTTTACGAATTAGTGCGAAATACATTAAAGAATATTTTATTATATGAGGATGAGGTAGGAGGGCTAAGGTGTTACAAGGAATAAGGGGAGCCATTACTGTAGCAGAGAATAAAAAAGAGACCATTTTTTTGGCAGTGCAAGAATTGTTAATGGAATTAGTCGAGAAAAATAACCTGAAACTTGAAGATATTGGAGCGGCGATTTTTAGTGCTACGCCTGACTTAAATGCGGCGTTTCCAGCAGCTGCAGCAAGAAAGATTGGCTGGGATTTCGTACCTTTATTTGGAACGCAGGAACTTGATGTTGAAAATGGTTTAGATCAATGTGTGCGCGTACTTTTATTGGTCAACACAGAAAAAAAACAAAAGGAAATTGTACATGTTTATTTAGGCGATTCCAATTGTTTACGACCTGATTTAGCAAAAAAATTATTATAGTTCTTTCTAAAATATACATGCTATGCAGCGTGAAGTTGTACAGCATAAAATAATATGTATAAGGGAGTTTTTTTCATGAAACAAGTTGTTCATACAGATCATGCACCAAAGGCAATTGGACCATATTCCCAGGCAATAAAAGCAAATGGATTTTTATTTATATCTGGGCAAATTCCAGTGAATCCACAAACGGGGGAAATCGTTGAGGGCGGCATAAGCGCACAAACTACACAATCCTTAGAAAACTTAAAAGCAATTCTTAAAGAGGCTGGCTGTACAATGAAGGATGTAGTGAAAACGAGTGTTTTCTTAGATGATATGAATGATTTTGCGGCGATGAATACAGTCTACGCAAACTATTTTGAAGCGGAAGCACCAGCGCGTGCATGTGTACAAGTTGCGAAATTACCTAAGGGTGCTTTGGTTGAAATTGAATTGATTGCAGTCTGTAAATGAGAAGACGGATTTTTATTTTAGCATTGTAAAATAAAAAGTAAGGTTGTTACAAAATAGAGTTACATTGTTTTGTAACAACCTTATATTTTTTTGTCACGATTTTGTCACATTCTTATGATAAGGTGGTCAAATGGACAATTTTTAGTCAAGTCAAACATGCAAGATGCTGTATAGGTGCGTTGTGGATAGCGTTAAGGTGGAGAGTGAATAGTTTATGCGACATAATTTTTCAGCAATGAATAAGAAGAAATTGATTGCAGTTGGATCGGTTGGTATTGTAATCTTAGGCATCCTGTATACTTTATTTTATCATAAGGCAAATCCGGACGGCCAGCAGCGAGAAATGGTGAAACCGATGGTTGATACTTACGTTGTGGAACGTAAAGATTTGATGCGGCGGGTTTCACTTTTTGGGCAGACTGTTTCAGAGGCACGCGTTGATATAGCCCCAAAATATACAGGGCGCATAGTTGCAGTTAATGTGCGTCTGGGGCAGCAGGTGAAAGCCGGTGATGTTTTACTTGTGCAAGATACGGGGGATCTTGATTTATCTATAGCACAAAACAATGCAGCAGTACGTCAGGCTGAGGCTGATGTAAAAGAAACGGAATCTACATACGATGCTTCTTATCAAAAACAGCAAATCGATTATGAACGGACCAAAACAAAATATGAACGGTATCAGGCACTTTATGAGCAGGGTGCGATTTCAAAGGAATCTTTAGACACCGTTTATCAAGAAATGATCAATAGTAAAGCAGCTTTGGATACGCTGCTAAATCAAGCGATGACAGGCGATGTACCTGCAAGTGTAGAGGCCAAACGTGCTGCATTTGAAAAATCAAAACATGGCACGGAATCATTGGCGAAACAGCGATCTGATTTAATTTTAGTGGCACCGCGGGACGGGATCATTGGGTATCGTAATGCTGAAGTGGGTGCGATTGCTGCGGCAGGCCAAAAAGTTTTAGAACTAGTGGATAATAGCCAGATCTATATGGATTGTCAATTGTCAGAACAAGATGTGGCAGTCGTTCAAATTGGTGGGCAGGTAGATGTAAATATTGAGTCTTTAGGCAATCATTATACAGGGGAAATTATTTATGTAAGTCCAGCGGTAGATAGTGCAACAAAGGGATATACAGCAAGAATTATGTTGAAAGCAGAGGATTCATTCATTAAAGCAGGGATGTTTGGGCGCACGGCAATCGAAGTTTTGCAGCGCAAGCAAACTTTATTTGTTCCTAAAGACAGTGTAATTGAAAAAAATGGAAAAATTTCATTGTTTATAATTGACTCTGAAAATAAAGCACAGGAACGTCAAGTCAAACTTGGGCTGAGAAATGATGCATACGTTGAAATTGTTGAAGGAATTGCGGAAGGCGATGTTGTAGCCGTCAATAATTTAGCGCGGTTAAGAAATGGATTAGAAGTTATGCTGCAGAGTGAAAATGGGCAGGTGGCGGCTGAATGAATTTAACGCGTTTTTCTATCCAGAGACCCGTTGGAATTTGTATGATCGTAGGCTTGTTTGTAGTACTTGGGCTATATAGTTTTTATCGAATTGGTGTGGAGTTATTACCGGCGCTGAATACGCCTTATGTTACAATCTATGTAAAATATCCTGGGGCAAGTGCAGAATCGGTTGAACAACAAGTTGTTAAACCCTTAGAAGATGCATTATCTTCTGTGTCAAATGTAAAACAGATGACCGCTACTGCCAGTGCGGAGCAAGCTCGAATTACGCTGCAGTTGGAGTTCTCTGCCAATGCAGATTATGCCTCTATTGAAGCAACGAAAAAAGTAAATGCAGCGAGATATAAACTACCGGATGATGTGGATGAACCGGTAGTTATCAAGCGGGATATTAATGCAATGCCGATTATGAGGATTGCTGTCGTATCTAAAAATTCTTTATCGGATATGTATAGTAAAGCAACGAATTTTTTTCAGGATCGTTTACAGCAGTCCGATGGTGTATCTGAAATCGAATTGCGCGGTGGTCGGGATCGGGAAATTGCCGTAGAAATAGATAAAGATAAATTGGCTTTTTATGAATTAACCTTAAATCAAGTCATCCAAAAAATTAATTCTGAAAATACTTTGCTGCCATCTGGTTCTATTTATACAACGACGACACAAACGAATGTACGCATCACAGCGCAATATAAATCGGTAGAAGAGATTGAAAAGTTACAAATTACGAATTCTGCCGGCATCCATGTTCCGATTACGGCGATTGCAAATATTAAAGCGCAAGAGGCCAGAGCGAATCGTTATGGACGCGTAAATGGCCAGGATGCAGTTTCCATGGTGATTTATAAAAATAGTGATGCAAACATCGTTTCGACTGCAGAGGCAGTTACGAGCAATTTGGAAAGATTGAAAAAAGATTATCCGGAGTATGAATTTATCGTTGTAAATAATGCAGCAGATTACGTTAATAAATCGTTACATAATACTTTGGGGACATTAATCGAAGGGTTATGCACAACAGGATTGGTTCTATTTTTATTCTTACGAGGCTGGCGTTCTACGCTCGCCGTGATGATTGCAATTCCTACATCTTTGATTTCTACTTTCCTCGTAATGTATATTGCGGGTTTTACATTTAATATGATGTCATTGATGGGGATGGCGCTTTGTGTGGGGATTTTAGTAGATGATTCGATTGTCGTACTGGAAAATATCCATCGTCATATGATGATGGGAAAAGAGGCAAAAATAGCCGCAGAAGAAGGACGTAATGAGATTGGTATGGCGGCGATTGCAATTACACTTTGTGATGTTGTCGTATTCTTACCTATTGCATTTATGAATGGCATGACCGGACAGTTTTTTAGACAATTCGGTTTAACGATCGTATTTGCTACTTTATTTTCATTATTTATATCTTTTACACTTACGCCAATGTTGGCATCAAGGCTTTTTGCACAAGGGATTAAAAGCGAAAAACGAAAAATCTGGACGTTTATGGATCGAATTGAGAACCGTGCAGTCACGGAATATGAGAAAATATTAAAATGGAGTTTACATCATCGTAAGAAAATTGTTGTGTCCGTACTCCTATTGTTTATTGCGACGATGAGCTTTATTCCATCGGGGATTGTTGGTTCTGAGTATATGCCGCGCACCGATGAAAGTAGTTTCGACATCAATTTGCAATTGCCAGTTGGCCAAAGTGTAGAGCAGACGGACATCGTAATTTCACAAATGGAAAGTTATTTAGAAACAATTCCAGAAGTAAAATATTATCTATCCTATATCGGTGGAACCAATCAATATGAAGGCGGAATTAGTGTTCAACTTTATGATCGTAAAGAGCGCAGCCGTAGTGTATGGCAGATTACAAATGATGTACGGCAATTTGCCGATGTGAATATTAGTGGCGGCAGTGTACAGGTGAAAGAAACCCAGTCTTCTGTAGCCGGTGTTGCCGGCGGGCCAGGATCTGGACGCGGCAGTGGAGCTTTGCAAATAGAGTTGCGTGCAAATGATCTGAATAGTCTGGTTGCGGCTTCATATAAAGTACAAGATTTATTGAAACAAAATGTAAAAGGGATAAAAGATGTGAGCAGCTCCTATACAGAGGGAATGCCTGAGCTGCAATTAGAAATTGATAGAGAAAAGTTAAAACAATATAAAACCTCTATCCAGGATGTTACGAATACATTTTCATCTGCGATTGCCGGTAAACAAGCTGGCGTGATCGCCAATGATGTCAATAATGATGGAAATGATACAGATATTCAAGTTAGATTCAGGGGCAGTGATGGGTTCAAGGCATCGGATATTGCCAAGATACCTCTGCAAGCAGATGGACGGGTTATTTTTATTGATGATGTGGCAAGCATAAAAGAAGGTGTAGGTCCAGTAAGTATTCGTCGTGCAGATAAACAGCGTTCTATTATTATTGGTGCGAATTTAACGGATCGTCCATTGAATGAAGTAATTAAAGAGTCACGTGAGGTATTAAAAAATGTAGATTTAGGTAAAGGGGTTACGTATCGATTTACTGGACAGGCAAATAGTATGAATGATACGTTTGGTGAATTATTGCAAGCTTTATCGCTGGCTTTGGTGCTGATCTATATGTTGCTTGCAGTATTATATGAATCTACACTTACTCCTTTTATTCGGATGTTTTCATTGCCATTAGGTATGATTGGTTCAATCCTGTTACTTTTCCTCACCAATAATACGATAAATTTATATTCTTTGGTGGGAATTCTGGTCATGGATGGTCTAGTCGCGAAAAATGGTACCTTGCTTTTAGACTATACATTGACACTCATGGATCGTGGGATGAATGCTTACGATGCAATTATTGAAGCTGGTAAAGTTCGGCTAAAACCAATTTTTATGACGACTTTAACTATGGTTGTTGGTATGCTGCCCACAGCATTATCGCTTACGGAAGGGTCGGAAACACGTGTTAGCATGGCTTGGGTAATTATCGGAGGGTTATTGACGTCAACTGTATTTACTTTAGTAGTTATCCCGATTATTTTCTTGTTTTTTGAAAAACACCCGATGCGTAGCTGGTGGAGCAGCTTAAAGAAATGTGTCTCTAAAGCATAGGCTCTTATCGAGGCCTTGATTGAGGCGTCTATCATCGTGGTACACTTTTTTATTGACGAACAAGCAAAAGGGTCGTAAGATTTAAAAGAAAATGTCTGTTTTGATATTTCTGCCTTCTTATAGGACACAATAGAGTGTAAGGTTTCTGGTTTCGAGTTAGAGTAGAATTAGATGGGCTTTCTATTAAAGCCCGGTCTTTATTTATAGTAGGTGTTGATTTTATGCGTGAATTTTTGAAAACAGCATGTATTTCTGTGATTGCAGGTGCTTTATTTTCAGTTCTTTATATACCATTGCCGTGGACATTAGGCCCTATTGCAGCGATTTCTTTGTATGCGCTAAAAATGAAAAAGCAGGTGTATTGGTCAATTAAAATCCGTAATTTGGCTCTGATTGTGCTGGGGTATGCAATGGGGAGACCTTTTACAGCTGAAACCGGTTATAAAATACTGGAACAACTGCCGTTGATGTTGATTGCTACATTAATTACAGTATCTATAGGCGTTCTTGTTGGGTATATAACTTATAAGAAAACGGGAATTAGTTTGGAAAGTTGCTTGCTCGGTTGTGTACCAGGCGGTCTTTCCCAGATGGTTGTACTTGCAGAGGAGATGGAAAATACCGATCAGACTGCTGTTACGATTATGCAAACGATTCGGATGTTATCCGTTGTTTTTAGTGTACCTTTTCTGACGATCCATTTTATTCACGATGGTGATCCGATGATGGTTGGCGCTGCTTCACAACATATCGTAAGCAGTGGCGAGCATATTTTACTGTATGCTGTTGTTGCCGTTGCCGGGGCATTTCTTGCAAAGTTTATGCGATTGCCAACTGCGTTTTTATTAGGTCCGATTCTGTTTACTGGTGCTTTTATTTTAGCGACGGGCGTTCCGGCGCCTCCAGTACCTTCATATATGATCAGCATTGCGCAGATTTGTGTGGGAACCTATATTGGTGCTAGTATTAATCTTGCGAAACTTAAACAGTATCACGGATTATTATCCAGTCTCTTTTTTGGTGTTGCAGGTGTACTTGTAGTTTCCTTAATAACCGGATATATGGTTGTACAATTAACAGGGATATCCTTTGTAACTGCATTTTTGAGTACGGCACCTGGCGGCTTGGCCGAAATGGGAATCACAGCTCTGCTTGTTGGCGCTGATATTTCGACGATGACAGCGTATCAACTCGTTCGGCTATTATTTATCATGTTGCTATTTCCTCTTATCGTAAAAATGATTCTGAAACTCCGAACGCAAAAAGTAGCTTCAGATCATTGATTTTTCCCTTTGCTTATAAATAGTTTTCCTTTACTGTCAATCACTGCATATAAGACATCGTCTTTATTTTGAATCCCTTGCTTTGCTAGTTCATTTTCTAGCCAGGTGAGGGATATATTATTGCTTGCTAAATGTTCATCAATGACTTCTCCATCCATAATTAACTCTATAGGCAGTGTGGCTTCGTTTGGAGCAAGACCTAGGTCGCTTTTGGTAACAGGTTGTTCTTGGGCTTTCTTTATTATACTAAGACCACCGGTTGTCTCAAGAATCGCAAATTGCACTTCAGTGATATCTAGAACTCCTTGTTCGCGGAGCTGTGCCTTTAGTTCATCGAGATCATAACGTAGTTTTTTCATATTTTCTTTTACCAGCATGCCATTCTCAATGATGAGTGTTGGTTCGCCTTCAATTACTTTGCGGAGGGAGCGATTATTTAGAGTGAGGAATGAAAAAATATAGGTCAGCAGAGCAAATAATACGAGGTCATAAAAATGACTCCAAACTTTGTCCGGCTCTGCCGCTACGATGTTTCCTGCAATAGAGCCAATCGTAATACCATTGATATATTCATAAAACGTGAGTTGTCCGACTTGTGTTTTTCCTAAAAAACGCGTGAAAATCCATAGCGCAATAAAAATGAAACTGGTTTGCCAAGTATCACGAAATAGTTCTTCAAAACCCATGCTTACACCTCGTTTATCGTTCGATTTAACCTTAATATGTGTAAGTGTAAAGAAAAATAGTCAAAATTATGATGAAATAAAAAAGAAATAGAAATGCTTTTGTTCCGTTTTTGAACATAACGATATTGGAATTGTGTAAAGCGTTAATTTGCTTAGAGAAGATGGATATTTTGTCCGAAAAATAATAAAATAATAATGTTTACATTGTAATAAATGTTAACTTGTTAATACAAGAAAGAAGAAACATGTTATAATTTACAATTAAGTGTATATTTATTTCTAGTTTTAGGAGGATTTATTGTGAATGTTTTTCGTACGAAGGGACTTGAAATTTTAAAAAATGAAGCATCTACAACCTCGCTGCATAGATCGCTTGGGGCTCTAGATGTTGTATTGTTAGGTGTAGGTGTCATTATTGGTACCGGTATATTTGTGCTTACGGGGCTTGCCGCTGCAAAATATGCAGGTCCGGCATTGATGTTGTCTTTTGTTATTGCAAGTGTGACTTGTGCTTTTGTAAGCCTAGCTTATGCAGAACTTGCTGCTATGGTACCAGTCTCTGGCAGTGCGTACACGTATACATATGCTGCTTTGGGAGAATTTGTTGCTTGGCTGGTCGGCTGGAATTTAATTTTAGAATATACAGTTGGTGCGAGTGCAGTAGCGGGCGGCTGGTCAGCTTATTTGGTGGGGCTTTTAAAATCGGGCGGTATAGAACTGCCAAAAGCATTGACCGCCGTACCAGCAGAAGGCGGTATTGTTAATTTACCGGCGATGTTGATTACCTTATTTTTAACGTATTTACTTGTGCTTGGTGTGAGAGAAAGTACGACAGTGAATAAGATTTTAGTTGCTGTAAAATTTATTGCTATTTTTACATTCCTTTTATTAGCGGGGCCGAAAGTAGATGTGATGAATTGGACGCCGTTCATGCCGTTTGGTTTTGCGGGCGTTTCTGCAGGTGCTGCAGTTATTTTCTTTGCTTACCTTGGATTTGATGCGGTTGCGACAGCGGCTGAAGAAACAAAAAATCCGAAACGAGATATGCCGATCGGTATTATCGGCTCGTTGATTATTTGTACGATTTTATATATCTCTGTATCTGGCGTTATGACGGGGGTTGTTCATTATAGCGAACTTGACAATGCGGAGCCTGTGGCATATGTATTAAGAGCAATTGGTTATAATTTCGGTTCGGCAATTGTTGGTACAGGTGCAATCGCGGGATTAACTACCGTATTACTTGTTATGATTTATGCGCAAACGAGAGCTTTTTTTGCCATGTCGCGTGATGGATTGATTCCGGCGAGCATTTGTAAAGTGCATGAGAAGTATGGTACACCGCATATTATTACGATGATTGTTGGTTTTTTTATTGCAATTATCAGCGGATTTACACCAATTCATATTGTTGCTGAAATGTGCAGCAGTGGAACTTTATTTGCGTTTGTAATCGCGTCAATTGGTGTTGTTGTTATGCGGCATAAATATCCGGATGCCAATCGACCTTTCAAATGCCCGGCTGTGAACCTAATCGCAGCGCTTGCTATCATTTCTTGCCTTTATGTTATGAGTAATTTATCGGCGATGACTTTGGAACGGTTTTTCATTTGGAGTATCATTGGATCTTTTATCTATTTTCTGTATGGTTATTCACATAGCAAATTAAATCGAAAATAATGTATCGGATGAAATATTTTAAACTTTATCTACATGTTTATGATAAAAATGCTAAAAATGTGAGAAAAACAATTTGTTATAGTTATAAAATTTTGATTGTGAAATAAATATTGATAATATAGATAGGTCGAAATAGCTATGTTATATTTACTTTAAATTTTTTTAGGTGTATAATTAAATCGTATTCATCCGTATAATTTGCATAAAAACACATGGATTTTGTTATAAATTTTCATTTATATGCGCTTGGTTATACGCATGAATTATTTTGTGTATGTAATCGTAATGCTGTTTAAATTTTGCGTTACGTCAGTTACATTAAAAATAGTGTCCCTATGTGTATTTACAGTTTCATTGGCTATACTACGGTGTATAGTAATTTTGTAACTTGAGAGAGGAGCTATGAAATGAGTAAAAAAATGAAAACAATGGATGGTAATGCGGCTGCTGGGTATATTTCTTATGCATTTACAGATGTGGCAGCGATTTATCCAATTACCCCATCGTCACCAATGGCAGAATTCGTTGATGAATTGGCTGCAAAAGGGCAAAAAAATATATTTGGACAAACTGTTAAAGTGATTGAGCTGCAATCAGAAGCTGGGGCATCAGGCGCAGTTCATGGATCACTTCAAGCTGGTGCACTTACTACTACTTATACTGCTTCCCAAGGATTATTATTGATGATTCCGAATATGTATAAAATTGCTGGTGAACTGTTGCCAGGTGTATTTCATGTGAGTGCACGTGCAATTGCAGCAAATTCACTCAATATCTTTGGTGATCATCAAGATGTTATGGCTGCTAGACAAACTGGCTGTGCAATGCTTGCAGAAAGCAGTGTGCAACAAGTAATGGATTTGAGTGCTGTTGCACATTTGGTTGCAATAAAGAGCCGTGTGCCTTTTATCAACTTCTTTGATGGATTTAGAACGTCTCATGAAATTCAAAAAATTGAAGTTTTGGAATATGATGCATTAGAAAAACTATTGGATTGGGATGCTGTCAATGCATTTCGCCGTAGAGCTTTAAATCCAGATCATCCGGTTGTTCGTGGCACAGCGCAAAATCCTGATATCTATTTCCAAGAACGTGAAGCAGTTAATAAATATTATGAAACACTTCCTGCGTTAGTTGAGGAATGTATGGCTGATCTTGCCAAGATTACTGGACGCGAATATCATTTATTTGATTATTATGGTGCAAAAGATGCAGATCGTATGATCATTGCAATGGGATCTGTATGTGAAGCAATCGAAGAAACTGTAGATTACTTAAATGCAAAAGGGGAAAAAGTCGGTGTATTGAATGTACATCTGTATCGTCCTTTTTCTATTGAACATTTCTTTAAATATATACCTAAAACAGTGAAGAAAGTTGCCGTTTTAGACAGAACAAAAGAACCGGGTGCATTAGCTGAACCATTATATCTTGACGTTAAAAATGCTTTCTATACCAGTGAATTACGTCCACAAATCGTTGGCGGACGGTATGCGCTGGGCGGCAAGGACATTACACCAAGTCATATTGTGTCGGTGTTTGAAAACTTAGGTTTAACTGCACCAAAGGACAACTTTACAATCGGTATAGTTGATGATGTTACGTTTACTTCACTTCCAGAAGCAAGCTTTGACATTGATACTACTTCAGAAGGAACAACTGCTTGTAAATTCTGGGGTCTTGGTTCTGATGGTACTGTAGGTGCTAATAAAAGTGCAATTAAGATTATCGGTGATAAAACAGATATGTATGCACAAGCTTATTTCGCATATGACTCGAAAAAATCTGGTGGTATTACCATGTCGCATTTAAGGTTTGGTAAAACACCGATCAAATCTCCATACTTAATTAATAAAGCGGATTTTATTTCTTGTTCACAAGAATCCTATGTAGATAAATATGATTTGCTTGCTGGGTTGAAACCCAATGGAACTTTCTTGCTCAACTCTACTTGGAGTGAAACGGAAATTTCGGAAAAATTACCAGCGAATATGAAACGTTATTTAGCGAAAAATAAAATAAATTTCTATGTTGTAAATGCAGTTGAGATTGCAAAAAAATTAGGCCTTGGCGGTCGTTTTAATATGATTATGCAATCGGCATTCTTTAAATTGGCAAATATCATTCCAATTGATACCGCGGTAGAATATCTGAAAGATGCAGTGGTCAAATCCTATGGAAACAAAGGACAGAACATTGTTGATATGAACCATGGTGCAATTGATAAAGGTATAGAAGCTTTGGTGAAAATTGAAATTCCTGCAAGCTGGGCAGATGCAACAGATGCAGATCAGAACGTAAAAGAAGTTCCTGCGTTTATCAAGGATATTCTTGATCCGATGAATCGCCAAGAAGGTGACAGCCTGCCAGTTAGTGCCTTCGAAGGAATGGAAGACGGTACTTTCCCAGTGGGAACTGCTGCTTATGAAAAACGCGGCATTGCAATCAATGTGCCTGAATGGCAAGTTGAAAATTGTATTCAATGTAATCAATGCTCGTATGTTTGTCCGCATGCTACAATTCGTCCGGTTTTACTCACCGAAGAAGAAGCTGCGAATGCACCGGAAGGGTTTGTTACCAAACCTGCGGTTGGATTAAAAGATGGCAGTAAATATCGCATTGTAGTTTCACCACTTGATTGTGTTGGCTGCGGTAATTGTGCGCAAGTTTGTCCGGCGAAAGAAAAGGCATTGATCATGAAACCGATTGCTACACAGCTTTCGAATGCTCCATATTGGGAGTATGCGATGCAGGTAAGTCCAAAGAAAAATCCAATGAATAAGATGACAGTAAAAGGCAGCCAATTTGAAAAACCTTTGCTTGAATTCTCTGGTGCTTGCGCCGGCTGTGGTGAAACTCCATATGCAAAACTGGTGACGCAGTTATTTGGTGATCGTATGATGATTGCGAATGCTACTGGTTGTTCTTCCATTTGGGGAGCGAGTGCGCCGGCAATTCCGTATACTAAAAATCATAAGGGACAAGGACCTGCTTGGGCAAATTCATTGTTTGAAGATAATGCCGAATTTGGATTAGGTATGCTTCTTGGGACAAATGCAATACGCAATGGTTTAGCAAACGATATGAAGGCAGCGATAGAAGCTGGCGGTATAAGTGAAGAATTAAAGAGTGCCTTTGAAGATTGGATTGAAAATATGGAAGAGGGCACAAATTCTCGCCAGCGTTCAGATGCAATGATTGCATTACTTGAAGCTGAAAAGGCAGGTCATACAGTACTTGGAAGAATTTATGATAATAAAGATTTCCTTGTAAAACGTTCACATTGGATCTTCGGCGGTGATGGTTGGGCCTACGACATTGGGTACGGTGGCTTGGATCATGTATTAGCTTCCGGAGAAGACATCAATGTTTTGGTATTTGATACGGAAGTATATTCAAATACTGGTGGTCAATCTTCTAAATCAACACCGGCTGCAGCAATTGCACAATTTGCAGCGAGCGGTAAAAGAACGAAGAAAAAAGATCTTGGCATGATGGCAATGACCTATGGTTATGTATATGTGGCTCAAATTGCAATGGGTGCCGATAAAAATCAGGCATTGAAAGCGATTGCAGAAGCTGAAAGTTATAAAGGTCCATCTCTTATCATTGCTTATTCCCCATGTATCAATCATGGATTGCGTGTAGGCATGGGCTGTAGTCAATTAGAAACCAAGCGTGCTGTAGAATCTGGTTATTGGTCTATGTATAGATTTAATCCTGCCCTGAAAGACACGGATAAAAATCCATTCATTTTGGATTCAAAACCACCAACGGCTGACTTTAAAGAGTTCTTGATGGGTGAAGTCAGATATTCATCCCTAAAACGTCAATATCCAGATATTGCGGATGCTTTATTTGAAAAGACGGAACAAGACGCGAAAGAAAGACGCGAAGGCTATGAAAAATTAGCCGGTAAATAAATGATGGCATGAGAAAAGGTTAGTGTACTTTGGTGCACTAACCTTTTTCTGTATATAAAATTATAATAAAAATAGAAAAGCACCTGTTAGGGATTACAGGTGCTTTTCAGGGTGTTTTTAGGTTGTCTTCATTTTGTATAATAACAGATTTAGTCAAGAAAACTACACTGATTACTATACTGTGTGTAATATATTATATGTCGTTTACAAAACCTATTTTATAGGAATGCAGCCGATTTGTCTTGGTACGTTTCTACAGTTTTAAAAACATTTTTTTTGTAGACGTATGCTAAGTTTGTTTTATTTGTCCGATTTTTTTCATCGCGGCATAAAGGCACCCAATCGTAATCAGAATGCACCCTAACCATACAAAGCCTATCAGTGGTTTATAACTTATATCGATATCAATCTGTGGTGTTGTGCTTGGCTGGAGTTTTTTTAGTTCTAAACGTACTTGTTTATTGGCCGCATTTACGCCAGTCAGTGATAAACTATATTGA
This sequence comes from Massilibacillus massiliensis, assembly GCF_900086705.1. NCBI lineage: Bacteria > Bacillati > Bacillota > Negativicutes > Selenomonadales > Sporomusaceae > Anaerosinus > Anaerosinus massiliensis. The sequence continues at coordinate 770,976 of NZ_LT575483.1, read as the reverse complement.
TTGTCGAGTATTTCAACTGGTACGGGCTTGAATTGACCGTTATCATGGATCATTTCAAGTATGACTGTTTCAGTCATCGTTTCATTGTTTACTTCAAAAGTTGCATGAACTTTTATATTTTGACTTGTATGATTTCGTTCCATTACGATATCGGTTAAAGTTAGCGTAAGATTATCTTCAGTAACAGAAGTGCCTGTTTTTAGTGTGAGAATGTTGATTTCTTGGTCATGCTTGTGTGCCGGAGCAAAATATACATCACCGGTGAACGTCTTGTATATTCCGGGTTCTCTCGCAGCATCATCGCCAGTGTCAGTGAGCTTAGTTAATGCTTTTATCATTGTATTTTCATTGAGCAGTTCAAAGTTTTGATATTTTTCCCGTTTATCTAAGTTACTAGTTTCACCGAGATACTTTATATTATAGCCAAAAACTGATTGAATCTCGTCGACTTCAAAACTAATGTTTTGATTTTGACTGCCGGCAGAAGAAAGAATGATGCCGATCGTCATGACCGATAGACCGATGTGCGCGATTGTGGCTGCTAAAGAGAGCTGTTTGTAGTGAATTACATGGCTGCTAAATGCTGTGCAGGCCAATAGTATCGCGATGATGCAAAGTGGATGATAAATTTGATAGAAGATGCAAATTACAATAGCAATTACTAGAGGGATTGTTAGATACCAGACGTTACGATAGTTAGGTGTTTCTGTTTGCAGCCATTTTAACATTGGCGTTAATGTAATTAGAGCCAGAATAATGCTGATTAAGGGTAAGGTAGCATTGTTATAAAACTCAATATTTACGTTTTGCGGACTGCCTAAAAATTTGCTGACGAGTGGGGTTGACATACCAACAAGAATGAGCGCAGCCAGCGCTATAAACGCAATTGCACCTGCTGTAATTACGAATTCGCGGCTCTGGAACTTTTGATAAATAGGAGCTGTATAGAGACGTCCCCATTTTAAGGATAATAGTAGTAAAGATACGACAGCCACTAAAATAAATAATGTTGCAATTGTTCCGGCAGTGCCATCTTCACTGAAAGAATGTACGGAAAAATCACTAAGTACGCCACTACGCGTTAAAAAAGTTCCATAAAGTACAAGGAGAAAACTGCAAATTGCCATTAAATAGGTTAATTTAAATGCACCAGGTTTTATCTTCGCTGTAATCAATAAATGAATAAGTGCACAGCTTGTCAGCCAAGGAACAAGGGACGAATTTTCTACTGGATCCCAACCCCAATAACCTCCCCAGCCGAGTGTTTTATATGCCCAATAACCACCGATAAAGATACCTGCGCCTAAAAAACTCCAAGAGAAAAGTGTCCAGGGAAGTGCTTTTTCCATCCATTCTCTATGTTTTTCCGTGATAAGACCGCCTAGTGCATAGGAAAACGGAATTGCCAGTGTTGCATAGCCGATGAAAATAATTGGTGGATGAATTACCATCCAAGGATCTTGTAAAAGTGGATTTAATCCCATGCCGTCTACTGGATGACCCGCTTGAAGCAGAAAAGGATTTTTGATCATGAGCAAAATTGTGAGTACTGCTTGGATGATCATGTAGGCAATAAAAGCGGGTTTGGCCATAGTATTTGATCGCTCAAAATAGAGGCCGATCAGTGCGTGAAGTAACGTCCAAAGTAAAAATGAACCTTCTTGTCCGGCCCAAAATGCGGCAAATTTATAAGCTAAAGGAAGATCCTTAGCAGAAAAACTCCAAACATAACGATATTGAAATTGATCGGTCAAGATAATATAGATAAAAAAAGCACTTGTAAATAGAATAAAAATATTCGAAAGTTGGTAACAAAACGAGCCCAAAGTAAATGTTGAGGTAGATTCTTTTTTTAATCCTTCTTTAGCATATGTACTGATTGAAGAAAAGACGGCAATTGTTACTGTGATCAAGGCTAGAAATAGACTAATGACACCAATCATGGTTTAGGTTCTCCTTTGCGTTCATATTTTGAAGGACATTTCACTAATAGCTTTTCAGCGATAAATTGATCGTTGTTATACTTACCGATTACAACGATACTTTCTGCGTGTTCAAAGTTTTCAGGTTTTATTCCTTTATAGGAAACGAGTATTTTTTCATTCTGTTCACCACGAAGAAAAAATTTTAACTGTTTATTTTCATACGTAATAGAATCGTTATCTTTGTTTAAGGTTCCTTTTATTTGCACAGTGGTATTTAAAGATTTTGCTTCTGCAAAATTTACATAAGGATTCAGTGAATTTGAAAATTGGGAAAGACAATAACCTAGAAATAAGGTAATGAAGATTAGGATGCTAATCTGACGTTTTTTCATATAAATTCGCTACTTTCTTTTAATAAATCTTGTTGTTTTTTGTGGATGAATAAAATGCGGAGAAATAATAAAGTACAGTTGATAAGCGCCGCCAGCAAAACATAAACCATGATCGGATCCATATCAAGTTTTCCAGCCTGATTCATGACTGGTGACGGATGGAGGGAAAAATAGTAACGTGGAATGATAAATACTAAAAAAGGAACAGTTACAAAAGAGAGGAGAGAATATACTGCGGATAATTTTGCCTTAGTTTCTTGATCTTCGATTGAACTTCGAAGAACGGTATAAGCGCCGTAAATCATCAAAAGGATAAAGATCGTAATTTGGCGGGGATCCCAATTCCAGTATGCACCCCAGGTTAGCTTTGCAAAAATAGCACCGCTTATTGTAGCGAATAAGCAAAATATTAAACCCAAATAAGCTGAACGTGCACATAAATGATCATAGGTTAGGTCTTTGGTGTTAAGGTAACGAAGTGCATACCAGGCAGATAGTAAAAATGCAAGAACCGAAACCCATGCAACAGGAATATGAAAAAATGCAATACGGACGAGATAACCTAAACCTTCAGCAGGTGGAACCAAATAAAATACTGCCCAAAGCACACAAAGTGTGTAGAAAGTTAACAAAGAATTCAACATGAAAATAACCTCCTTAGTCATACCAAATATAGTCAAATAAAATAGAAGAGATGCCGATCATGATAAAGTCGTAAGCACCGATAAAAAGTAATTGTTTGCTTCCCTGAAAGCTTGTGTCGTCAATTGCCATTGCAGTTAATTGAATGAGCATTAAAAATAAAGGCAATAAAATTGGAAAGGTTAATACCGTAAATAGAGAACCTTTGCTTTGCGTATGGACTACGAGTGCGGCGGTTAACGTGGAAATGGCTGCCATACCGATATTTCCGAGCAATAAAATAAGGATAAAGAAACTGAAACTGCTTATATCTACGTTGAGTAAAATAATGAATAAAGGTATTAAACAAATTGTCAGACCATTTAACAGTACAATATTATAGATCAGCTTACCGAATAAAATGATTTGGGCTTGTCCGTATAGCTTTAGCGTATGAATTGTACCCGTTTCTTCTTCTTGGATAAAAACGCGCGACATACCAGCCATCGCAGAAAAAAATAAAATGATCCATAAAAGCACGGCGAGGAGCTTTGGTGATAAATGCATGCTGCCGATTGCCATGCTGACACTTGCCAGGGTAGTCAGAGCAAACATGCTTAAAGCACCGACTGCATAGCGTGTACGGTATTCAGTTCGCAATTCCTTATAAAAAACAAGTTTAATTTTTTGTAAGTTTAAATACAGAGTCTGCATAACGTACCTCCAGCGGGTCATTGGTTGCCAGTATGATGGTTTTGTTTTTCTTCAGACCTTGCGCAATGCAACTTTTCACGAGTTTTCTTCCGTCTTCATCAAGATTGGAAGATGGTTCATCAAAGATCCATAAGGGGTGGTCGGATGCAAGTAAAACAGCGAGTTTTAATCTTTGTTTCATCCCGGTGGAAAAGGTCTTTACCGGTTTTTCTTTAACCTCCATCAGACCTACCATTTTTAAAGAATTTTGCAATAATGCATGATCAGAGCATGCTGTCGAGGGCATGATTCCAGTAAAAAATTGTAGGTTTTCCATAGCTGTCAGAGTGTCGTACATATTCATTTCCGGTGATACCATACCAATATATGTGCGATAATCATTCATAGGAATTTGTTTGTTCCCCTTTTTTGGCACAATAGTGCCTGTGGTTGGTTTAATGATACCAGCGATAATTTTTAGTAAAGTAGATTTTCCTGAACCGTTATTGCCAGTAATACAGGTGCAACTACTAGATTCTATTTTACCGACTAGGTTCTGATATAGGATTTTATCTCCATAACGTTTGGTGATGTTTAACAATTCGATCTCAATAGACATCTTTTTCCTCCAATAAAATCAGATAAGACCATTCCTTAAACGGCATGGTCTTATCTGTAACCTACTACTTTAGTGATAAAATGAATGACATGAATAAGCATCATGATTCATTTTTTCTGCTGTATGATATGAATTTATCTGATGACATAACCTGTTTTCATGTTGATGATTTTAAAATAGGTTATGTCTTTGTATCATTTGACTACGGTTAGGATGAATTAAAATTCTTTATATATCGTAGTTATATTTAGGTTTCAGATGTTTTTTTGATTGTTTCAGTAGTAGGAGTAGTGGCTTCCACGATAATTTTCTGTGGTGGCTGTGCTGGTGGAGGCTCATTGATTGCATTGCGAATTTCTCCGATGCTTTTACCAATCGATTTACCAACCTCAGGTAATCTGCCGGGGCCAAAGACAATAAGACCAATGACTGCAATAAGCGCAATTTCAGGCATACCTAAACCGAACATGATCTATGCACTTCCTTTTTTCATAATATGTAAAAATTCATTATCATAATCGTATGAGAAAACTAACGGTTTTTTGTATGAATGATAAATGAAGAAAAATTATTTTTCCCAATTAGACGGCAACTCTTTCATCCATTCAAAGTTATGACATTGTGAACAAGTTGTTTTTGATTTTCTATGCATGCTATGGCAATCAGAGCATACGAGATCACCCATGTGAGAATCGTGCGGATTTTGCTCTCCAAATTGTGTTTTTGCTTTGATTTTTTCAACATCATGGCATTTTAAACACGTATCATTATCTAATTTACGTTTTTCCATAGGATCATCGAAATCATCTGTCACATATGCAATACCTTCTTCAACTTTGTCCGCAATTGATTTTTGATGACAGTCAATACATTTAACACCCGCTTTATTATGCGCATTTGCTAATAAATCGCTATCTTCATAACCAGCGACATAAGGCTCAAGATTATGGCAGCTCGCGCAAAAGGCAGGATTGGCACTTGCTTGTTTCATCGCAAAAGATCCGGCGCCGATCAACACAACTAAGGCAACTGCCGCCACGAGTGGTTTTCGTTTTATGAACTCTACGATTTTTAATAAAAAATTTTTCATAGGAGCATCTCTTCCTTTCTAAATAGATTTTCTTACAGAATGCAGACAAAAAAATTTACTCTGCCTAATTATTTTATAATTAATTACGTTTATTTGCTTTAGCTATATATACAATAATTCGACAAAACTTTTTGTATATATAATTGAAGAAATATATACAAATAGAATTTAGAAAACTTGCAAAAAAATTCTTTATCTAAAGATTTTTATCAACAATAAATTTTAATAATTAAACAATATAAATTTAGAAATTCTGATTTAAAAATTATGATAAAATTAATATCGATTATAGATATCTACAGTAAATGCTAATTCGTTTTGTAGATATCTTTAGTGACTGTTGATTTATTTGGATGATAATATAACAATTGTCGAATGAGGACGAATTTATAAATTATGGACTTATGATTTATTCTAGAGTAGGGGAGAATTTTGTATGCAGTTAGAAAAAGATGCAAATACCGCAAAAGGTGTATCAAGACGTAACTTTTTAAAGAGTAGCGCAGTTACAGTTGCCGGTGTTGTAGGCTCTGGATTTTTATTGACGGCTTGTGGTAAGGGAAGAAAAAATGGTGTAGCCCAAGATGTCGAAGAAGGAACAAAAGCAACAATGAAGGCACCGAACTTCTTAAAAGCACCGGAACCAATTAAAGACAGTGAAATAAAAGAAACATTGGAGGCCGATGTAATTGTTGTTGGCGCCGGAATGTCTGGAATTTGTGCAGCGGCAGCTGCTGCTGAGGAAGGCGCAAAAGTTATCATTATTGAAAAAGGTCCCAATATTAATTTTCGCAGTTATGATTATGGTGCAGTTAATTCAAAACTCCAAGTGCAAGCGGGAAACAGCTTAGATCCTAAAGTGGTGACACGTGAAATTATGCGTTGGGGTGCATACAAAGCAGATCAAAAGGTGGTAAAACTTTTTTCAGAACAAAGTGGTAAGGTGAATGATTGGATTGTTGATAATGCATTAAAGGTTGGGTGTAAAGTAAAATCTGTTTGGACCAAAGAAGAGCAAATTTCTCCTGGTGCAACAATTCCCAATATTCCTACATTATCTTTTGTTTTAGAACCACCGGCTGATGCGGCTGAAAAAACGCCAAAAGGTATGATTGGCGGGAATGGTGTAGTTGCAATGGCCTACACATTGAAAACAACTGCTGAAAAATTAGGTGTTGATTTTAAATTTGAAATGCCGGCAGTCCAGCTTGTTCGCAAAGATAATAAGGATCGTGTAACTGGAGTTATTGCGAAAAATAAGCAAGACCAATATGTAAAATTCAATGCAAAAAAAGCCGTTATTCTTTGTGCGGGAGACTATGGCCATGATAAAGAAATGCTTGGCTACTATATCCCTACATCAGAAAAAATACAAAAGATTATGTATCCTGGTACCTATAATACTGGCGATGGTCATAAAATGGGAATGTGGGTCGGCGCAGGGATGGATGAGGGACCACATGCACCGATGTATTTTGACAATGCGTTACTTGACCCAGATGGAAAAAATGCAGGCAGAATAGATGCCATGGTTCGTCAGCCTTGGCTTAGTGTAAATTTACGCGGTGAACGATATGCCAATGAAGATTTACCGTTTGCATATATATCTAATGCAGTTCGGCAGCAGGCTGGGAATACAAGATGGACAATCTGGGATGATAAATATGAAGATGAAGCACCTAGATTTAAGCAGAGTGCTTGTAAAACTTTAAAATTTCATCATCGTAAAGCAGAGTTAGAAGATTTGGTTCAAAAAGGTATTGTTGTAAAAGCAGATAGCATTGAGGAACTTGCCCAAAAGATGAAAGTTCCAGTAGAGACATTAAAAGTTACAGTTGATAGATACAATGAGTTAGCTAAAAAAGGTGATGACGAAGATTTTGGAAAAGATAAAGTCTATTTGACTACTGTTGAAAAAGCGCCGTTCTATGCTGGTCATATTGGTACAGCATTACTCGTAACTTTAGGCGGTTTAACGATCAATGATAAATTACAAGTATTAGATACAGAAAAAAATGTAATTCCAGGACTTTATGCAGCTGGTAATAATTCTGGCAGCTTTTTTGCCACCGATTATCCAATTGTTGTCACCGGTTGCAGCCATGGACGGGCCTATACTTTTGGTTATTTGTCAGGCAAAAATGCAGTGAAATTAGGGTAAGAATTGATAAAAGTGAATTGGAGAGATCATTTAATGAAGAAAATGCTTATGACAATGGTTACGGCAGCTTTAATGACTGGAGCTTGTGCAGTTACATTTGCTGCAGCAAACCCTTTTACGGATGTTTCAAGAGATCACTGGTCTTTTGATGCCGTTGCAAAATTGGCGCATGAGGGCGTAATCGAAGGTTATGGCGATGCTACTTTCCGTGGCGATGCAAAAATTACGCGTTATGAAATGGCACAAATGGTTGCGAAAGCAATGGCAAAAGAGCATGTAAGCACGGTTGATCAAACTGTTATTAATAAATTGTCTGCAGAATATGCGACTGAATTAAATAATTTGGGTGTACGTGTATCTTCACTTGAAAATAAAGTGGATAATGTAAAATTCAGTGGATTTTATCGTATTCGTGCGGAAAATTTTGAAAAGGCAAATGACATTGATAATACAGTAAAAGGCTATATTGAATTATATACGGATGCACAGGTTAATCAGGAATGGAAAGTTAGAAGCAAAACGAAGATTACGTCGGACTTAAAAGCAGAAGCCGATACCACCAATGAAACAACCAATATGTATGCTGAGGGTAATTTGTTTGGTGCAAAAGCGAAATTAGGTAAGTTTGATACTGTGGATGGCTATGCTTATATTCATGAAGATCCAATGTCCGGTGCACAGTTCAGTTTTGGCAATCGATTAAAAACCGTTCTTTCGGTCGGTAAAATTGAAAATCCAAATAATAATTTTAAAGCGGATTATGCGGCAGGGGAATTTAGCTACAAGCTGAATAAGTCCACCAATTTGACTGGTGGTTACCATTCTTTTCACAGTGTAGAAGCTGGCGGAAAATACGGAAAATTGATTAATTCAGAAAATTATGGTCTGGGTGTAGTCGGCTTTGATACGCTTTTTGCTAAAAATTTACGGTTTGTAGGCTTGTATGCAAAGAGTGATGTAGGAACGACGGTTGGGAATGAGGGCTATTTTACGGAGCTTGATTATAAACGGATGGATATCAATCATCCAGGTTCATTTATGTTTATGCTGAGAAACTTCAAGGTAACCGATGCTACGGCGATTTCTTCACGTTACGAAGCGTACACGCATGGAAATGTAAAAGGTACAGAAGTTGGCGCTATCTATGCGCCGGCTAAAAATGTTGAAGCCGGATTAAAATATTTTTGGGGTGAAGATGTAACGACGAAGAAAGATAAAAATTTCTTCCGTGGTGAAGTTAAGTTCTTCTTCTAAAGCATATATTGCAAACTGGAACGCATTTTAAATGCGTTCTTTTTAATTGATAAAAAAGAATTGCACATGATATAATGATGTAAGTTTATGCAGAATCAAGATGATGGGAAGAAAATTTTTATGGCGAATATTGGAGATAGTGAAAGTTTATTAAAAAAATTAGTTAATCATGGATTAGGTGCGGTCGTTTCTTATATTGCCCAGACAACTAAAAAAACTATTTTGATAGTTGATAATTATGGATATATGCATTATCCAGAAAAATCCCAAGTTATAGTAGATGAAATCATAGAATTATTTTTTGATATACCCGATTTAGAAGAGAATCAGTACTATTATAAGAAATCAGAAGCGACTTTGATTTACCCGGTAGGGCAAGAGGAGCTTAAAGCAGTTGTTATTATTAAAAATGTAAAGCATGAAAACATTCCTTCTATCGTACTAACTTTGAATGAAGCTAAATTAGCCTTGAAGATGTATATCAATTATGAAAATAAGCTCAAAACCAAAATACAATCATTTCAAACAGAAATTTTAGAGAATCTTTTCGTTAAGAATAGTATTAATATTCGGTATATTATAGAAAAAACGGGTATTCAGTTAAATTTAAATCAATATTATGCAGTTCTTCTTATAAAGATCGATGAAGATAATAAACAGGTTAATTATCATAATCTGAAGGCAAATATTTTCGAATATGCGAAGCAAAATAATCTTTTCTTCATACCCCCTATTTATTGGCGCGGGTTTTTTGTTTCAATTTTATCGGGCGTGTATGATGACGATACGTTAGAAATAAAATCTGATTGGCCTAATGCAAAAAACTCAATCATCTGGAAAAATGCTTTTGAAGAAAAATATAATGTAAAAGCTGCAGTAAGTATTGGCGGAGTATATAAATTAAGTGAATTACATAAAAGTTATAATGAAGCAAGAATTGCAATGCATTTTCATCTGTTAAAAGGTGAAGTTAGCTTTGTGCAGCGATTTGTTGATTTAGGTGTATTTGCTGAATTGTTTTCACAAGATATTGATAAATTAAAGAATTTTTGCATGAAAACGATAGAGAAAATTTTGGAATATGATCATGATTTTGATGGAGAATTGCTCGTAACGCTCAGAACACTATTGGACTGTAACTTTAACTGGAAATTGGCGTCTGAGATATTATTTGTTCACGTAAATACACTGCGTTATCGTTATGAGAAAATTGAGCAAATTTTACAGATTGATTTGTCCTTAGCGCAAGAAAGAAGTAATTTATTTATCGCAATCCGTGTAGCGGATATTCTTCATGAACTTGGTTTCTTGCAGCCAATCTTTGTTGGTAATACATTAGATATTTCCAAGGTGAATAATATAAAAAAACAAAGTAAAGCCTTATGGTGAACCCTTTGGTAAGAAAAATTACTGCAAGATGTTTTTCGTAAAGTGGAAATTAAAACTTGTTCATGGAGTGCCTAGACTCTTTTTGGACAGGTTTTTTATTATGATTAAATTTTTATTTATATGAATTACACGATAATATAAGTCAAAATTTGTAGAAAAGAACAATGGTATGATTGCGGCATTAATCATATCATTGTTTTTATTTATTTTTATGGATTCTATCTACAATACATAGACAAAAGATTTACAGCTTTCGTCGATGACTGAACTTTTATGCAGGTGCTAAAATGTAGTTGCTTTAGAAATTATGAAGATAAAATATTTTAATGTTGGAGGTACCATACATGGATAAAGATCTTGAAGTACGAAAAAGTGGAATATCTCGCAGAGGGTTTTTGAAAAACAGTGCATTGTCGGTTGCTGGTGTTGTTGGATCAAGCTTTTTATTAACTGCTTGCGGCAAGGGGAGAAAAGCTGGAGAAGAGAAGACGGATGAAGGAAATAAATTGGTTGCAGGTCAAGAACCTAGTTTTTTAAAGACGCCAACACCGATTAAGGACAGTGACATTAAAGAAACAGTTGAAGCTGATGTGGTCGTAGTCGGTGCAGGCATGGCTGGGCTTTGTGCTGCAATTTCAGCAGCGCAGGAAGGCGCAAAAGTTACATTGATAGAAAAAACACAAAGTGTAAATTTCCGTAGTTATGATTATGGTGCGATTAATGCAAAGGTACAGAAAGAAGCCGGGATCACGATCAATCCTTTGGATGTTACACGAGAAATAATGAAATTTGGCAGTTATAAGCCAGATCAAAAAGTAGTGCAAGAATTTGTAAACAATAGCGGTAAAGTAAATGACTGGCTGCTGGATCTTGCACTTAAAGCTGGATGTACGATTAAGCACATTCATACTGAGGAGGAATTGGTTGCTCCAGTATCTACGCTGCCAACATTCCCAAGCTTGACCTTCGTACTTGAACCGCCAGAAGAAGCAGCAACTAAAATACAAAAAGGTATATATGGTGGTAAAGCAACGATAGCAACAGCATATACGTTGCTTACAACTGCTGAGAAATTAGGTGTTGAGATTCGTTATAAAACACCGGCAGAACAGTTAATTAGAGTAGAAAATAAAGGCAGAGTTCAGGGCGTTATCGGAAAAGCAGAAGATGGTAAGTATATTAAATTTAATGCAAAAAAGGGTGTTATCCTTTGTGCCGGTGATTATGGACATGATGAAGAAATGTTAAAGTATTACGTGCCTACTTCGGAGGCAATTCATAAGATTTCTTATCCGGGCAAATACAATACTGGTGATGGTCAAAAAATGGGCATATGGATAGGCGCGGCGATTGATGAAGGTCCACATTGCGCAATGTATTTTGATAAAGCATTTGTTGATGATCCAAAAGTAAATCCAGATTCTTTGGTTCGACAGCCGTGGCTTGGTGTTAATTTAAAAGGTGAACGCTATGGTAATGAAGATCTGCCGTTTAGTTATCTTTCAAATGCGGTTCGTCAGCAGCCGGGTCATAGCAAGTGGAATATCTGGGATTCTAAGTGGCCGGAAGAAGGCCCTAAGTTTAGACAAACTGCTTGTAAAGAAATGTTAACAGTAGAGCATCATAATCCAAAAGTTATTGAAGAATATATTCAAAAAGGGCTGATAAAAAAAGCGGATACGATCGAGCAGTTGGCAGAATTAACAAAACTTCCTGTAGAAACTTTGAAGAAAACAATAGCCCGGTATAATGAGTTAGCGAAAAAAGGCGTTGATGAAGATTTTGGAAAACCAAATCTTTTCATGACAACAATAGATAAGCCTCCTTTCTATGCCGCTAATATCGGAACATCAATGCTTGTTACGCTCGGCGGGTTACAAATTAATGACAAAATGCAAGTTTTGGATAAAGAGAAAGACATTATTCAAGGACTTTATGCAGCCGGGAATAACTCGGGCAGTTTCTTTGGTGCAGATTACCCTAATTTTGTTCCTGGAAATAGCCATGGACGTGCTTATACATTTGGATATTTATCCGGTAAAAATGTACTGAATCTCAGTTAAATGTAAAGTAGCTACAGATAAACAAGGATAAGACCGTATGCGAAACATCTTAATATTGTGAATTATGTAAGGAATTTATTTGTAGGTAAATAAAGTATTGAGGAGAATATGAGGATGAATAAAAATTTGACAGCCTCAATCGTGGCGATGCTTATTATCGGGTCGTTTGGAGTAACTTTTGCTGCACCAGAAGATTCATTTCGTGATGTGCCAAAAGAGCATTGGGCATATCAGGCTGTACAGGAGCTAGCGAAAGATGGTATTCTTCAAGGCTATAGTGATCATGAATTTAAAGGCGAGCGTCCTCTAACGCGATATGAATTTAGTATGGTTGTAGCAAAAGCCATTGATCAATTTGAAACCGCCGATGAGCACGATAAAGCGATCATTGATAAACTATCAGCAGAATTTGCCGGCGAGTTGAATCGGCTTGGGAAACGTGTAACAGTGGTGGAAAAGAAAACGAATACTTGGATTGAGGGCGAAAGTCGGGTACGCTATTTGCATGATAGTTCCAATACCGGGAAAAGTTTAAAGGGTTCAGATAAATTTGACTTTAGACATCGCATCAGTGTTAAAGGAAATGTTAATGAAAAAATGAGTTATACGGGAAGATTAGTCGTCGAAGATAAATTTGGCGATATGTCTGGGCAAAAAGATGGTTCTAAAGGTTCCGAGGTACGCTTGGATATTGCCAATATAATCATAAAAGATAGTTTTGGTATTGATAAAATTCGTGTGGGCAGAAGTCCAATGGATACCATCGGACACGGATTAATAGGAAAACCAAATAATGTCGATGGTATTTTGCTGGAAAAGAATTTCGGGGATACAAAACTTAAGCTATTTACCGGTGATCCTGAAGTGAATAGCAATGCTGATTATGCAGATGGTTCACTTGGCAATGCACAGCAAATTACTACTGTTGATTTTACGCAAAAATTAAACGATAAAATGAATGTGGGGTTAGGTTACTATTGGTCAGATGCTAGTGCAAATGCAGCTAAAAATGGCACGGGGGATCTAAATATTGATGGGATTGGTGGTAAGGCTTACGATAGTGCGAAAGGTGCCAGCCTTGCTTTCGATTGGAAATTTGGTAAGTATACTTTGATGTCGGATTATATTGTGACGAAATTAGATGGTGTAACACCGGGAAACGGACTATCTGACAACCCTAAAGGATGGGCTGTTCAACTTAGTAATAGCGTGGGCCCAAAAGTTTATTACAATGCAGTAAATTTAGTTGATAAAAGTAAGTCGGGGACAGATGCATGGATGATTGGCTATCGATCAATCGATGCTGGAGCCGTTCCGCATGGCGTTGGTGGATTTAATACGATTGGGGTTGCCTATGTTCCAAACAATCCATACAGTGTATTTACGCATGGGACAGACAATGTAAATGTGTGGAGCTTTGTATATCAAAATGTAGTGCGCAAAAATGTCATTATGACATTAGAATATCAAGATTTTAGAATTAAGGATCAAAGTTTAACAAATCTAACTTCCAAAAAATTGGACAAGACATTTAAAGCGCAATTTGAATTTTGGTATTAATCTTTAAATAGTTCAGATCTATAAGATTTGAACTATTTTTTATTTGTTCATAATTTGTTCATAATTAATTCATGTTTCATTTATTGATAATATGTTTATGAATATGTGTTATTATATTATAAAAATTTTTTATGAGTGGTGTTATCAAAATGTCTGATGCTGATGCTAGTGTGAATTTATTAGAAAATCTTATTGAAAAAGGCTTAGATTACGTTGGTACGTACATTGGTAGAAAGATTAAAAAAACAATTATCATTGCAGATCATCAGGGATATGCACATTATCCAGAAAAATCTATGAGTGTAATTGAGGAAATAGAAGCATTGCTAAGTGATCTTTCTAAGCTTAGAGAAAGGCAATATTATTATGAAAAAAATGAGAATATTTTGATTTATTCAATAGGAGTGGAAGAGACAAGAGCATTTGTCATAATTAAAAATGTTGTACAAGAAAATATCGTATCCATTATTATGAATCTTAGTGAGGTTCATTTAGCAATTAAACATTATATGAAAACTGAATCAAAGTTAAAAAACAATATCATACAGTATCAAAAAGAATTTTTAAAAGCAGTCTGTATCAAGAAAAATGCACATGTTGAAGAAATTGCTGAACGAGCTGGAATCGAGTTGGATAGTAACAATCGATATGCAATTTTAATGATTAAAATTGACACAGTAGAGCGAGCTTTCGATGCATATAAACTGAAATCAAATTTGTTCCAATATGCTAATAAAAATAATATGGAATATGCAGTTCCAATTTATTGGAAGGGCTATTACGTAATGATCTTGTCCGCTATTTTTGAAGATGAAGTATTAGAATTAGATAGAGATTGGTTAAACATAAAAAAATATAAGAACTGGAAAAAAGCTTTTGAAGAAGAGTATCATTTAAATGTTGCAATTGGTATTGGTGGGGTATATAAACTAAATGAACTCTATAAGAGTTATAATGAAGCAAGAATTGCGATGGTATTTAATTTGATAAAAGGAGAGCGGAGCTTTGTACAAGCTTTTATGAATTTAGGGATATTTACGCATATTTTTTTGCAGGATATGGAACAGATTAAGAGCTTTTGTATGAACGCAATTGGAAAATTGTTAGAACATGATCATGATTTTGATACAGAATTGTTAATAACACTTAGAGTGCTGCTAGATTGCAATTTCAATTGGAAATTATCCGCAGAGCAATTATTTGTTCATGTCAATACACTGCGGTATCGTTATAGTAAAATTGAACAATTGTTAGATAAGGATCTGTCATTATCCGATATAAGGGTTAACTTGTTTATTGCAATTAGAGTTGGTGATATACTAAATGAGCTAGGTTTTTTAAAACCTGTTTATTTAGGAAATATTGTTGAAAATTATAAAGCAAATTGCAATAATAGAAAACAAAGTAAAGCATTGTGGTAAGTGGTGAAAGGGTATCTTTATGTTGATTCGTCATCGGTTGATTTTATCAAATTTGATTATGTTTATTATTCCTTTTGTTGTTATTTTATTTGTCGCTGGTGGTGCGAATCTACTTTATAATGAATCGAATCGTAATGCATTTAATAATCCAGATGAAGACAAAAAAATGGTTCACCAAGTAGAATTTGATTTAAAAGAATATTCACAAGCTATGTTAAAAGCAGAAGATACAGGAGAATTTTGTAGTTTACAAAATGAATTGCAAGATAAAGTTTTGGCAAAGGGCTATCATATGCTGTTGATGTGTGATGGTGAATATATCTTGTCCAATTTAACAAGTGATGATTGGTATGCCTTAGGTGATGAAAAAGCACCCGTTGTGTTTGCCGATAATTCAGTGGTTCTGATATTACGGGCAAATAACATTGTAAAATGTATGTTTCAAAAAGATAAAAAGCAATTTCATTTGATTGCGGTGCAATCACGCGATGTAAGCAGTATTGAAAAAAAGTTAAGTTATTTTTTTCGTAGTTATATGAGTTTGGTTATTTTAGTAGGTTTGCTCATTATTTGGTTTGTGAATGTGATGTTATCTTCTAGTTTAGCGAAAAGAATCAACGAACCTTTGGAGCAATTGAGGCGTGGATCAAGAGCAATTAAGCGAGGTAACCTTGAATTTGATATGAAATGTGCTGGTGATGATGAGTTTAGCCAAGTTTGTAATGATTTTAATGATATGAGAATGCGTCTAAAATATTCAAAAGAAGTAGAAGAAAAATATGAAAATGATCGTAATATTTTGATTGCAGGGATTTCACATGACATTAGAACACCGCTTACGATTATTAAAGGCTATGTTGAAGGTTTGCGTGATGGTGTCGCCGATACGCAGGAAAAAAGAGCGCAATACATAGATATCATATATAATAGGGCTTGTGATATGGATCGTCTGGTAGATAAATTATTTTTATTTTCTAAATTAAATATGGGTAATTTTCCATTCGAATTTAAAACACTTGATTTTGCTGTATACATAACAGAATTTTATAATAAAGTAAAAAATGAATTTGCGGATAAAGGTGTTACGATCAATTATGAGCAGTATAGTAATGCTGAGATGGAAGCTAAGATAGACAGTGAAGAATTTAACCGAGTGTTAATGAATATTTTAGATAATTGTTATAAGTATAAGGTGCGGGATAAAGTCGAAGCAAACATAGTTTTATTTGTAGAAGAGCAGCAAATCGTACTAAAGATCTCTGATAATGGTAGTGGTGTCAGTGCATCAGAGTTGGATCAAATCTTTACAAGCTTTTATCGAGGCGATCCTTCAAGATGTAATTCTTGTGATGGGAGCGGATTAGGACTGGCAATTTCGCAACAAATTATTCGTGCCCACGGTGGAAGTATCTATGCAACCAATGATCCTGGTTTAAATATATTTATTAAAATACCCTTGGATAGAACGAAAGAACAGTGAGTATTTTTAAGTTTAAAAGAAATGGTGTGTCAAAATGGAACGTATTCTTATTATTGAAGATAATTGTAATATTGCAGAACTGGAAAGAGACTATTTAAAATTAAATAATTTTGATGTTGTGATTGCCAATGATGGGGAAAGTGGTCTTGATCGAGCAATTAATGAGAATTTTGATTTAATCATTTTAGATTTGATGTTACCAAAAAAAACTGGTTTTGAAGTATGTGAAGAGATACGTAAAGTGAAAGAAATTCCTATTTTAATGGTTACGGCTAAAAAAGAAGATATAGATAAAATTCGTGGTTTAGGCACAGGTGCAGATGATTATATTGTAAAGCCGTTTAGTCCAAATGAATTAGTGGCAAGGGTAAAAGCGCATTTAAATAGATATAAAAGATTGACCAAAATTAAGAATAGCACAGGAATAAAAGATAAAATTATAATTGGTGCGCTTCGTATATTTCCGGAAGACTTAAGAGTGTATATTGGAAAGAAAGAAATAAAATTACCCAATAAAGAATTTGAATTATTATATTATTTGGCTTCAAATCCAAATAAAGTTTTTTCAAAAGAGTTTTTATTTGATGAGCTTTGGGGGATGGAAGCGATCGGAGATGTATCTACCGTTACGGTACATATCAAAAGATTACGAGAAAAAATAGAAAAAGAT
Source organism: Massilibacillus massiliensis (assembly GCF_900086705.1). Taxonomy (NCBI): domain Bacteria; kingdom Bacillati; phylum Bacillota; class Negativicutes; order Selenomonadales; family Sporomusaceae; genus Anaerosinus; species Anaerosinus massiliensis. Next base: position 753,638 of record NZ_LT575483.1, on the reverse strand, counting down.
ACAAGCAATCCAGAATATATTGAAACGGTATGGGGATCTGGTTATCGATTGAAAAAATAATAGCTAATCATTGAAAAATGGCCTAACATTTTGTTAGGCCTTAGACTGTAGCAAAATAACATATTTATGTTGATAATTTAGAAAATAACCAAATCCGTACGACTTATAAACTAGTACGAAGATAGTTTGTCTACACAAAAAAAGACCTGACATTTTGTCAGGCCTTTTTTGCTTCGATGAAGAGAACTTTAATGAATTTTTTTATATTGATATGTGCTTGTGACATGATTGGTTTTTGTTCATTTTCTAGAAGCAGCATAACCTTTCTTACCTCAGCAAAGTCAAAAAATTTAGCAGCGTAGTCTTCGAATTTTGGATTGGCATAATCAACGACTCCCATTGAAGCAAGATTGAGTAGGGCTTGAAATACAGTTCTTCGCAGCCGTTGTTCAATGGCTTTGCATTCTTTTTGAATATTCAAAGCGTTATCATCTCCAACTCTTGGAACAGCAATACTTTGAAATATCGATTTTAATGATGGAAAGTCATGACTGTCTTTGTGCTCCAGTTCATGTTTTTCTAAAAATTGCATAATGTTTAATAAATCTTTAGAGCCTTTTTCGCCTGCGATTCCCATTTCACTTAGTAAAATTTCAGTCGTTGAAGTCAATTTGTTTTGTGCGGTCATTTCCCCGGAAATAGGAGGATTTTTTTGCTTTTCAGGGCGTAAAGCAATATTTAAGCTGCTTTCAATATTGTTTATTAATTTGCGTAACTTCATATGTTCGGTTACATTTTTTATTACACTGACGACTTCATTCCGGTTGATTGGTTTTGTTATATAATTATCGACGCCTAAAGCGTAGGCTTTACCGATTAGTTCTTTATTTTCAACCTGAGACAGCATAATGATTTTTCCGTTAAAGCAATTTTTGATTGCCTTTACTGTTTGAATGCCGTCACGAATTGGCATGAGCATATCAATAATTAAAATGTCAATATTCTTTACGTCGAGTAATTGATTATCAATTGTGGAGCCATTTTCGGCTTCACCCACTACTTTCCCTAAATCATAATCTTCGATAATTTCTGTAAGCATAGAACGAATTACTTCATCATCATCAATTAGAAAAAAACGCATAATTTTTCATCCTTCCAAATTTTTGAGTGGGAGTGTTAAATAAAAAATAGTTGTATTTGGAGTTTCAATATCTAAGTGGATGGTGCCTTCCAATTCATTGGTTAAATGTTTTACATAAGGTAAACCTACGCCTGTAGATGGTCGGCCTTGGCTGTCAAATTTCGTTGTATAACCAGGCTTAAATAGTAATTTAACTTTGTTTTGGGGAATGCCAATCCCATTATCTGAAACTTGAATTTCGAGCAACGTGTTTATTTTAGAAAATTTAATTTCAATCTTGCCAACAGATTCTATTGCTTCAACAGCATTCGCAACGAGATTATTTACTAAGGACAGTATAGTATATACATGCAACTTATGAATAAAAGGATCAACCGCTAATGAAAAATTAATTTCTTTCTTTAATGATCGTGCATATTTTTTGTTTGTTTGTACGATGATATCGCCGAGTTCGGCAACGGTCATATAATCGTCTAATCTTCGATTTGTTGTTAATTGTGTCAAACCAGCATAGATGCGTTGATTATCTTTTTTTATTTCATGAACTTGTCCTGCGATACTGAGGAGTTCCAGAGAAAATTGATCTCTATCAATTATATAGTCCTTATTTTTTAGTTTTTCATAGAGTTGATAACAGTTTCTAGTAACAGTTTCTGCATTTTTTTGCGATTTATTTAACTGAATAACTTCCTCATATAAGCTTGAAATTAATAGAAGCATACGTTTATTTTGCTTATGTTCCTGAATTGCTTTTGTTTCGGATTGATGTAATTGTAGTAGAAAAAAGAAACTAAGAATAAAAAAGCAACGAATAATTGCAATCATGATTATTTTTGTAATGACATCTAAAGTAATTGCCCAATCCATTGCTGAAAAAATATTTGTTAATGAAAGTTCAACAATACTAGCTGCAAATTCTGCAAGAATTGACCAGCCGGCAATCTGTATCGATTTACTATATAACGTATCGCCTTTAGGAAGATGAAAAAAAGTCGCATAGGTTAGATAGTAAAAAAAAGTTGGACCGCGAAGTAAAATACTGGAAGAAAAAGATGCATCATAAGCAAATAAATCTAAAAGTATACGAAACCCGGTTACAGATAATCCGACACAAAAGCCAGAAAATATAAATGAAGTATTGCGAATCCAAAGCAAAAATAAAAGAAAAATAGGAGAGCCAAAACTAACTCGAAATGAACTTAGCTCACCGCTGAAAGGATGTATTTTTGGCTCACCGGCGAGTGGTACCAATATGAGCATTAAGATAAAAATATAAATATTTTGATTTGTTTTCATAAAGCTCCTTACCATGATATATAAGACTTATGACACAACTCTGTATAATGTATACAATAATTAATTTAGATTATATCATGAATTTGGAATATTTCCACATTTATTTTTATCCATATATAAATATTTTATATTGTATATAGAAAAGTAATACTAAAATAAAAAAAAAAAATAGTCAGAATATTATTTTTTAGGATTTTGTCGGATTATGTAGTTAGATTAGTACACTTAATTTGTAAATCATATAGAAATTATTTTTATATTTTAGGAGGAATATATGGTGAATGGCAAATTAGGAAAAGGGTTATTATGTGTACTAATCGGTATGATCATTTGGTTTTGTCCAATACCGGAAGGTGTGAAGCCAGAAGCTTGGCATTTGTTGGCAATATTCGTAGCGACGATTGCAGCTTTTATTTTACAACCTTTGTCGATTGGTGCAGTATCATTGATTTCATGTACAATGCTTGTATTTTTAAATGTATTAAAACCAAGTGAGGCATTGGCTGGTTTTAGTAACGGTACGATTTGGTTGATCGTTTCGGCATTTATGTTCGCGGAAGGTTTTATTAAAACTGGACTTGGAAAACGGATTGCTTTTGCTTTATTAAGTAAATTCGGTGGCAGCACATTAAGTGTCGCTTACGTACTTTCTGCAACAGATTTTATCGTTGCGCCTTTTACGCCATCCAATACAGCGCGTGGCGGCGGCATCGTTTATCCAATTGTTAGAAGCATTTGCTCTGCAATCGGTTCTGAACCTGGTTCAGCAAGAGAACGTACGGGTGCTTTTCTAATCTTTAGCTCTTACTGTGCAGTTATTACATCTGCTTGTATATTCTTAACAGGTGCGTCGAATAACGCGGTTGTTGTTACTTTAACTAAAGATATGTTTGGTTTAGAACTTACTTGGATGTCTTGGTTTATGGCTTGTATCGTTCCTGGAATTATTCTTTCAATCGCAACGCCTTGGTTGCTTTACAAATTGATCAATCCAGAGTTAAAAGAAACGCCAGAAACAAAAGAAATGGCAAATCGTGAATTAGCTGCAATGGGACCAATGAGTTTAGCAGAAAAAATCTTAAGTGTTATTTTCCTTGTTGCTTTAATTTTATGGGCAACAGGCAGTATTCATAAAATTGACTCGGCCTTTGTAGCATTGCTTGGTCTTTCTGCAATGCTCGTTACAAGAATTCTCGATTGGGAAGATGTTTTAAATCAAAAAGGTGCTTGGGATGTATTAGTATGGATGGGTGTTTTGGTCAATATGGCAGCATTTTTATCCAAACTTGAGTTGATGAGCTGGTTTGCGAAGCTGATTGGTGCGCAAATGGCTGGTTCTTCATGGTTGGTAATGCTCATTGTACTGTCTGTAGTGTATACTTATGTGCATTATGGATTGGCTAGTAATACAGCACATATTATGGCATTGTTCGCTGCTTTTGCATCAATTTTGGTTGCAGCAGGTGCACCTGCTTTAGGCGTGGCAATTCTTTATGGTACACTTGCTAACAGTTGTTCTATGTTGACACATTATGGCTGTGGTGTAACTCCAATCTTCTTTGGGGCAAATTATATGGCGCAAGGTGAATGGTGGAAAATTGGATTTATTGTTACAACGCTTCATCTAATTGTGTGGATGGTCGTTGGTCTTCCTTGGATGAGTGCACTTGGTTTCTTCTAAATTTGTAAATTTTCTAGTTGCATATGCGGGCAGTAATCTGATGCAGAAGATTGCTGCCTATAGAATCAAATGGTATTTAATAAAAATAACAAAGTTGTTTTATTGTAAATACAGTTATGAATGTATTGAGGAGGCGGGATATTTTGTTTAAAAGACAGATGATGATTGTTTTTACAGTTCTTTGTATGGTTTTACTTGGTGCACAAAGTGTGTTTGCGGCGGAAAAAAATAATTTACCGAACATCAAAATATTGGCTACTGGTGGGACGATTGCAGGGAGTGCAAGCTCTAACACACAAATGACTGGGTACAAAGCTGGTGCAATTGGAATTCAAACGTTAATTGATGCTGTGCCTCAGATGAAAGAGTATGCAAATGTTTCAGGGGAACAAGTTTGTAAGCTTGATAGTAAAGACATGTCAAATGATGTTTGGCTAACATTGAGCAAAAGAGTTAATGAAGTATTAGCTGATCGTGATGTTGATGGTATTGTTATTACACATGGTACAGACACTTTAGAAGAAACTGCATATTTTCTTAATTTAGTTGTAAAGAGTGATAAACCTGTTGTTCTTGTTGGTGCTATGCGCCCAGCGACAGCAATCAGTGCAGATGGTCCTTTGAATTTATTGAATGCTGTACGTGTAGCTAGCAGTAAAGAAGCAGTGGGTAAAGGTGTCCTAGTTACGATGAATGACGAAATCAATGGTGCGCGTGAGGTTACGAAAACAAATACGAACAATGTCGCTACATTTAAAGCGCCGGAACTTGGTTTCTTAGGCTATGTAAATGATGGAAAGCCTTATTTTTATCGTGAAAGTACACGGAAACATACTGCAAAAAGTGAATTTGATGTTACCAAGCTAAATGCATTGCCTTATGTAAAAGTAATTTATGGTCATGCGGATGATGATGGAATATTTGTTGATGCTGCAGTTGCTGCCGGAGCTAAAGGTATTATTTACGCAGGTACTGGGAATGGAAGCATACATAAAAATGCAGAAACAGCCTTAGCAAAAGCTGCGCAAAAAGGTGTTGTAATAGTGCGCAGTTCCCGTGTTGGTAATGGGACTGTGATTGATGCGGAACAATCTTATATTGATGCGCATTTTTTAAATGGTGATTCGTTAAATCCACAAAAAGCTAGAATTCTATTATCACTTGCGTTAACAAAAACAAATGATTTAAAAGAAATTCAAAGAATTTTCAACGAATACTAATAAATTTTTGATTTTGAAGCAAAATAAAATAGACAGATAAAAGAGGTAGCCAATTGGCTACCTCTTTTACAATCAAATATGATTTTTTTTAAGGTTTTTGATTTGCATCATAAGCTGCAGTCATGCTGTTAGGTTTTTTAGAAAAACTTTTGCTGCTAGTTTTATTCGATTTAGAATAATCTCCATTTGCATCTTGAAGAGCTGTCATAGAACCATACTGGTTCATACTATCCTGCGTCGAGCTCGTCGAGCTGCTCGATTGGGAATAGTCTCCGTTTGCATCTTGAAGAGCTGTCATAGAACCATATTGGTTCATGCTAGACTGTGTTGAGCTCGTTGCGCTGCTCGATTTAGAATAGTCTCCGTTTGCATCCTGAAGAGCTGTCATAGAACCGTATTGGTTCATACTGGACTGTGTTGAATTTGTTGAACTGCTTGATGTTGAAGCATAATCATTATTCGCATCTGCAGAAGCTGTTAATGAACCATATTTTCTTTTACTTTCTGCTGTTTTACTGTTTGTTGTTTTCATGAAGAAGCCTCCCTTTAATAATCTTTTTATTTGGGAACAGTAGTAGTATCTGATTTTTTTTCGACAAGAATACCTATTTTTTTATGGTAGGATTAGTTTTTCAAAGTTAAAAATAGAAAATAATAGTAATTTTATTTATTTTCAACTTGTATTTATCAATTTTCCATTCAAAATGAATACGGATTACAAAAAACAGTTGACAAAGTTAAAAAAAATTGCAATAATGTATACATATTTACAAGGTTACATATTGTGAATGTATACAGTATGTAGCGGAATATAAAAAAGGTTATGACTAGGTAAAGAGCTTTACATTTCCACTTCAGAGAGCCGATGGTTGCTGCAAATCGGTGTGGGGCTAATGCTTGACTTCGCCTACGAGCTTTTGTGTCGAGATGCATTGCATTTTAGGCATGAACGTCACGCTCAGCGTTAATGAGAAGCCTGTTTTAGGCGTATGAAGTATAATGTAGGGTGGTACCGCGGTAGTGATTGATCCGCCCCTACTGGCGAATTGAGTCAGTAGGGGCGGTTTTTATTTTATTCATTTATAGCAAGTAAGGAGATAAAAACCAATGAGACATGTTTTATCCGTTTTAGTGCAAAATCAACCTGGCGTATTGGTTCGGGTTGCCAGCATGTTTTCTCGCCGAGAGTTTAATATTGATAGTTTATCTGTTGGTGTTACAGAGTCACCGGAATATTCTCGAATGACGGTTGTTGTGCATGGCGATGAGGCGATTATTTCTCAGATGATAAAACAATTGGAAAAATTATTAGAAGTTGTTGCTGTGCAGCTATTAGATGCTGTTTCAGCTGTAAATAGAGGAATGACCTTGATTAAAGTAAAAGCAGAGGATGCCAATCGTTTAGAAATTTTAAAAGTTGCTGAAATTTTTAGAGCGAAGGTCATTGATGTGCAAGCGACGACTTTGATATTAGAGATTACCGGCGATGATGAAAAGGTAGATGCATTTACGCGTCTTTTATCACCGTATGGCATTCTTGAAACTATCCGTACAGGTTTAATTGGCTTGGAACGGGGAGATCATACAATTTATAAACAATGCGAGGAGAGAGAGTATTATGGCGAAAATTTATTATCAAGAAGATTGTAATTTATCCTTATTAGATGGAAAGACGATTGCGGTTATTGGCTACGGCAGTCAAGGGCATGCGCATGCACTCAATGCAAAAGAATCAGGTTGTAAGGTGATTGTTGGATTGTATGAAGGCAGCAAGTCTTGGGCAAAAGCAGAGGCGCAAGGGTTTGAAGTGTATACGGCAGCAGAGGCTACAAAACGTGCTGATATCATTATGATTCTTATTAATGATGAAAAGCAGGGCAATTTGTATAAAGAATCCATTGCACCGAATTTAAAATCTGGCAGCATGTTAATGTTTGCGCATGGTTTTGCAATTCATTTCGGACAAATCGTTCCACCAAAAGATGTCGATGTAACGATGATTGCACCGAAGGGGCCAGGTCATACAGTAAGAAGTGAATATCAGGAAGGAAAAGGCGTTCCATCTTTGGTTGCTGTTGAGCAAGATGCGACTGGCAATGCACTGGAACTTGCGCTTGCTTATTCTTTAGCAATTGGCGGTGCTAGAGCAGGTGTACTGGAAACTACATTTAAAACAGAAACAGAAACTGATTTATTTGGTGAGCAGGCAGTCCTCTGTGGTGGTGTTTGTGCACTTATGCAGGCTGGATTTGAAACTTTAGTTGAAGCTGGGTATGATCCAAGAAATGCATACTTTGAATGTATTCATGAAATGAAATTAATTGTAGATTTAATTTATCAAAGTGGTTTTGAAGGCATGCGATATTCTATCTCCAATACAGCTGAATATGGTGATTACATCACTGGTCCTAAGATTATAACAGAAGAAACAAAAAAAGCGATGAAAAAAGTTTTAACTGACATTCAAGATGGTACTTTTGCGAAAAACTGGATGCTTGAAAATCAAGTAGGTGCACCGCAATTTAATGCGATGAGAAAGAAAGCAATTACGCATCCTTCTGAAGAAATCGGGAAAGAACTTCGTAAATTGTATAGCTGGAGTGACGAAGATAAGCTGATTCATAACTAAGCATTTTTGCTATAGATGTGTTAGGAAAATGGGGGTGTTGCTGGGCAGCATCCTCATTTTTTTAAGAATAAAGTGTATTTAAAAGTTAGTGTATAGATGCAAAAATTGGGGAGGCTTTTGTATGGGAATGAATATGACTGAAAAAATCTTGGCGAAACATGCAGGCTTAGATTCTGTTGTGCCGGGACAATTGATTAATTGCAAATTAGATATGGTGCTTGCCAATGACATTACAGCTCCACCGGCAATTAAAGAATTTGAAAAAATCGGCAAGCCTGTCTTTGATCGCAGCAAAATTGCTTTGGTGCCGGATCATTTTACACCAAATAAAGATATAAAAACTGCTGCGATGACAAAAGCAGTGCGCGATTTTGCAAAACAATATGATATCGTAAATTATTTTGAAGTTGGACGCATGGGGATTGAACACGTAATTTTGCCGGAAAAGGGGCTGGTCGCACCTGGTTTGTTAACAATTGGTGCGGATTCACATACGTGTACGTATGGAGCACTTGGTGGATTTGCGACTGGTGTAGGGACAACTGATCTTGGGGTGGCCTTGGCAACCGGGGAATGCTGGTTTAAAGTGCCTGAAACGATAAAAGTAACGTTAACGGGTAAACTGCCTAAAGGCATCAATGGGAAAGATGTTATTTTAACTTTAATCGGTATGATTGGTGTGGATGGTGCAAGATATCAGGCTTTAGAATTTGCTGGTGAAGGCGTTGCATCTTTGACGATGACAGATCGTTTTACGATTGCCAATATGGCGATTGAAGCTGGTGGTAAAAATGGTATTTTTCCTGTAGATGAAAAAACAATCGAATATATCAAAGACCGTGTAACAACGGCGTATGAAATTGTGACACCGGACACAGATGCAAAGTACACAAGAGAAGTTGTTATCCATCTTTCAGATTTGAAACCGGTTGTTGCTTTTCCGCACCTGCCGGGAAATGTGAAACGTGTTTGTGATATTGAAGAAATAAAAATTGATCAAGTCGTTATTGGTTCTTGTACGAATGGTCGTTTAGAAGATTTAAAACATGCCGCGGAAATTTTAGCTGGTCATCAGGTGCATAAAGATGTGCGTTGCATTATTGTTCCGGGCAGTCAACAAGTATATTTGGATGCAATGAAAGCCGGATATATTGAAACACTGATCCATGCCGGAGCTGCGGTAAGTACACCTACTTGCGGGCCTTGCATGGGTGGGCATATGGGAATTTTGACGGCAGGCGAACGTTGTGTTTCCACGACGAACCGTAATTTTAGAGGCCGTATGGGGCATGTGGATAGTGAAGTCTATTTGGCTGGGCCTCATGTTGCGGCAGCAAGTGCGATTATGGGGAAAATTGCAGTTCCAGAGGAGGTAAAGTGATATGGCATTAGAAGGAAAAGTTTGGCGTTATGGTGATAATATTGATACCGATGTAATTATTCCGGCTCGTTATTTAAATTCTTTTGATCCAAAAGAATTGGCAGCTCATTGTATGGTAGACATTGATGAAACTTTTGCAGCAAATGTAGTGGAAGGCGATATCATGGTTGGCGGTAAAAATTTTGGTTGTGGTTCTTCGCGTGAACACGCACCGATAGCGATTAAAGCATCTGGTGTACCGGTGATCGTGGCGGCAAATTTTGCACGGATTTTTTATCGTAATGGAATTAATATTGGCTTGCCTCTTTTGGAAATTGGTGATGATGTAGAAAAAATTCAAGCTGGACATAAACTTCGCATAGATGTAAGTGCTGGAAAAATTGAAAACTTAACGACTGGTGATGTATTTTATGCACAACCTCTGCCAGGCTTTATACAAGATATTGCCAAAGCGGGTGGGTTGGTCAATTATGTGAAGGAGTCCAAGTGATATGGCAAAAAAAATTGTTGTAATTCCTGGTGATGGAATTGGCGAAGAAATAACGAATGCTGCAGTTGCTGTTATGAAAAAGGTTGCACAAAAACATCAGATAGAGCTGATGTTTGAAAAACATCATGCGGGTGGAACCGCTTACGATTTACACGGAACACCCTTGCCAGAGAGTACGATTCAGGCTGCAAAAAGTTCAGACGGCGTATTGTTCGGTGCCGTGGGCGGTGATAAATGGGACAGTGTTGACCCGGCGCTTCGTCCAGAAAAGGCAATTTTGGGTTTACGAAAAGCACTCGGGTTATATGCAAACTTGCGTCCGGTAAAAGTACCAGAAGCTTTGGCAGAATATTCACCGCTTAAAAAGGAAATTGTCAGTGGAATTGATATCGTAATTGTGCGTGAGTTAATCGGTGGTATTTATTTTGGGGAGAAGTGTGAATCAGAAATCATGGATGGTACGGAACGTGCATGGGATTTAGAAAATTACAGTGTTCCTGAAGTAGATCGTATTGTTCGCCTCGCTTGTGAAACTGCAAAGAATCGCAAAGGTAAAGTGGCATCTGTCGATAAGGCCAATGTATTAGCAACTTCTAGACTTTGGCGGAGAACTGCTGCAAAGGTAGCCGAGGAATACCAAGATGTAGAACTGTCTAATATGTATGTGGATAATTGTGCGATGCAGCTCGCGATTCATCCGAAAAATTTTGATGTTATTGTGACGGGAAATTTATTTGGTGATATTCTTAGTGATGAAGCAGCTGTGCTTGGCGGGTCTATTGGCATGATGCCATCTGCTAGTATCGGTGAATCGACGAGCCTTTATGAGCCGATTCATGGTTCCGCACCAGATATCACAGGTCTTGGTATTGCGAATCCGATCGGGACAATTTTATCAGCTGCGATGCTTTTCAGATATTCTTTACAGGAAGAAGAAGCCGCGGCAGATATTGAAAAAGCTGTAGAAAAAGCATTGCAAGATGGCTATCGTACGGCGGATTTATATCGAGCTGGTTTCAAAAAAGTGACAACAGAAGAAATGGCAGAGAAGATCGCCGAACGTATTTAAAAATATCGAAATGGAGGTAATCATCATGAAAATAACAGGTGCAAAGGCTGTCGTAAAATGTCTATTAGAACAGGGTGTTCATACCGTCTTTGGCTATCCTGGCGGAATGATATTACCCCTGTATAATGCTTTATACGATGAATCGAACATACAGCAGGTACTGACGTTTCATGAACAAGGTGCTGCACATGCCGCAGATGGTTATGCACGCGCGAGTGGAAAAGTTGGTGTTTGTATGGCTACTTCCGGGCCAGGTGCAACAAATTTGGTAACAGGTCTTGCAACTGCTTTTATGGATTCTGTGCCGGTTGTAGCAATCACAGGACAAGTGGAAACAGCTCTTTTGGGACGCGATGCATTTCAAGAGATTGATATTATGGGTGTGAGTATGCCAATCACAAAGCATAATTTTCAAGTCAAAGATGCGAGTAAGCTTTGCCAAACGATAAGATTGGCCTTTAAAGTAGCCACTTCCGGAAGACCTGGGCCGGTGCTTGTTGATATCCCGCGTGATATATTAAATGAAATCATAGAATTTGAAAGTAAAGTGACTGAAGTTTACCCCAAGATAAACCACAATGGAGAACTAGGAAATTTAATTCAAAAAGCTGCGAAGGTCATTCAGGATGCAAAAAAACCTGTTATTGTTGCAGGGGGCGGTGTAATTTCCGCCTGTGCAAGTGATGCGCTCATTTCTTTTGCAGAAAAATGTCATTTGCCAGTTGTAACGACCTTAATGGGAATTGGTGGCTTTCCCAGAACGCATAAGCAGTCCTTGGGGATGACTGGAATGCATGGCTTAAAAGTAGCCAATCATGCTGTCTTTGAAGCAGATGTTGTCATTGCTGTAGGCAGTCGTTTTGGTGATCGCTTAACAGGCAATCGTGATAAATATTCTAAAGATAAACATGTCATTCATATTGATATTGATCCAGCGGAAATCGATAAAAATGTGATGAGCAGTATCGGTCTTGCCGGAGATATGAAACTGATTTTACAGACCTTGATGCAGATGACCACAGCAGGGGAGATCACTGCATGGTGGAATACAATAGAAGCATGGGAAAAAACGTATGAACTAATATATAATGAAAGCTCTTTAAATGTGCCATGGGCAATGCAGTATGTTGCTGAGGTGATAAAAGAAGATGATATTGCTGTTGTTACAGATGTTGGGCAGCACCAGATGTGGGCTGCGCAGCACTTGAAGATGACAAAACCGCGTACCTGGATCACTTCAGGAGGACTTGGCACGATGGGGTTTGGTTTGCCGGCAGCAATGGGAGCACAGATTGCTGTTGCTGATCGCGGGAGAAGAATTCTTCACATTGCCGGTGATGGTGGTATTAAAATGACGGGAAATGAGTACTATACAATTGCAACACTTGGTTTACCGATTATTTCTATTATCGTTAACAACAATAGTTTAGGCATGATAAAACAATTGCAAAAGGTTTTCTATAAAGAACGCTATATTGCTTGTGAGTTACCAAAAAGTATGGATTTTGCGATGTATGCGATGAGTTTGGGCATTCATAGTGTGGCAGTCGATACACCAGAAACTTTTAAAAATGCTTTTCAGGCAGCACTTGCAAGTGATACACCACAAGTTATCGTGATGAATGTTGACGATGAATTTGTAAAACCTATGACAAAAGCTGGTGCAGAAATTAATGAATTTGTTGACTTATAGACGATAATAGAGTACAGTAGTGAATATTATTGTAGCAAATCGTGTGGTTGCTGCTTATGACGACTTGGAGCTGGGCGTAACGGTCTAGACCCTGGTCGAATAAAGTTTGTTCATCTATGGAGGTAGAAATTATGCAATTGTGGTGTACTGAAAATCAAACTGAACATTTGGGTTTAACAGCTCGCGTAAAGGAAACTTTATTTGCAGGCAAATCAGAATTTCAAGACATTGCGGTAGTGGATTCTTATCAATTTGGCAGAATGCTGGTATTAGACGGTGTATTTCAAACAAGCATCGCAGAAGAATTCGTTTATCATGAAATGATTAGTCATGTGCCGCTTTACATTCATCCAAATCCTAAGAAAGTTCTTGTTATTGGCGGCGGCGATGGTGGTGTTGTACGTGAAGTTGTTCGTCACGACAGTGTTGAAAAAGTAGAAATGGTTGAAATAGACGGGATGGTAGTAGAGGCCGCAAAAAAATATTTGCCGGAAATTAGTGTGGCAATGCGTGAAAATCATCCAAAACTTGATCTTAAAATTGGTGATGGTATCGCACATATGGCTGCAGCGGAAAATAAATATGACGTAATTATTGTAGATTGTTCTGACCCAATCGGTCCGGGAGAAGGTTTATTTACGCATGAGTTTTATAAAAATGTACATAAAGCTTTGAAAGAAGATGGTTTATTCGTTCAACAAACTGAATCACCATTTTATCATCAACCTTTAATCAAAAAGATTGCCAAAGATGTAAAGTCTATTTTCCCTATACATGATATGTATCTGGCATATATACCGATTTATCCGGGCGGTATGCATTGCTTTACGATTGGTTCTAAAAAATATAAACCAGAAGATGCAGATCTAACGAATCGTCAGAGATTAGAAATGCGATATCATACAGAAGCAGTGCAAAAAGCCTGTTTTGCATTACCTAATTTCGTAAAAGAACTAATTAAATAATCGTGAATATAAAAAGCCCTGCAATACATTCTGTAAAAATGTATTGCAGGGCTTTTATTGTATTTATTTTAAATTTTCAGGATTTAAACCTTGGAGTTCATCTAATACAAAACGACCGTCTTTTCGAATCAATACATCATCAAAATAAATTTCACCGCCGCCATAGTCTGGTCTTTGAATACAAACTAAATCCCAATGAATTGCGGAAACATTCCCGTTGTTTGCTTCTTTATAGGCCATACCTGGTGTGAAATGAAAACTTCCCTGAATCTTTTCATCAAATAAAGTATCTTTCATTGGGGTCGTGATATATGGATTTACACCAAGTGCAAATTCGCCAACATAGCGTGCTCCATCATCCGTATTAAAAACTTCATTAATTTTATCGGTGTGATTTGCTGTCGCATTAACGATTTTTCCATCTTCAAATGTTAAGCTGATATTCTCATAAGTGACACCTTGATATACGGCTGGGGTATTGTAAGAAAGTTTACCATGAATACTGGTTTTTACCGGAGATGTATAGACTTCTCCATCAGGAATATTGCGAAGTCCAGAACATTTTACTGCTGGAATATCTTTGATGGAAAAGTGTAAATCTGTACCTGGACCTATGATATGCACTTGATCTGTGCGATTCATGAGATCAACCAATGGAGTCATGGCCTGATCCATTTTAGCGTAATCTAAATTACATACATTGAAATAAAAATCTTCGAAAGCTTCTGTACTCATATTTGCAAGTTGTGCCATCGAACCATTTGGATACCGCATAACACACCATTTGGTCTTAGGTACGCGAATGTCACTATGCACAGGTTTTTGCCAATATTGTTGATAAAGCTTCATTTTTTCGGTTGGAACATCAGAGAGTTCACTCACATTTGCACTTGCGCGAATGCCTAAGTAAGCATCCATTTGTTTCATACGCGCTGCTTCATAATCGGCAATCAACGTTAATTGCTCTTGCGTCGCATTTTGAATTAAAGCACGTTGCAATTCATTGCTTTTTATGGTTATAAAAGGCTGTCCGCCGACTTTATATACTTCTTTAACAAGTGCTTTTGCAAGTGGATGTGCGTCATCAAATACTTCGATTAATATTTTTTCGCCTTTTTTTAAGCTTGTGGAATAGTGAATTAAATTTTTGGCAAGAGTTTCTATTCTTGAATCCATATCATGAACTCCTTTAGGATTTAAATTTAGCGTATATTGCTAGTATTAGGTAAAATTCGAAAAAAAAATCATAAAACCTGCAAAAATTTATAAAAATAAAAAAAATACTTGCTTTTTCATTTAACATAACATATAATAATAAATGTTCCTTCCTTGATAGCTCAGTTGGTAGAGCAATCGGCTGTTAACCGATCGGTCGTAGGTTCGAGTCCTACTCAAGGAGCCAAGTGGCCCGTTGGTCAAGCGGTTAAGACACCGCCCTTTCACGGCGGCTTCACGAGTTCGAATCTCGTACGGGTCACCAAAAAAAAGCAAAGAACCAAAATCAGAATTGATTTTATGTGATTCGCTTTGTTCCAAACGATAGTACGGAACTTCATTTTTCCCTATGTGGGCGATTAGCTCAGCTGGGAGAGCGCCTGCCTTACAAGCAGGATGTCGGCAGTTCGATCCTGTCATCGCCCACCATTAAGTAAATATTTGAATGTTTTAAGCGAGTATTTGGCTAGACCAAGTGCTCGCTTTGTTGTTTATATTGATGAATTTATAATAAAGAGGATTTGTGAATTTAATGGTAGAAAGCTATAAAAGAGTATAATGAAAATTATTTTTGTCATGGGGCAGCTGTTCAAAGCATCTGTAAATATATGATGTACATAATAGGATTATAAAATGAATGATTGAGTGGGGAGTTGTGTAAAATGAATACGAATGAACGGCGGGAAGTTTTACGAAAAAAACTTTCTGAAAGTAAAAGTCCGATCACAGGTACGGCTTTGGCACAGTTGCTAGGTGTAAGTCGCCAGGTGATTGTCGGAGATATTGGTATTTTAAGAGCTATGGGAACAGAAGTTTATGCAACACCGCAAGGTTACCTAATTCCAAATGAAAAAAGAACGAATCACGAAAGTGTGATTGCTACAATTGCTTGTTGTCATGAGAAAAAAGATACCGCGATGGAGTTAGAAATTGTGATTGATAATGGAGGAAAGATACGAGATATTATTGTTGAACATCCTCTATATGGTGAAATTAGAGCAGATTTGATGATTTCTTCAAGACGTGAGATCAGCAGTTTTTTAGAAAGACTAGAAAATTGCGGTGCAGGTTTGTTGTCGATCGTTACGGATGGTGTACATCTGCATACAATAGAAGTCCCCAATACGGAAATATTAAAAGAAATAGAAAAAGAGTTAATGAAAAAAAATATATTACATAAGTAGGCTGGTAAAAAAATCAGGCAACCTATCTTTGTACTGGTTTGTAAATGAAATAGATTTAGCTATTTTGATATATAGATATGATTTTTTTGTTTTGGCTACTGTTTGAAAGTTGATATAGCGCTATATCAACTTTATTTTTTTCTTGTCAATCTAAACGAACATAGGTATAATGAATAGGTGACAAAACTAGTGTAAAGACAGGTGTAAATATGGATATGATTCGTCGTTTAGAAAAAATTCCAGTATGTGCTTTTCATTATCGATTATTATGTATCACGGGGCTAGGTTGGATGTTTGATGCAATGGATACTGGTATTATTGCTTTTGTTTTACCGACATTAGCAAAAGCATGGGGATTGACTACAGCGCAGATGGGATATATCGGCAGTATTGGCTTAGTCGGTATGGCTCTTGGAGCAGTGTTGGCTGGTGAATTTGCAGACCGTTTTGGCAGAAAGAAAATGTTTGCTGCTACGTTAGTCATTTATAGTGTAGCAACAGGCCTTTGCAGTATTGCTTGGAATTTTGAAATGTTACTTATATTTCGATTTTTAGTTGGTTTTGGTTTGGGCGGCCAATTGCCCGTGGCAGTTACTTTAGTTACAGAGTTTTCACCACCGGCAAAGCGGGGGAAATTTATCGTGCTTTTGGAAAGTTTTTGGGGTGTTGGATGGTTAGTGGCGGCACTTATTTCTTATTTAGTGATTCCTAGATTTGGCTGGCATGTTGCCTTTATTATTGGAGCGCTTCCGGCGTTATATGTATTTTATATTTGGCGGGCTGTACCAGAATCTGTTCGTTACTTATTAAATAAAGGAAAAATAGAAGAAGCGGGCAAAATTATTTTAGAGATAGAAGCCTCTGCCGGATTAAAATCCGCTCCATTTACAAAAGAAAAACAGGAAGATAAAATAGTAGCAGCTAAAGTTTCTTTTCAAGAGATTTTGACTACTGCCTATAGAAAACGAACTTTGATGTTATGGTGTTTATGGTTTGGCATTGTATATTCGTATTATGGAATTTTTACTTGGCTGCCATCGTTGATGGTAACACAAGGGTTTACCGAAATTAAAACATTCGAGTATGTTTTGCTCATGACGCTTGCGCAATTACCGGGTTATTTTGCAGCTGCGTATTTAGTGGATCGGATTGGTAGAAAAGGAACCTTGGTAAGTTTTTTAAGTTGTTGTGCAATCTGTGCTTATTTCTTTGGTCGAGGAGAATCGACATCGGCTATATTGATTTGGGGAAGTTTAATGTCATTTTTCAATTTAGGTGCTTGGGGCGTTGTATACACCTATACGCCCGAAATGTATCCAACTCGCATACGAGCTTTGGGATCTGGATGGGCAGCGGCAATCGGGCGTATAGGTGGAATCTTAGCACCTACGATAGTTGGTGTTATGCTTGGTGTGCAGCAAGGATTCAAGGATATATTTTTAATGTTTACAAGTGTAATGTTAGCCGTCGCTGTAATTGTTGCGATTTTAGGTCCTGAAACAAAAGGCAAACCACTGGATGAGATCAGTGAGGAAGAGGATAAGCCAGAGTTTTCTATTCGTTAAAATTATGGTATACTTAGTAGAAATATTGTTGAGTTTTGCCTTTAGGAGGGTTTTATGGTTTCAATTATTCATATCATTGGTGCTTTGGTCGCAATCTGGGTATATAATGATGCTAAAAAATTTGGACATAGCATGGGGACGGCTTTGTTTTGGGCTGTTGGTAACATCGCTATGGTGGCAATATTTTTCCCTGCCTATTTAATTTTTGGACGAAAACAAGTTATGAAATCCAATAGAAATCAAAGTAATAAACTTGAAGAAGTTACGATTGAAGTAGATGCAGAATTTGTTGAAACAAAAATTGACTGCCCAATGTGCGGAAGAAAAGTAGAAGAAGATTATAAACTTTGTCCGTATTGTGGTTTTTCTTTAAAACCAACTTGCGCCGAATGTGGTATAGAGTTACAGCGTGATTGGAAATCTTGTCCTAATTGTCAAACGCCCACATCAGAGAAGTAAGATATAGCTTTATAGCCGTTTCAGGTGAAAATTTATCTGAAACGGCTTTTGTAGTTTTCTATGGTGTATTAAACTAGACAAGAGACACTTAATTATGATATAATATCCTTCGTAGCTGTTTAAAGCGCCTGTAGCCCAGTGGATAGAGCACTGGCCTCCGGAGCCAGGGGCGTAGGTTCGATTCCTACCAGGCGCACCATATGTATCGAAATAATTAATTTTAAATTCGATCACGATTTCTTCTTTATGAATTACAACTTTATTAATAAAATTACTAATTAGAGCGCGGATATTTTCCGCGCTTTTTGTTTTTATAGCGGAATGATAGCTGTCTATTACAGCTTCTAACTTGTTTAAAATTAGACTTTCTAGTTCGTTTAAATTAACGGCTTTATTTGCACAACCAGATTTACCTTTGCGGGACTGGGTGCCGCAAAGGTAATATTGATTCTCACGGTAATGTGGCGTATGACTTGTCGTTGTTTTGCCATGCATTGGTGCACCACATTCCCCACAATAAGCCAATCCGGATAATAAATATGCATGTCTGGCACGCAATTGTGCAGTTATACTTTCTCCACGTTGATTGTCGCTAGAATATCTAGCATATAAAACTGCGTTAATCATAAAAAATACAGTCCTTTTTATGTATACGAAAAGGACTGTATGGTATCATATAGTTGGATAAAGTTTTACAATCCTTTCGAGGGTAGCCGTTTGATACTGGTAACATCGAGCGGCTGTTTTTATTTTGAAAGTTTCAAAATGTCTGGTTTTACAAAAAGTTTAGTTTTTTGATATTCTTTGATAGGGGAGATGCGTCCTCGCTTAATACTCGCTTCGATATTTTGTCGTGAGCAAGAAAGAATTTCGGATGCTTCTTTAGTATTGACGACGTTATATTTAGTAAAACTAACAAAGTCGGAAAGGGAGAGGGGAATTTCAACGCCGTTTTCCCAAAGTTCACCTTCAGAACAATCTAAATCCTCATTCCATGAAACTCCATAACCACCAGTTTCGACGTTTACTAGATTAAACAAGTCAACATTCTTTAATGTTTCGAATTCCGGAAAGTCTTTTATGATAGGCTTTACATCGAATTTTTTAACAACACCATTCTCAAAGAAAACAAGAAGATACATATCCTTTAAAGGAACTACGCTCAATACTTTGATAGATAACATATATTTCACTCCTTTTGACAAGCCGCAAGCCAAAAACTTGCGGCTTATTTTTACATTAGTGGAGGTAACTTTTTAACTTGTTTAGTATCCCACATTTTTTGGAGTTCAATTTTATATTGCGCGCCCCATTCTTGAACGAGTTTAACGCCCTTGCTTGGCAAGTCGCCTTCAATCATTTCAAGAGTTGAGATATCGAAAACGCCATTATATTCGCCGTATACAGCGTGGATATGTGGGGGATTGTGTTCGTTGCGGAAAAAGATTTTAATAATGATTCCGTAGAATCTTGTTATTTCCGGCATTAGTATCACTTCCTATGTTTATATTATACTAATTTAATTGTCGTATGTCAACTGGATGTAGCTTAAAAGCAATAAAAGTAATATGTAATCTACCGTCCATGTTGGGCGGCTTTTTTTATGCCTTTTTTTGATTTTGAAAATTTTGTAAAGCTGATTGCCCTTTTTGTTCTGCAATAAGTTCGGCACGGTATGAAGCGAGTTCTTTGTCGTGGGTGATTTTTTACGTTTTGGGGCTTATTTTTGAAAAACAAATAGATTCTATCGTTAAAGCATATTCAAAAAGGAAGTTGCAAGGCAAAGCGTCTGCACGTTATTCTGAACGGATGATGTAAAAAGGGCATTCACGATTTTCAGCGTGAATGCCCTTTAAAAAAAATACTATCTTGCATGTCGCAAGATAGTAAAAATAGAAGAGTAATACCTTTGACTTCATAATAGCATGAAAATGTGCTGTAACAAATAGGTATAATGTCTTATTTGATAGATTTATTTATAAGAAAATAAAACTAATAAATTATAATTCTCTAAAAGAAAGTATTTCTCACATCCTCTTTGATTATTTTTCCTTTTTCCTAAACTGGATAGAAAAAAGAGGAAAAATATTTAATTGTCAAAAATTTTAATAATTTATATAATAGTTTTTAGTACAGGGATGATAAGATCAAATATAGTGCAAATCGTTAAAGGTCTCAGAGATCAGTGTTTATTTGGAAAGGTGATAGGGAGCATGCAAGGACAAAAATCTGTTCATATGTTAGCGAAACCAATTGGACCAAGGTGCAATCTGAATTGTACGTATTGTTTTTATACAGAAAAAACAGCGCTGTTTCCACAGACTGAGAATTATTGTATGTCGGATGAGGTTCTGGAGGTGTTTATTCGTAAATATATTCAGGCACAGCCAGCTATGGAGGTTGCATTTGTCTGGCAGGGCGGGGAACCAACGCTTTTAGGTTTAGAATTTTATCAAAGGGCGGTTGTTTTGCAGCAAAAATATGCCGGCGGAAAAAAGATCACGAATTCGCTGCAGACGAATGGGACGCTGTTGGATGATGCGTGGTGTGCTTTTTTAAAGGAGCATAATTTTTTGGTTGGGTTGAGTATGGATGGGCCGGATTTTATTCATGACCGCTATCGGCGCCAGAATGACGGCGCGCCATCCTTTCAACAGGTGATGAGAGGGCTGCGCTTGCTGCAAAAGCATCAGGTTGAGTACAATGTTTTATGCTGCATTACGAAGGAAGCGGCATATCGTCCGGATGATATCTATCGGTTCTTTAAGAATGCCGGTGTCAAATATATGCAATTTATTCCTATTGTGGAACGGAATCCGGATTGTGCGGCAGGGGAACTGGGCTTGCATTTGGCAGTACCGCCGGCAGTGCAGTCGGAAATCATGCAGGCTGATGTGACGGAGTGGACGGTTGAGCCGGAAGCATACGGAAATTTCCTGATTAAAGTTTTTGATCGATGGGTGCGTCAGGATGTAGGAAAGATTTATGTAATGAATTTTGAGTGGGCTTTGACTTCATGGATGGGATTGGCTTCCACGGTTTGCGTATTTGCTGAGCATTGCGGGGAATCTGTTGTTATGGAGCATGATGGTGGCGTGTATGCTTGTGATCATTATGTATATCCTGATTACTATTTGGGAAATATTTTGACTGCTGCGCCTGGGGAAATGGCTGTTGCAGATAAGCAACAGAAATTCGGATTGCAAAAAAGTGCAGGATTACCGGAGTATTGTCTGGAATGTGAGGCGAAATTCGCCTGTCAGGGTGAGTGCCCGAAACATAGA
The DNA here is from genome assembly GCF_900086705.1 of Massilibacillus massiliensis. Classification (NCBI taxonomy): domain Bacteria; kingdom Bacillati; phylum Bacillota; class Negativicutes; order Selenomonadales; family Sporomusaceae; genus Anaerosinus; species Anaerosinus massiliensis. The sequence goes on along the minus strand of NZ_LT575483.1, from coordinate 732,366 downwards.
TTTTTGACGACACCAACAGGGGAATCAGGCTTAAATTATCTGTGTGCGGGATATAAGAAGTATTTCCGTCATATTCATCCTTATATGAAAGTGATGCGGCAATTGATTGAAAACGGTCTTCCGGCATCCCGGGTAAAGGATGCGATAAAAGGGCCAATCGCGATAAAAAAAGCTGGGTATTAGGTCAAAATAGAATAAAAGAGCAGAATGATGCGATGGAATGTTTTATGGCATCATTCTGCTCTTTTTTTTTGATATTAGATGAGAAGCAGGATTTATATGTTTTGGCAGGTTTTTTTCAACAGTGGATTTTTTATGATACCGTAGGTTTTCCTAACCGGTGAGGAAATTTGTTGAATTGTTCGCATGATAGGGGGAGCGTACAATAAAAGAGTGAAAATTTAACGATGAGCTATCGTAGGATCATGGGGAGGAAAAGGTTTTGAATATTTTATTAGTTTGTGCGGCTGGCTTATCAACGAGCCTGCTGGTGAATAAGATGAAAGCGGCGTTAACAGAGGAGCAAAAGGACTGGCGGATTGAGGCGCATCCGATTTCGCAGACAGAGGATTTCATCAGGGAGTTTGATGTGGTGCTGCTTGGACCGCAGGTAGGACATAAACTGAATCATATAAAGCGGGATTTTGATTCGTATCATAAGCCGATTGCTGTGATTAATCCAATGGATTATGGTATGGGGCGAGGCAGGGAAGTCATTGATTATGCAGAGAAACTATATAAGGAGCAGGCGTAATCGATAAGGCGATTGACGGCAGAGGTGGAAAAAGATGAATGAAGAAACACTGATGATGATGATACTGGGAGCAGGCGAGGCAAATCGGTTGGCAATTTCTGCACTTGGGGAAGTAAGGAATAAGAATTTTGCTAAGGCGAGGGAACTGATCAAAGAGGCTTCGAAGAAATCTCTGGAAACGCATAAGATACAGACGGAATTGATCCAGAGGGAAGCAAGTAATGAAAAGATGGAATTGGGGTTGCTTACGGTACATGCCCAGGATCATTTGATGAATGCAATATTAGTGATTGATCTGGTAGAAGAGCTAATTGATGTATTTGAAGCGTATGCATAGCTGCGACATTGGTCTGATAAGGAGATGAAAGGGATGATAACCTCAGCAATGTTATTGTTGAGGTTATTGAATGAGGGCGATTTGAAGAAAATCTGCCAAATTTAAGTATGAGTAGGTTAGATTCATGGAAGTTAAAGAAAAAAAAGAGTGTTTTTTATTATGTATAGCGTTGTTTTGGAGTTTTTTTAAATTGTCACCGATTTCCTTTGGGGGCGGATTTGCGATGGTTCCTATACTGGAACGTGAGATTGTGGAAAAAAAGAAATGGATTGCAGGCGATAAAATCGTTGATATTTTTGCGTTGGCACAATCCGCACCGGGGGCGATTGCGACAAATTCTGCTATTTTCGTCGGTTATCAGGTTGCCGGTATTCCGGGCGCATTTGCAGCCATGCTGGGCATGGTCATTCCGACCTTTGCGATTGTGATTCTATTGGCAACTGCCTTTGTTTCTTTTCAGCATAATGTACATGTCCTGGCAGCGCTGGCGGGGATTCGTCCGGTTATTGTGGCATTGATTGCTTCGGCTGCTTATAAAATGTCGCATTCTGCTTTGATTGATAGAAGCAGCTGGCTGATTTGTCTGGTCAGTTTGGCCGTTTTGTTGTTTATTCCACAGATTAATATTATTTTTGTTATTCTGTCCGGCGCTTTTTTGGGCGTTTTTGTGTTTAACATGCAAGTGCTGAAAAACAAAAAGGAGCAGAAGATAAATGAAGAGAAAGCAGACTTGTGAATATGCATGAATATATGGAGATTTTTATTACTTTTTTTAAAATAGGGTTTATTGGTTTTGGCGGAGGCTATGCGATTATTCCGATCATTGAAAGCGAGGTAACGCGGCATCAATGGTTGGATGTGCGAGCACTTACCGATATTATTGCGGTAGCGGCTATGGCACCAGGGCCAATTGCTGCCAATAGCGGGTCTGTCATTGGGTTTAAGATGGCCGGCGTTATGGGCGCAGTGACTGCGTGTGTTGCTATTACGCTGCCGTCTTTATTTGTGATTTTAGTTCTGGGAAAATTATTTCTTAAATTTCAGCATCATCGGCTGCTCCAATCGGTATTTTATGGTTTACGGGCTACGATTATTGGCACAATTGTATATGCAGCGATTAAATTTGCCATTAGCAATGGAATTATCGGTGGTTCAGGAGGGATTGATATGAAAAGTACAATTCTTATGGTAATTAGTTTCTGGCTATTGATAAAAGGTTATGTGAATCCTATTCTCTTGTTGATTGGTGCAGGCATCATCGGTGAATTTATTTTTTGAGCAGTCTGCATAAACAGAAAATGATGTAAAGTTAAAATAAAACTGCGGTAAGGAGAGAAGGTTACATGAGATTTTTAAACAAAAAAGAATTTCCGGCAGAGTTTTTGTGGGGGGCATCGACTTCGGCTTATCAGGTTGAGGGCGGATGGGATGCCGAGGGTAAGGGTGTATCGGTCATGGATCGAGGTCATCATGCAGCGGATAAGAGTGATTTTAAAGTAGCAAGTGATCATTACCACCAGTATAAGGAAGATATTGCACTGATGGCTGAAATGGGATTGAAAGCGTATCGATTTTCTATTGCATGGACAAGGATTTTGCCGAATGGACGTGGTGTGGTAAATCCAGAGGGCATTGCGTTTTATCGGAATTTACTTGATGAATTGTGCAAGTATCATATTGAGCCTGTGGTTACGATGTATCATTTTGATCTGCCATATGCACTGCAGGAAAATGGCGGATGGGGTAATCGGGAAACAGTGGATGCATTTGTTGAGTACGCAAAAGTTCTGTTTGATCATTTTGGCGATAAAGTGAACTATTGGCTGACGATCAATGAGCAGAATATGATGATTCTTCATGGTGCAGCACTTGGATTATTTAAAGAGCAAGGGAAGAAAGACTTGTATCAGCAAAATCATCATATGCTGGTTGCGCAGGCAAAAGTAATGGAGCTTTGTCATACGATGTGTAAGCAGGCAAAGATTGGTCCGGCACCTAATATCAGTACCGTTTATCCGGCGACCTGCAAACCGGAAGATTATATAGCAGCACAGAATTGGTCGGCTATACGCAATTGGCTCTATTTGGATGCTGCCGTTTTTGGTCGTTATCATCGTCTGGTTTGGCGATATTTTGAAGAAAAAGGCTGTATGCCTGAGATTCTCGATGGCGACATGGAAATATTGCAAAAAGCAAAGCCTGATTTTATTGCATTTAATTACTATTCGACAGCAACGGTCGCAGGCAGCAGGAATAAGGCAAATACGAATGGCAAAGCAGATCAGCAGGTTGCAAAGGATGAAGACGGTGTGTATTATACCGAGGTTAATCCATATCTGGGTAAAACTAAGTTTGGCTGGACGATTGATCCTGTTGGCTTTAGGAATACAATGCGGGAATTGCAGGATCGATATCATTTACCTCTGTTGGTTACTGAAAATGGATTGGGGGCTTATGACAAAATTGAGGCCGATGGAACTGTTGATGATTCGTATCGAATTGATTTTTTGCGGCAGCACCTTGAACAGGCGCAACTGGCAATCACGGATGGGGTTGATTTGATGGGGTACTGTCCATGGTCTGCGATTGATTTGGTAAGTACGCACTCCGGATTTGGAAAACGGTATGGCTTTGTTTATGTAAATCGGGATGAATTTGATTTAAAAGATTTACGGAGAATCAAGAAAAAAAGTTTTTATTGGTATAAGAAATTGATTGCAAGTCGTGGATCAAGTATGCGTGAAGATTAAAAATAGAAAATTCTTAAAATTATTTTCGTACTGTATGGATTTTTATGAATTGTTTGCTTGGTTGTCATGTAGGATGAGAAACGATAAGAGGGGGAATTGGTATGCAACCAGTATTGAAAAAGGGACAGGTTAAGCGCTGGTCGGCTTTAGGCGTTGCTGTCGCTGTCAGTTTAAATGTAGTTGTGCCTTCGGTTCAGGCGGCTGTGATGAAGCAGGATATCTCGACACCGGTCTTTAACGGCGCTGGTAAAGAAAAAACAAATTTCATTTATATCGTTCTTGATGACATGGGATTTAGTGATTTTGGCGCGTATGGGTCTGAGATTAAAACGCCGAATATTGATAAACTGGCTGCGGATGGACTGGTTTATAATGATTTTAATGTTTGTCCGGTTTGTTCACCGACGCGTGCTTCGCTCCTGACCGGGCGGGATAATCATGCTGTTGGCATGGGATATATTACGAATTTGGATATGGGACCGAAATATCCGAACTTTCGTGCGCAGATTACAGATCGGGCTGCAACCGTAGCGCAAATTTTACAGGCGAATGGCTACAGTACCATGGGGGTAGGCAAATGGCATCTGACACCGATTGCGCAGGTAACACCGGCCGGTCCATTTAACAACTGGCCTTTGGCTAAAGGGTTTGAACGGTTTTATGGTTACCTGGGCGGAGAAACTGATCAGTATAGCCCGTTGCTGATTTACGATAATCATCAAATTAGTTCGTCTGATAGGACGAATACGCAGTTTACTGCGGATATAGCAAAGATGGCAAATCAATTTATTACGGATCAGGTATCGGTAACGCCGGATAAGCCGTTTTTCCTTTATACTGCTTTTAGTGCAGTACATACGCCTTTGCAAGCTCCAAAAGAGTATATTGAACTGTATAATGGTGTATATGATCAGGGGTATGATAAGATTCGCGAAGCGCGGTTTGAAAAGCAGAAAAACTTGGGGATTATACCCGCGGATGCAAAATTGACGCCGCGCGATGCAAAAGTGAAGGCATGGGAGTCGCTTACGGAGGATGAAAAAAAAGTTAGCGCCAGATTTATGCAAGTTTATGCGGGGTATTTGACCTATGCAGATACAAAAATTGGCGAAATTATAGCTAAGCTTAAAGAAACTGGTCAATATGACAATACAATGATTGCAATTATCTCTGATAATGGAGCGACAGCGCTTGGCGGAGAAAACGGCAACGATTTTGATATCAAAGCATATCATAGAGAGATACCATCGGTAGAATATTTGAAGAAGCATAGTAAAGATTTGGGCGGACCTGATTTTGGCGGTGCTGTGCCAAGAGGCTGGGCAAACGTTTCAAACACGCCGTTTCAAAACTTTAAAGAAACAGTATTTGCTGGAGGAACGAGAGCACCATTAATTATTCATTGGCCGAAAGGCATAAAAACAAAGGCAAATCATGTGCGGACGCAGTATGCGCATGTAACAGATCTTACGCCGACAGTGCTGGATATTGCCGGCGTGAAGGCACCGGATACCTTTCATGGTATTCAACAATTACCGATCGATGGGACTAGTTTAGTGCCTACGTTTCAGCGGCAAAATGCACCATCCACGCATGGAGCGCAGTATTATCTGCACCATAACAATCGGTCAATTTATAAAGATGGCTGGAAAGCGATTGCAATTCATCAGCAAGGGACCTCGTTTTCCCAGGATCAATGGAAGTTGTATCATCTGACGGAAGATTACGCAGAAACAGTGGATGTTGCTGCAAAATATCCGGAAAAACTAAAAGAATTGCAGGCACTGTGGCAATCGGAAGCCGACAGGCATGGTACGCCGCTGCAAGAAATTAATTCGATTTATGCCGGGTCCAAGCAGACTGTGTACAAATATTATCCAGGTGTAGGCTCTATCGGCATGGGGGCTGCGCCAAATACCCCGGGAAAATCTTATTCGATTACGGTTCCGATCGATCGGACAAGCAAAGCGGATGAAGGGGTACTTTTCTCCATGGGCAATCTTAACTATGGATATACGATGTTTATAAAAAATAACAAATTGATTTATGAATATCATTACTTTGGAACGGTAAATCGTATTGAGGTACCGATTGGACTTGGAAAATCATTGATCAGCTATAAATTCGAGAAGACGGATAAAAATTCCGGGATTGGATACCTGTACGTGAATGGAAATTTAGCAGGTAAAGCGCAGATTGCGAAACGTTTCAGACTGACTGGATCAGAAGCAATGGATATTGGCTGTGACCGATATTCTCCGGTAAGTGCGGATTATAAAGATAAAGGTGAATTCCCGTTTTCCGGGCAATACGAGTTTGTGTTGTTTGAATTGGAGCAGGATAAAAAATAAACAGCAGGAAAATTGGACAGGTCCATGGATCTGTCCAATTTATATAGAACGCATAAGCTCCGGCGGTGAATTGAAAAGTCAATTTTGGCCGCTGTAATCATCTGTTATGAAGAAGTTGTGTGTAGTAAAGTAGGGGGATTTTCCTCAATACATAGGAAATTTGTTTAATTGTACGCAGGCGCAGGAGCTTATACAATAAGACTAGCAGCGATGTCTGATAAGAATTTTATTTTCAACATAAAGACAGGGTGAACCTATAAACAAGCTAAAGACGTCATGTTTGTGATTGAGTAACAAATAACAGGAGGTAAAGAAATGGCATTATTTTCAGGATGGCAGGATACGATAAAGGAGAAATTGGTTCCTCTGGCAGCTCGTGTGGGAGAGGAAGCACATATTGATGCGATGAAAGCCGGATTAATGGCGGTTACACCATTGACAATTTTAGGCGGGGTTGCATTAATTGTGGCACAGCCGCCGGTAGATGCAAAAATGATGGAGGGAACGAATTGGTTTACGGCTCTGCTTGTAAGCTGGAAGACCTGGGCAGCTGCTCATGCAAATGTACTTATGCTGCCGTATCAGATGTCAATGGGAGTTTTGGGACTTTTTACTGTGATTGGTGTAGCTTATTTTATGAGCAGAAAATATAAGATGAATGAATTAAGTGGTGTGATTACGGCTTTGCTCACCTTCTTCTGTGTGACAGCTACAGTGGAAACCGTAAACAAGGCACCCTATATGAATATGAATTATCTTGATGCCAAGGGGATGTTTTTGGGCATTATTATCGCGATGGGAACGATTGAAATCACAAGGATGCTTGATAAAAAGGGACTGAAGATTACGATGCCGCCAAGTGTGCCGTCGATGGTAGCAGCACCGTTTGAAGCATTAATTTCCTTATTTATTAACGTGTTTTTCTTTATGTCTTTGAATGAAGTTTCTTTGAGTTTATGGAACCTCAATCTCGCACAGCTTACGATGAAAATATTTTCGCCGGTAGTCTCTGCATCCGATTCGGCCTGGGGAATTTTATTGATTATGTTTTTGTTAAATGGATTATGGTTTTTTGGAATTCATGGTGGAGCAACCATTGGTGGAGTAACGATGCCGTTTTTTATGGCGAATTTTGCAGAGAATGCGCAGGCATTGGCAAATGGCCAGGAATTACCACATATTTTAGCGGGCGGATATTGGATCTTTTTCGCAAATTTTGGCGGTTCAGGTGCAGCTTTAGCCTTGATTATCGCGGCGTATATCGTCGGTAAATCAGAACATATGAAATCGGTATTTAAAATAGGCATTATTCCTGTAATTTTTAATGTGAGTGAGCCAATCTTATTCTCTTTACCGATGATTTTAAATTTATTTTTGTTTATTCCTATGGTGTTTATCCCAATGCTCAATGGGTTAATTTCATATTATGCATTTGATTTAAATTTGGTGGGGCGTATTTATATCAATGCACCAATGACAACACCAGGACCTTTTGCGGCTTTTCTGTCGACGATGGATTGGCGGGCAGTTGTTCTTTGGTTTGGGTTGCTCGTGTTAAGCGTAGTTCTTTATATTCCATTTTTACGGGCATATGATAAGGTACTACTCAAACAAGAAGAGGGAGAAAATAGTAAATGCGATTAAGCTGATCCTTGCAGACTGTACCAGGACTTTGATCAATGACGGTAAGACGGTGTGGTCATGCGATTTGTTTATCGGTCTGATGCATGCCGTTTAAAAATTATGATATAAGGGAGAGGGAGAGCAAAATGAACAGTAACAAGGGAAGCAGGGTGTTTCTTGGTTTATCGGCAGTTAGCCTGAGTGTCGCAATGACGGCAAACCTGTATACAGCAACTGCCTTTGCCAGTGCAGCTGAGCAAAGCACAGCAGTGAATGTGAAGAACAAGGCGGAGAGCAGCAGGCCCAATGTCATTTTTATTGTACTGGACGATATGGGGTTTGCTGATTTTGGCAGTTATGGATCAGAAATTAAAACGCCGAATATTGACCAATTGGCGGCAGACGGGCTGCTCTATAATAATTTTAATACCTGTCCGGTTTGCTCGCCGACGCGTGCATCATTGTTGACTGGACGGGATAACCATGCGGTTGGCATGGGAAGTCTGGCGAGTGTGGATCTGGGACCGAAAAATCCGAATATGAGAGCAAGGATCAATCACAATGCAGCAACGGTGGCTCAGGTACTGCAGGCGAATGGTTATAGTACGATGGCGGTCGGTAAGTGGCATCTGGCACCGATTCCGCAGGCGACACCTGCCGGTCCATTTGAATATTGGCCTTTGGGAAAAGGCTTTGAACGTTTTTATGGTTATCTGGGCGGGGAGACAGATCAATTTGATCCGGTACTCATTTATGACAATCACGCCATAGAAACACCAAAAGAAGAAGGCTATCAATTTTCGGCAGATATGACAGATAAGGCACTGCAGTTTTTGACCGATCAGGTTTCTGTGAACCCGGACAAGCCGTTCTTCTTGTATTATGCACCAGGTGCAGTACATTCGCCGCATCAGGCACCGCAGCAATATATTGATATGTATCAAGGGGTTTATGATAAAGGCTGGGATGCAATACGGCAGGCACGTTTTGAAAAGCAGAAGGCAATGGGGATTATTCCAAAGGATGCAAAATTATCGCCTGCCGATCCAACGGTAAAAGCATGGGATCGTTTATCGAAGGACGAAAAACAATTATTTGCGCGGTTTGAACAAGCCTATGCAGGATTTCTTACTTATGCGGATGTGCAGATTGGACGGCTTGTTGATGCGTTAAAGAAGACTGGACAATATGACAATACGATGATTGTTGTCATTTCTGATAATGGTGCTACCGGTAATGGTGAGCAAAATGGTACGGATTATGATTTGAAAGCGTTTAGGGGGATTCAACCGTCGGTAAAAGAATTATTGCCGCTGAAAGATAAAATCGGCGGACCATCGGTTGCGGCAATTTATCCAAAAGGCTGGGCAATGGCAAGTAATACACCATTTCAAGGCTATAAGTTTGGATTACATAATGGTGGCGTACGTGAACCTTTAATCGTACACTGGCCGGCAGGAATTCAGGCGAAGAATGAAAAACGCAGCCAGTTTGTTCATGTGAGTGATATTACACCAACCGTTTATGATATTGCGGGGGTTGAAGCTCCGGCAACCTATCATGGCATAGCGCAGTTACCGCTGGATGGGAAGAGTATAAAAGCAACTTTTGCGGATGCGGATGCGCCTTCGCTCCATGGGGTTCAATATTATTTGTTTGCCGGAAATCGCGCAATTTTTAAAGATGGCTGGAAAGCAGTTGCTACGCATAAAAAAGGAACTCCGTTTACGCAGGATGTGTGGCAGCTATATGATCTAAATAAGGATTATGCAGAGACGCAGGATTTGGCAGCACAGTATCCGGAAAAATTAAAAGAATTGCAGGTATTGTGGAGTGCAGAAGCACAGAAGCATGGTGCAATACTTAAAGAAAATGAAAATACGCCAACGACTGTTCAACGTGATGCCTATATATATTATGCTGGTGTAAATCAAATGAGCTCAGGGGCGGGCCCGGCAATTTATAATACATCATATACAATTACAGTGCCAATTGAACGCAAAAACGAATCGCAGGATGGGGTACTCGTTTCCCTTGGCAATGCAAAAACCGGATATGCTTTATATGTGAAAAACAACCGTTTGGTATACCAGCATAACTACTTTGGAAAAGTCACGCGAATCGTATCTGATCTGCCCGTGCCTGAAGGTAAAGTGCAGGTTCAATATGTTTTCACCAAAACAGGTCCGTTTACAGGTCGGGGTGAATTGCGGATTAATGGCATCAGTGTTGGGGAGAAGCAGATAGAAAAAACATTTGGACAATCAAGTGATGAGACCTTCGATATTGGGTGTGACCGTCATGGCCTGGTCGGCAGTGATTATCAAAAGAGCAAAGATGATTTTCGCTTTAAAGGTACATACCAATATGTACGATTTGACATAAAAAGAGCTGCAAAATGATAGAAATCTACGGTTGAAAAGATGAATCGGGACCTGTAATTTCTATTGAGAAGAAAGATGGCGTGATTCGGGAAGAGCAAAAGGAAATGTTATAAAATATAGTCTACATAAAAATCTGCGTAAATTAAGCGGATTGAGAGGGTGATGACATGATGGATAAACGAACGCAAAAAGCATTGCTGCGGCTGTCTGTTTTAGGAGTTTCTGCTGCTCATCTGCTGTCTGTGGCTGCTCCTGTAGCCGCAGCGGCAATTCCGGTAAGAGATGATTTGTCACAATTACCGGCAGTGCAAAGCAATAAAATGCAAAAGACAAATATCATTTATATCGTACTGGATGATATGGGATTTTCCGATTTTGGTTCCTATGGTTCGGAAATTCAAACTCCAAATATTGATCAATTGGCTGCGAATGGTCTGCGATATAATAATTCGGAGGTATGTCCGATCTGTTCTCCCAGCCGGGCAGCTCTGCTTACCGGGCGGGATAGTCATACGGTCGGAATGGGAAATCTCGCCGATCTGGATTTTGGCATCAATACGCCTGATAGTCGGGGGCGTATTACCGATAAGGCTGCTACAGTGGCGCAAATTCTTAAATTGAATGGATTTTCGACGATGGCTGTAGGAAAATGGCATGTGGCACCTATGCATCAGCTGACACCTGCCGGTCCGTTTGACTATTGGCCTCTTGGGAAGGGCTTTGAGCGATATTATGGTTTTCTGGAGGGAGAAGCGGATCAATATGATCCGCCATTGGTGGAAGATAATCATATAATAGAAACGCCAAAGACGAAAGGGTATCATTTTTCTGAAGATGTAGTGAATAAGGCGGAAAAATATATTGCGGATCAGGTTTCAGTGTCCCCGGATAAACCATTTTTCTTGTATTTGGCATTTGGGGCGCCGCATTCACCGCATCAGGTTCCGAAAGAATACATTGACCGCTATAACGGCGTCTATGATCAGGGCTGGGACAAAATTCGGCAGGCGCGCTTTGAAAAGCAAAAGGCGCTGGGGATTATCCCTGCGGATGCCGAGCTTTCAGTACGGGATCCGGAAGTGAAGTTGTGGAATAGTTTATCCGCAGATGAAAAGAAAGTGGTTACACGGTTTGAAGAAACCTATGCCGGATTTTTAACGCATGCAGATGAACAGATTGGCAAATTGGTCAGCTACCTTAAACAAGTTGGACAATATGACAATACAATGATTGTTCTTTTATCAGATAATGGAGCAACTTGTTATGGCGGAGATGAAGGCGCAGCGTATTTTCCTGCCATTCGCGGCGAAGTGCGTGATGGTACGTCTAAGATACCGGCCTATTTAAAAGAGCTGCAGGAAATGGGCGGTCCGGATTTTCAGGGGCTTTATCCACGAGGCTGGTCTATGGTAAGCAATACACCGTTTAAGGCATATAAAGGCTCTGCATATAATGGAGGGACGAGGACGCCTCTGATTATTCAATGGCCGGAAGGCATCAAGCGCAGAGGAGAAATTTCTACAGCGAGGGTGGATGTAAGTGATCTTACGCCAACGGTTTTGGATGTATTACATCTGAAAGCACCTGAGGTTTATCAGGGAATAAAGCAATTGCCAATGACCGGCGTTAGTATTGCAAATACTTTTTCCTATGGAAAGCCTGCTGAAGCGCATCCGCCAATTGTTAAACTGCTGCAGGGCAATCGCTCGATTATTCAGGATGGATGGAAGGCTGTTGCAAGCTATACGGATGGATGGTCCACGCAAAAAAGAAAAGGACGCCCTTTTGAAGAGGATCGCTGGGAATTGTACAATTTAAATCAAGACTATACGGAAGCCCATGATCTGGCGGCGCAGTATCCGGAGAAGTTAGCGCAGTTAAAAGCGCTTTGGCAGACTGAGGCGAAAAAACGCGGGATGATCCTACAGAGAAAACCAGGACCTACAGATGCGCTGAATAATCGAAGTAGCTTTAAGTATTATGCGGGAATGGAGCGGATTGGCCAGTCGGCAGGTCCTAAAATATTGAAAGCATCCTCGTATACAATTACGGTACCAGTTACGAGAGATACGAAAAAAGCAGAAGGTGTTTTGGTTGCACAGGGAGACGCATTTTCCGGCTATACGCTTTATGTAAAAAATAATCGGTTGGTGTATGAACAAAATTATTTTGGTGAAGTTACGAAACTTGAGTCAAACCAAGTGGTGCCTACGGGCGCAACTACGTTGAAATATCAATTTGTAAGAACGGGCAAAACACAGGGCGTGGCTTCAATTTTTATTGATGATCATCTCGTTGGAGAGGTAGAACTTTCTAAAACTTTTGGTGGGAATATTTCGGCAGAAGGACTCAGTATAGGGGAAGACAGTAATTCACCGGTAAGTAAAAATTATGCGGATCACCGTGGTTTCCATTTTACTGGTGATTTGAAATACGTTTTATTTGAACTGCAGCATGAGGGAAGTCAAAAAAAATCAAAGTGATGAAACTGAGCTGAAATTTTTGCGAATTTCATCGGGTGGATGAACAAAAATCATTTGTCAGGCAATCGTTCTTGCCGGTAAAAATGTAATTGGGGTGAGTACAATGGAGAAAAGACCTAACATTGTGGTATTTGTTGCTGATCAAATGAGAGCAGATGCGTTAGGGCATTTGGGAAACCAGGCAGCGATAACGCCAAATTTAGATAAGGTAGTGCAACAGGATGGGGTTTCATTTCGCAATGCGTATTGTCAGAATAATGTTTGTGTTCCAAGTCGATGCAGCTTTTTAACAGGCTGGTATCCGCATACGCGTGGTCATCGCACGATGCATTATTTGCTGGAAAAAGATGATCCGATGCTGCTTAAAACGCTGAAAAATGAAGGTTATCACGTTTTATGGCTGGGCAGAAATGATGTCATCCCTGCAGATCGATCCTTAGATGCGTATTGCGATGAATATTATAGCGGCTATCCTAAGAATGCCGGATTTCAATCTTCTGTGAATAAGACGTGGGAAAATGGATATCGGGGTAAACCGGGAGACGATACCTATTATTCGTTTTTTGCAGGCAAGGGTGAGCGCGATAATCGATTTGTGCAGTATGATTGGAACTGTGTAAACAAAGCGCTGGAATTTATCGAGCAGTGGCCGGCTGAAAGTGAACAACCATTTTGCATCTATATTACTTTACTTTTTCCACATCCTCCGTATGTTTGTGAGGAGCCATGGTTCAGCTCGATTGACCGTACGCTGATTGAAGATATTCGTCCGATACCTGCAGACTGGGCTGCAAAGCCGAGTATGTTAAAAAGCATTTATGAAAAGCAGGGTCTGGGTTCATGGAGTGAAGAGCGGCTGAAAGAGCTGCGGGCGACGTATCATGCGATGGTTTCCCGTTTGGATCATCATTATGGATTGGTAATGGATGCACTGCGGGAAAAGGGGCTTTATGATGATACGGCCGTATTGATGTTCAGTGATCACGGTGATTATACAGGTGATTATGGGATCGTAGAGAAGACACAAAATACATTTGAAAATCCAGTTTGTAATGTGCCGTTTATTATCAAACCTCCGGCAGGCTTGCAGGTACAGGCAAGAATCAGTGATGCCTTCGTGGAACTTGTTGATCTGTGTGCAACGATTGCGGATATCGCTGGATTTACGTTGCCGTATACGCAATTTGGTCAATCGATCGTACCTGTATTAGCAGGCCGTGAAGAGCATAGAGATGCTGTGTTCGCAGAAGGCGGCAGAATTCATGGTGAAATTCAGGCGACGGAAGCAGGGCACGGACCGGAATCGCAGTATTGGCCTAAAATCAGCAGTCAATGCAGTGAGGGACCGGAGCATACGAAAGCGGTGATGGTCAGAGTCGGACAGCATAAATATGTAGAGCGACTTTATGAAAAAAGTGAGTTATATGATTTGATTGATGATCCAAACGAGTTGAACAATTTGATTGATGATCCTCGGTATCAGGCGCTTATTTTGAACATGCGGGAAAGAATCCTGAAATTCTATATGGAAACAACGGATGTTGTTCCGATGAAAAGAGATAAACGCTGATCAGTGAAAAAGATAAAAGGTGAAAATTAAAAAATTTGTGATTGGAGCAGATCTATCGTGGATCTGCTCTTTTTTATCGAGATGAAAATTTTCTTACACGCGTCTGATCATAAGAGTTTCCGCAAGGCATAGGAAATTTGCTTAATGGTACGAATGTGGCTGAGACGCTACAATGATATTGAAGATGAATCGAATCCACAAGAGCGCTTTAAGCAATGTACCGATTGCAGCACCAGATCCTATGGGGATTCGCATTCTCAAGGTAGTTGATGATAAATCATTTTTGCGTGTTTACGATAGTGTTTTATTCAGGCAGGAAAAGGAGGGGATGGATAATCTTTATATACTTTAATGAGGGGTGCTTGTTGATGAGATTTTATGAATTGGAGGCGTATCGTAGTGAGTAAGAAATTAATTTTAAGCTTTTTGGTGGTGTCGGCTTGTTTAAACGGAATCGTACAAGCTTCGGCGGTGATTCCTGCGGA